>NZ_JBSFKI010000057.1:0-45463 GCF_053598475.1 Kitasatospora sp. NPDC001119
GTCAAACGCCGCCCCTTCTTGTGCCGGTCTTCCCGGATCTCGAAGTCCATCGCACCCCTTGAACTGGGGTGTTGCAACGACTGCTAGAACCCAAGTTCGTTCGGGGAGGGCTCTACGGGGTTGCGGGTGGTGAACCCATGGAAAAAAGGGTGTAACCACCAATCGAGGGCGACGACGCCTACCGTCGCGGCCGCCAGCGTTGCCACCACCGGGATGGCAAGGCTCTCTGCGAAACGGAAGCTGTCGGAGTTGGGCGCGTTCCGGTTTCAACGAACAGGGGTGTTGCCACGATCATTCGGTGCTGCCACTGATCAGGCGGGAAGTTGCACAGCACACGGGCAAACCCGTGCAGGTAGGCAGGACCGTCCAGATACCACGACAGCATCGAGTAGCAGGAGCGAGCCGCGAACTCTTGATCGCTGAAGCGCGTGGAGGCCAACCTGTCGGGAAACGATGTGTCACCTCGGGCCTCCCTCTCCACGAGTTCAGCCGCAAGATCGTGGAGCCAGTCGGAACCCGATCCCGTGCGGGTGGCTCTGGCGTCACGATGCTCCAGGACGTGCTGGATAGATCCACACAGGATGACCTCCACACCAGAACAGGGTGCGCCGCTTTGCTGGCGACAAGGCTCGTCCTCGATCGAGACGTACGCGTACACCCCGCAGTCCCTGAGACCGACGTCGCTCAGACCTCGCCCGAATCGAAAGCGCCCGGTGAACTCCATCCAGTCTCGGGTCATCAGTGACTCGCAAGAGTCAGGCACCTTGTTGTGCGCCCAGGTCTTCTCCCGGATGTGGGCCACCACTTCTTCCAGGGTGGGGGCATCTGGAAGGTCGTCTGCTGCCCTCCCTCCCACAGACAGACGGGCGCTGGCACCGAGCATTGATGCTTCTGCTTCAACCGCCCTCCCCGTACCCGTGCGCGGGAGAGTTCTCTGAAACTCCGCAAGTTTCGCGGTCGACAGGTAGTGAAGCTCATGAAGTTCCTGCATCACCCCTCCACGGTTCGTAACCGCGTCCGCCTGGCGCAGAGGTTCCTATGTCAGACGGACGATGACCCGTATGGGTCTGGTTACTCAACGATGTAGGCGGACTGAGGCTTCGGGCGGACGCTATACCTTCGGCGGGCTCTCCCACCTTCGGGCGGCGGCTTGCGGCTGTTAGCTACCTCGAATGAGTGACAGGTGCGCGGTGGCCGACTTGGACAGGCTGTCCAAGAGGGCCTTGCCCTTCTCTGCGGTGCCGAGCGACGGGCGGCCGATGATGCCGTTCTGGGTGTAGCCGGCCATACCCAGCGTGAGGAGGTGGGGGCGCTCAGGGGCGTCGTGGTCGTCGTGCTCGACTCCGTCCCGGACGAGGTGGGGAGCGCCGTGGAGGAGCAGGGAGACTTCCAGCTCGCCGCCGTGCATGTCCTCGGCGCCGCTGCTCTCCAGCCCGGCGGCCTCGCGGGCCTGGTGCCAGTCCTCGCGGACCGGGAAGAGGGCGACGCGTGGGCCCTCGGTGTTGGCCTCCTGGACCACGTTGGAGAGCACGTAGTTCCCGCCGTGCCCATTCACGATCAGCAGACCGGGGACGCCGGACGCCCGGAGGGACTTCCACGTGTCGTTGATCACGGCGTAGAGCGTGGCGGCGCTGATGCTGACGGTGCCCGGGATGTGGGCGTGCTCGTGGGAGCAGGACAGGGTGATGGGTGGCAGGAGGAACAGGTCGTAGTCGGTGGCGATCCGCTGGGCGATCAGGCTGGCGACGACGGTGTCGGTGGTCAGGGGCAGGTGATCGCCGTGTTGCTCGAAGCTGCCGACCGGCAGCACGGCGATCTTGGCGCCGCGCCGGCGTTCGTCTGCGGAGGTGGCGGCCGTGATCAGTGCGTCCATGGGCCCAGCCTCTCCCATAGGGTCCTCAGCGGTCGAGAGGGCTTCCGCTGCTCATCAGTGCCAAACGGTGGGTGAACATGGCCACTTGGGGTACGGCGCTCCACCGCTGGAGGGCCTTTCCGGCGGTGGATAGTTCGGACATTGCGCGCGCTGACTCGGTGTCGATGGCGATGGACAGTGCGCGGTCGGCTGCGGCGACCGCCTGCTCGGGTTCACCGGACACCGCGTAGGCCCGCGCCAGTCGGGAGAGGTAGACGCCCTGGTCGTTACGGTAGACCGGCGGCAGCACTCGGAGCTCCGCCTCGAACATGCCCACGGCCGTGTGCGGGTCGCCGAGTTCGATCAGACAGTTCGCGCGCTGCATCTCGATGTAGGTCGGTGTGCAGTAGGCGAGATCAAGAGCGTCGTCGGCGTGCGAATCGTCCGGCGCGGCCGCGATCTCGTGAGCCTCGTCGAACTTCGCCTGTGCGAAGCGAGGGTTGCCCATCATCGCGTGGCCCTGTGCCTCCTGCTGCGCCGCCAGTGCCCGGATCCGGTGAGTGGCCCCGACCGACCGCTGGGCCGCGCGGGCAAGGCTGACGGCCTTCTGGGCGTTGCGCTGGGCGGTGGCCTGGTTGCTCTTCCGGAAGAGCACGTAGGCGGCCATCACGTCGTCGCCGGCCTCCTGCGCCCACTCCATTGCGCGGTCCGACCAGAACAGGGCTCGGTCGAAGTCCCCGAGGTCCTGGTTCAACCAGCCCAGGAACTCCGCGGTACGAGTGCCGATGGTGAGGAGTTCCTCGCGGTCGCGGCCCCCGATGGCCTGCTGGAGACGGTCGAGCAGTTGGAGGTGTCGTGTCACGGAGTCGAGCGCGTGTCGGGAGCCGAGCAGGTTCGCGGCCTTGTAGTGGCCGGGCATCACACCGCGCAGGTGGCTGACGAAGAACTCGGGGTCGATCGGGGCGCTGAGGCCTTGTCCGCCGTCGGCAGGCTCAGGCAGGCGGCGGCGGGGATGCTGGACCGGGGCCTCCAGCTCCCATGACCGAGAAGCCAAGCCGAGCAGGCGGCCCGGAATGTGAAGGCCGTCGGCGATCCGCTCAATCAGATCGATTTTCTCGATCCTGCGCTTGCCGGACAGGACCTCACCGACCCGGCTCGGTGTCATGTCACAGGCGCGAGCGATGAGCGATGGGTAGATCCCCGCCAGCTTGAGCAACCGGAACACGGCGGCGAAGTCTCGTCTTCGACACGCAGTGATCATCTCCGGGTTGGACAGCAGGCTCGCGGGGAGCCGGTCCGGTACGCGAGCCTCGGTCACCATTGCCCCCGCTGTCGATCAGCAGCCGCTGCAAGCAAGTTGATTACCTGTGAGTTTACCCACAGTGGGCAACCAGCTTGGGTACGAAGTCCGCACTCCCTCTCGGCAACCTGGCACCAAGGGCCGGAACGTTCGGGTTCGGGCCGCCCATTGGGCATCGGGAGGCGGTGCACGTGACCAGCTCGGGAGAACCCCGCGACGGCTCCGAACCCTACAAGCCGGGCAACGGGATACCAGCGTTCGAGGCGCGACTCGCGCGGCACAGGCGGTCCGCGACGGTGGCCAGGAGCCACCTGCGTGACTTCCTCCAGAGCATCCCGGGCGGCACGGCCCTCATGGGCGACGGCCAACTGGTGCTCGGTGAACTGGTGGCCAACGCGGTGGTGCACGCGCGAGTTTCGCCCGGGCGCGAGATCGCTGTCCGGTTCGAGATGGCGTGCGACCAGTTGCGGATCGAGGTGCACGACGCGAGCAGCGAGAAGCCCGCGATCCGGTGTGCTGCCGACCCGGGCGACGTCTCGGGGCGTGGGCTGCACCTGGTGGAAGCCCTGTCCCTGGAGTGGGGCTTCGAGCCCCGCCCTGAAGGTGTCGGAAAGATCGTTTGGGCCCTGGTGGGCCCGGAAGGCGGTGTGGAATGAGCAGGCGGTCGTCCGGGACGGCGACGCGGTGCTTCTACTGCGGCGCGGGGCTGAGGAAGGCGCTGACCCGAAGCATCGTGGTGAATGGGCAGACGGTCGGTGTCCACAGGTGGCACCCGCGGCGCGCAGGGGAGGTGTCGGGGAAGTGACGCCGATCGGAGTCCCCGACGTGACGGAGACGGCCTCCCCGTACCCCTTCCCGGTGGTCCTGGAAGTCCAAGGCCTTATGGAGCCCGAGTACTTCGGCAGGCTGCCGGAGGCGATGGCAGCGCTCCTGACGGCGGTCGGCACGCTTCCGCTCAGCCCGGACCAGCAGGACTACTTCGCCGAGTTGTTCGGGCCGTCGGAGGAGCAGGCGATCGGGCGCCGGCTCGCGACGCACGGAGAGGTGCGGGCCCTGGCCTTCCTCGACCTGACCCCGACCGTGGTCCGCCTGTACCCCGCCGGCCCCGGGACAGCCCAGTGATCCGGCACCTGCGGGCCCGATGGGACCGGCTCTCGACCTGGTGGCTGCTGGACGGCCAGTTCACCTGGCCGGTGCGGGCCGTCTCGCCGAGCCGGCGGGCCGCGCACCGCGACGCGTTGGCGTGGTACGCGGAGCCTGACTTCGCTCAAGAAGAACGGATGCTGCTCATGCGGCAGATCTGGTGGGAGAAGACCGGCGTTGACGATCCGCTGCTCGACCTGACCGAGGCGGAGCTGTTCCGGCGGATCTTCGACTGCGAGCAGCCGACGCGGGACCGCACCTGACCTGATCAGGGACAACTGAAGACGTGCCGGACCACCCCGGAACCTTGGCGGGAGAGGGGTGGTCCGGTGGGTCGGAACCCGATGCCGATGGTATCGGGCTCCTCGGCATGCCAGTGCGTGGACGGCCGGTTCAGTTCTTGAGCAGGGGAGTTGAAGCGCAGTTGGACGGGGACGACGACTTCGGTGCGGAGTTGGCGGCGAGCCTCGACCCTGACTCGTGGGTGTGGCTGCCGGGAGTGGACTACGCCGCCGGCTGGAGGGTTGCGCGGCAGACGGCGGATGAAGTGAACATCCTGCTGGCAGCATGCGGCGTGGATCGATCGCACTTGCGGGCGGTCGCTGATACCGATGCTGAGGGTGGGGCGCTGGTCCGTCTTGAGGGCATCCTGGAAGGCTGGATGAGCCTCAAGGAACTGCTCTGCCTGGCGGCCAACGTCCGTGGCGAACTGACATGACAGGGCCGGTGCAGGAACCCACCTGCACTGGTCACCCACTCCTGGCCGGGGGTCAACGATGAGTGGTGGGAAGCGGGTCGTTCCACCCCCTCTTTACAAGGACAGGCGTTCGAGACCCTGCCTGACCTGCGGCTCGGTCACGCTGCCGGTTCCCTGGTCGCCTCGCCGCCCGCGCCCACGATTCACCGTCACGTACCGCCCGTTCTGGCATGCCTGTGGCATGCCTTGGCCCGGTACAGGGGTACTCCATCGCCAGCCAGCCCCACTCTGAGCACGCAGCTCACTTGTCAGACCCCCCGTCCATACTTGAGTGAGCCAGTACACGACATAGGACATCCATAGATTCGAACTGGTATGCGATTAATTTTTGCAGACTTTTCGGGTTCACATTGAGAGGTAGCTACTACCATGACTCCATGCTGAAGCGCAGACTCGTCTTCTACAAGTGGGCCCCCATTGCAGGGAAGCCGGCTTTCATCCCGCATGCGGCCGCCTCTCAACTGGAATCTCAGATCGCAGCCGACGAGAATTCGTCAATTGTCGAAAAAGATGGGGTAATCACGGCAGTTGAGGTTGTCGACGTCGGCAGTGAAAGCACTCCAACAAACCTCCGCCTGTTTGCGCTCAGGAATCCCGAGGATAGGCCTTTCAAATGGGATCCCACCGCGTCCGCAAGCCCAATTTCCCTGCTTGACTCCGAGTACACGGCAGATGTTACACATGTATCTATCTGGCCCGATGGACATTGCGCCCATGACTCCTGGAGGAACTCCCCAAGATTCTCTCGCCTCGCGTTCTTCCTGAGGCAGCGTCTGAACTCATACGCCTCCTTCGACCCTCTCTATAAAGAGGATATGGTCGACCGACTCAAGGATCTCCAGGGGCAGCTTCGATCGGTCGAGATCGCCATGACTAAGCCGGAATGGATCAGCCAGGATCGCGGCGTTTTCGGGACTCTAATTCCAACGGTCGCCGGCGAAAAGACCCCCTCCGTTCGGGTTAGCCTCGGCATGGGGCGGTATGGGCGAAAGGATCGATACCTTGACAATGAGACCGAGGAGGAAATTTTCACTCTCGCAGAAAATGCAGATGAATACGTCTCCAACATGATCATCAAGGGTCGAAACCCGAGGACCGGGCGAGTCGAGACCATAAATCTCCTTAATGAGCGCCTACAGCATGACACTCAGTTCGATCGCAGCGCAACGATTCCATCAATGCCAGATGGCCCTAGCGTGTTCCATGAGCTAGATCAGGTCTACAAGGATTTTCGAGGGCGCGGACTCCTTTCCTCTGCTGTCCGAGGACAGAAAATGCGCAGCTCTTAAATAGGGGGGAAGATTCCGAGTGTGGTCATGGCTCGACAGGCATCTCTGGATTGCCCCAGCGATGATATTTGCAGTCTGCGAGTCGGCACTGTGCGGCTATTCGATCCTCACGGGCAATACGATTCTAGTCGCATCATTGGATTCGGATCAGAGAAAAGACTTCTACTCGTCGCTTACCGGATCGTCGAGCGGACTTCTCGGTTTCGCGCTGGCGTCCGTCGCAATCCTCGCCGCCTTCGGCCAAAGAAGCGTCGTCTCAGCTGAAGACCAGAGAAGGGAAGATCATCTAGCAAGGGCGCGGGCAGACATCAGTAAGGTGCTACTAGTTACTAGCCTGCTCCTGATGATGGTCCTCATTGCCTCCACAATCGGCCTTGGAATCGATAGACACCCTCAGGGTAATCTCCTGATTTCCAGCCTCGTGGCCTCATCTGCTTGTGCGAGCCTTATTGGCCTTCTCGTTAGTGGAGCGGGCCTTGCGCTCTCCTTGGTCGAGCGGAGCTCAAACAGTTGAGCTTGACCTCCAACTAAACCCAGCGGGCGGCGGAGCGGTTTTGGTCGGTGTCCTGCCTGGTTTGGGGTCGAGCATGATCGGGGGGCCGTAAGCTGTTGCGACTCGGTCAGGGCTTCTGGGCCTGACCGCAATTTGGCCGAGTGGCCCCCCGTTCTTGCTCGACTCGGGTCCCGAGCCTGGGAGGTGGGTAAAACCGTGGAGCCGCCCGACCCCAGCCACGACGGGCTCTAACCTCGGCTACCCTCCCGGCCGCACGTTCGACGTGCGCGGCCGGCCGCCGCCGAAGCGGGGCGGAGACAGGAGCGGCGGCGAGCGGCAGGGCCGCGCGCTGGCGCGCTGTGCGCGCCCTTGAAGTAAGTGAAGAAGAGTTGCGACAGTCCCCGCGCCCGGTGTGGACGTGGGGGCTGAGGTGTGTCCGGGGTGGTTAGCGGGTGGCCTTGGCCGGGCGGGGCGCGCGCTTGGGGCTGCGGGCCTCGATGGCGTAGGTGAGGGCGGTGGTTTCGGCGCCGAGGCGGGTCTCTTCGAGGATGAGGGGGAGGCCGGTGGTCTGGTCGCAGGTGATGCGGTAGGCGATCAGGAGGACGGCGGCTTCGGAGAGTTGGAGGGCTTCGCGTTCGTCGGGCTGGGGGACTCGGGCGCTGACCCGCTCGCGCCAGGTGAGGTCGTGGCCGGCGGCGGCGAGCGCCGCGTAGGCCTCGGTCGGGGTGGCGGTGGGTTGTTGGGCGAGCGGGGTGGCCTCGACGCGTTCCATGGGGAGCAGGAGGCGGTGGAGGGCGCGGCCGTTGCCGGTGGGGTCGGCGAGGAGGCGGTCGCAGCCGAGCATCAGCTCCTCCTGGTCCATCTCCAGCAGCGGTGCGGTGACGGCGTCGGTGCGGGTGCGGTAGACCGTGGGCTTCTCGGCGTGGTCGAACCAGGCGTCGACGGGCGTTGAGAAGGTGTCGCCCTGGGCGGTGATGGTCCGGTCCAGGCTGCTGCTCGGGCCGTGGACGGTGGCGCGGACGAAGGTGCCGCGGCCTTGCTTCACGTCCAACTGGCCCTCGGTGCGGAGGGCGGCGACGGCGAGCCTGACGGTGGGGCGGGAGACGCCGTAGGTCTCGGCGAGATCGGTTTCGGTGGGCAGCTGGGTACCGGGGGGCCATTCGCCGGTGGCGATGGACTGTCGCATCGCCGCCGCCACCTGCTTGTGCAGTGCCTCGTTCCGAATGATCGCCATGGTGTTGACCCCTTGGTGCGGACGCCGGGGAACGGGCCCGCTTCGCGTGTGCCGTGTCGTTTTCGAGGGTTCGTCTGTGGTCGTTTGCCCTGGCCGGGCGGCATCTCTAGGTCTGTCGTCAGTTGCTAGCCGTTAAACGTAAGCATGAATTGCTTGCGTCGGGGCGTCAAGGAGGAGCATCATCGAGGCGCCAAAGGTAAGTACGTTTGACGACTGACGTCATGCGGCCCTTGGCGCCAGAGGAGTGTGCGCTCATGCAGTCCATTCCCGTGGACGGAACCCGGCTCGGCGCGATGACCTGCATCGTTGCCCCCGAAGTGCGGATCGCGAACCGCGAGACCGGGGAGATCAGGAAGGACCGGGAGGGCCAGACCGTCTACACGGTCGGGGTCGCGGTCCGGCAGGACGGCCGACGGGCCTCGATCATCGAGATCAGCGTGTCCGGCGAACCGGTCGGCGTCGTGGAGGGCGTGCGGGTGCACGTCACCGGCCTGACGGCCTTCTCCTGGGCGATGGGGGACCGGCACGGCCTGTCCTTCCGGGCCGACGCCATCACCCCGGTTCCGGTTGCCGTCCCGGCTCCGGCGGCCTCCCGCAAGGGCGGCGACGCCTGATGAGCGGCGCGACCCGCGTGAAGCTGCGCGGCCTGCTGCGCGAACTCGGCGACCTGGCCGAAGAAGTCGACCCGTTCGGGCGGGACGACGAGGGGGCTCAGCTCTTCGACCACATCGCCGGCATCGCTACCAAGGCTGCCGGTCAGGCCCGTGACCTGGAGACCGTGGCCCACAACACGGCGGTGGAGAACGGGGGACGGCTGTGATCGTTCTTCAACTGCTCTGGGTGGCGATGCTGGCAACGGTGCTCATCGCGCTCAGCATGGCCCCGGTGTTGAGGCGCAGCCACCCCTATCTCTGGTGGCACCTGTTCGGCTACCCGGCGACCGTGATCCGAGTCCGGATGACGTGGCGGCGTCTGACCACGAACCTCGGCCTCGCTGTGGCCAAACGTCCGGGGCGGGCCAGAGTCGGGGACTTGATGGTTCGAGGGGATCCGCTTCGGCCGACACCGCCCCGGCTGGGTGTCGCGAAGTGCCGGCGTGGCGGCATCGACGTGCGGGTGCGGCTTCACCCCGGGCAGGTGCCCGAGCACTTCGCCGAGGCCCTCGACGCGCTCACCCATGCCTGGCGGGTGCACGCGGTACGGCTGGTCGCGGACGAGCGCGGGTTCGTCACCCTCTCGGCGCTCGCCTGGGACCCGCTGATCACGCCGGTGGCGCCGTACCGGTTGAAGCAGAGGCTGCTGCGGGCGGTGGTCGGGCTGTTGGAGGACGGCCGGGCCTGGACGATCGACCTGCGGCGGGCGCCGCACTGGCTGATCGTCGGCGCGACCCGCTCCGGGAAGTCCACCCTCATCGCCGCGCTGGTGAAGGAACTCGCCCCGCAACGCGTCGCCCTGTTCGGCATCGACCTCAAGGGCGGCATGGAGCTGTCCCTGTTCGAGGACCGGCTGTCGGCTCTGGCGGCCACCCGGGCGGAAGCCGCCCACCTGCTCGCGGAGCTGGTCGCGGAGACCGAAGCCCGGATGCAGCTGTGCCGCTCGGTCGGGGCCCGGTCCGTCTGGGACCTGCCGCCGAAGCTTCGCAAGATGCCGGTCGTCGTCATCGTGGACGAGGTAGCGGAGCTGTACCTGGTGGCGACCAGGGACGACAAGGCGGAGGTGGGGGAGATCTCCACCAACCTGCTCCGGCTCGCCCAGCTCGGTGCCGCTCTGGGCGTCCACCTGGTGGTCGCGGGACAACGGGTCGGCTCCGACCTCGGGCCCGGGGTGACCGCCTTGCGGGCCCAGTTGGCGGGCCGGGTCTGCCACCGGGTGAACGATGCGGGGACGGCGGAGATGGTGCTCGGCGATCTCGACAAGGATGCCCTGGCCGCTGCTCAGCAGATCACCGCCGCTGAGCAGGGCGTCGCCATCACGGTTGGCGCCGACGGCCGGTGGACCCGCGCCCGGTCCGTCCACGTCACCCCCGAACAGGCACGCCGAGCGGCGAGGAAGTACGCCCGGCTGGCTCCGTCCTGGCCCGGCCTCCACACGGCGGACGAGCCGAACGAAGGGGTCTACATCTGATGGGCGCCGCTCTCATCCTGACCGCCGTCCTGGCCCTCGTCACCTACCTCCTGGTCCGCTCCGGCGAACTCAAGGTCTGGCACGTCGTCCTGACCGGCGTCCTTGGTGTCTACCTCGACCGCATCGGGTGGGCCGACCCCGTCGTCTACGCCGTGACCTGGATCGTCCAAGGACTCACCCACACCACCTGAGAGGCGTGATCACCGTGCCAACCCGACCAACCACCCGGCCCGCCCTCCCCAACGCCACCCCCGGCCGCGCCACCGCCTGCCTGGCCCGGCCGGGGCCCGGCGAACCCTGGCCCTGGAGACATCCACCATGACCGCCAGCACCAACCCGTACACCGACCCCACCGCACGCCGCGCCCTCCTCGACCGGGAGGCGCGGCTGTGCCAACTGCCGCCGACAGAACGTGACTTCGTCCGCCTCGGTGAGATGCCGGACCTGAACCGCTGGCTGGAGCAGATCCGTACCACCGGTGGCTGTGCCGAGCCGGTCTACCTCGCTGGGCACACCACCACCCTCGACGCCGACACCGGCGAAGTCCTGCGCCACTACTCGACCGGCACCGAACCCGGTGGCCGGCTCGCCGTCCGCTGCCGCAACCGGCGGGCCTCCCGCTGCGCGCCCTGCTCCCGGGAGCACAGCGGCGACACCTTCCACCTGGTCCGCTCCGGCCTGGTCGGCGGCAAAGGCGTCCCGGAAACGGTACGGACGCACCCGCGGTTGTTCGTCACCCTGACCGCGCCATCGTTCGGGCCGGTTCACCGGGCGGGCGACTGCCACCCGGCTCGGCGTCGACGGTGTGAGCACAGCTGCCGCCAAGGCTGCGGTCGAACCCACCTGGAGGCTGAGCCGCTCGTCGGGCAACCGCTCTGCTCGGACTGCTACGAATACCCCGGGCACGTCCTGTGGAACGCCATGGCCCCGGCCCTGTGGAAGGCCTTCCGCGACAACCTGTACCACCACCTCGCCGCCGGGGCGGGCGTCGGCCGGTCAGAGGTGCGCACCCTGGTCAGGGTCTCCGCCGCCAAGGTCGCCGAGTACCAGAAGCGTGGCGCCGTCCACTTCCACGCCGTCATCAGACTCGACGGCCCGGACGGTCCCACTACTCCGCCTCCGCCATGGGCAGCAGAAGACCTCCTGCTGGAGGCCGTCCGCTCGGCGGCCGCTGCCGTGGCGCTCCCAGGTCCCGACTTGATGGCCTCCGGCGGTGGACGGCTCGGCTTCGGCGCTCAGCTGGATGTGCACCCCCTTATAAAGGGAGGTGGCGGGCACATCTCGGACGATGCCGTGGCGGCCTATGTCGCCAAGTACACGAGCAAGAGTGTGGAGGCCGCCGGCGCTGTCGACCGTCGCATCGAGTCTCTGGCGGAGATACAGGCCCTGCGGGTCAGCCCGCACGTCCGCGCCCTCATCGCCACTGCCTGGCGCCTCGGCGGCCTGCCCGAACTTCAGCACCTGCGGCTTCGGGCCTGGGCCCACATGCTCGGGTACCGGGGGCACTGCCTGACCAAGACGCGGGCCTACTCCACTACATATGGGCAGCTCAGAGCCGCCCGCGCCGAACACGCCTGCGGCCTGTACGCGGACTGGGACGACGGGACCGTGGCCGAAGGCGCCTGGCGCTTCGTCGGGACCGGTCACACCCCGGCCGAAGCGCTCGTCGCGGCCGGCATCGCCGAAGACCTCGCCACCAACCGGGAGATCGCCCGTGCCGAGCAGGCAGGGGAGAGACCGTGACGGCCAAGCAGACAGGGGCCAGAGCAGCGACGGGTCCTCGCGAGGCGGTACCGCCGGCTCCATCACGTCGGAAGGCGCTCCGGGCCCCGGCCATCGAGAGTGAGATCGTCATCGTGGACGACGAGGGGCACGAGGAGCCGTACGACTCGGCCAAACACTGATGATCAACAGCCCCCGCCGCGACGACGGGGGCTGTCGCCGTCAGAGCTTGCTCGCGAAGTCGTCCTCCTTGATGACCAGCCGATCGCGGTAGTCCTTGGGGATCCTGAGCTTGAGGTGCACGGTGGGCTGCCGCTGCCCCGGGACCTTCGTGCGGGTCACCTTGCAGGTCACGCCCACGCGGACCAGGTCGGCCGCCATGGCCTCCATGCCTCCGGCCTCCCAGTGCTCCCGGAAGGTCTTGCCGTTGGCGGCGTTGACCCATCGGTCCTGGGTGGACTCGGGGTCGATGGCCGCCAACTCGTCGATGAGCTGGTTCAGCGTCTCCTCGGCCTGCTCGCGGGTGAAGGTGGTGCGGGCGAATCGACCGCCGGGTTCCAAGCCCTTCATGTAGTAGGAGACGGACTCCTCCAGCTGCTTCTTCCTCTTCAGGGCCTCAGCCCCCTTGGCGTACTCCCGGACCAGGACCGGTTCGTCGCCGAGCACCTTGAGCACGTCTCGCACGAGGGCGGCGTTGACCCCGTCAGGATCGTTGACCCCGGGCCCGCCGCCCTTGCAGCCGCTGCACCGCATGTACTTGTACTGAACGCCCTTGGTCGTCGTGACCTGCACCGTGATGTTGGTGCCGCAGTCCTCGCAGACGAAGACCCCGAGGAACTTGGTGGCGCCGCCCTCCTGGCGGGCGGGCTGGTTCTTCCCCCACCTGTCGAGGTCCCTGCCGAGCTGCCCGAACTGGTCCTCCGTGAAGATCGGCTCCGCGACCCTGATCGGCTTGCCGTCCTTGCCGAGGATCAACTGCGACCTGCGGCCGACGCCGCTCTTGTCCTCTTCTACCCGGTACCCCATGAGTGCGGGGTTCCGGAGCCTCCGGAGGTGGGTCGCCGTGGTCAGCCCCTCGGAGCCCGGCACGCCTGCGCGCTTGATGATGCGCACCTGATGCGAAGCCGAGATCTTCGACGCCCGGCGCCGACTCCAGTGCAGCACCTTGTAAGCGGTCTCATCGATGGTGAGGACGGTCTTGCCGTTCTCGTCCAGGGCCGTCTTGTAGCCGTATGCCGGTTTGCCGACGAGCCACTCCGTCTGGGTCTTGGCGTAGTCCCAGAGGCTGGTAACCCGGGTGGAGGTGTTGGCGGCCTCGATCTCCGCGATCCCGCCGATCAGGGTGATCATGACCTTGCCGACCACGGTGGTCAGGTCGATCGCGTCGTTCTTGGAGACGAGGTTCTTCCCGTACTTCAGGCACCACTCGATCATGGTGCTGAGGTCCGAGAGGCGGCGCACGAAGCGGTCCAGCTTCCAGAACAGCAGGACATCGAACTCCGGCGCCCGGTTGTTCAGCCACTCCCCGAGCTGCTTGCGCTTCCACGGCGGGACCTTCGTGGCGCTCACGTTGAGGTCGCTCGCGACCCCGACGACCCGCACGCCCATGTCTCGGGCCAGCATCCGTAGGTCCAGCTCCTGGCGTACCGGAGATGTGGTCTCGTCGGTGAGGACGCTGAGCCGGATGGAGAGGAGAGCCCGCGGAGCCTCCTCGGGCAGCTGGGCCTCCGCCCGCTTCAGCTCCTTCAGGAGCTTCAGGTCCGCCGGCGACCACTCGGCGTCCACGTCGTACTGCTGCTGTCGCTGATGCGCCGGTACGGCGCGCTTTGCACCTCGTCCCATGTCAGGGACGCTAGCGATGGTTCTAGGTCCATGTCTATGTGGCCGCAGATGGACACCCAGATCCAGATCGGCCCCACCGGCAAGAAGATGCTCCCCCTGACGGTCGTCAACAAGTAGCGCACGTCACACCCGCGACCCCCGGCCGGACTGATTCGGCCGGGGGTCGCGGCGTGCCGGGGAGCGGCGGCTGACCAGGGGCGGAGCGAGGGGGGTGGCGGGGCGCGTACCCTTTGAGGTGACAGAGTCCGGACAGTGGCGGGAAGACGCCACGCCGGACGGGGACAACTGACTAAGGACTGAGCGACCCTGGCACGCCGTACGCCCGACGGTCCGCCGCCCGCGCCGACGGTGCAGCGGATTCGTCTCCGCTACACCAAGCGCGGCCGGCTCCGCTTCACCAGCCACCGCGACTTCCAGCGCGCCTTCGAGCGCGCCCTGCGCCGGTCCGCCGTTCCGATGGCCTATTCGGCCGGCTTCACCCCGCACCCGAAGGTCTCCTACGCGAACGCGGCCCCGACCGGGGTGGCGAGCGAGGCGGAGTACCTGGAGATCGGCCTGGCCGCTGTCCGCGACCCCGAGCAGCTGCGGGCGCAGCTGGACGAGTCGCTGCCGACGGGCCTGGACGTGATCGACGCGGTCGAGGTGCGGACGCCGAACTTCGTGGAGCGCCTGGAGGCCTCCGAGTGGCTGCTCCGGCTGGACGGTGTCGAGCCCGACGCGGCCGCCGACGCGGTCGCGCGCTTCCTCGCCGCCGAGCGGGTCGAGGTCGAGCGCCGCACCAAGAACGGCCTGCGGGTCTTCGACGCGCGGGGCGCGGTGGCGGCGCTGGAAGCCGTCCCGGCCCAGGTCGAGGCCGGTGCGGACGCCGGGGCCGGAACCGACCGCGATGTTCGGACCGGCCGTCCCTGTGCGATACTGCGCCTGGTAGTACGACACGCCACACCAGCCGTACGACCCGACGACGTATTGTCCGGTCTCCGTGTGACGGCCGACCTGGCGCCGCCGGTCCCCGCAGAGGTGACCAGGCTGGCGCAGGGGCCGCTCGACGAGGAGTCCGGCACGGTGACCGACCCGCTGGCGCTCGACCGCGCAGCGGCCCCGGTCGGCTCGGAGCCGGCAGCAGGGCCGCACGCTACCGCGTCCGCCTAGCGGGGGGAGGCCGGGCCCAGTGCCTCACTGGGCCCGACGGTCCTCCAGGGTTCCCGCGGCTCCCCAGGGGAGCGAGCGTCGTCGCAGCGCAGGCCTGCCAACCGGGGCCTGCCGACCAGGAAGGTCGGCCGGTCCGGGACCCCGTCCGGGAGCCACCCGGGGTTGGGGGACGGCGCAGCTTGGGAAAACCTCAGAAGACTGGTCAGACCAGAAGACTTTCGACACCCCGCCGTGTGCGGGGCGCCGAGCGAGACTACGAGCCCCTGTGCGGCCTCGCGTCCGCGCGGCGGCACCGTTCCAAGGGTCCGGTCCAGGCATCGTCGTGATGCCGGCCGCCCAGCGGTGCCGTGCCGTGCCCGGATGCGGAGCCCGGGGGCCTGACGGGAGATCCACCCGCATGCTCGATAACACCGATCCGCAGCAGACTGCGGCCACGGAACAGAACGAAACCGCCGCGACCGGTGGTGAGGGCGCGTCCGCCGCGCCGCCGCGCCGTCGCCGCCGCGCGGTGTCCCGCCCGGCGGGTACCCCGCAGGGTGCGGCCGCCGACGCGGCCGAGACGGTCGTGCCGGCCGAGGCCCCCGCGGCCGCCCCGGCTCCGGCCGTGGAGCCGACGGCCGAGCCGGCCGCCGAGAAGCCCGTCCGGGCCCGCCGTACCCGCAAGCGCGCCGAGGCCCCGGCCGGGGCGCCGGAGGCCACCCCGATCGTGGTGACCGCGCCGGAGGCCGTCGAGGCCCCGGTGGCCGAGGCCCCCGTGAAGGCCGTGAAGGCCTCGAAGACCACCAGGGCCGCCAAGGCCGCGAAGGCGGAGACCGCCAAGGCCGCGAAGGCGGAGACCGCCGAGCCGACGGCCGAGCCGGCCGCCGAGAAGCCCGTCCGGGCCCGCCGTACCCGCAAGCGCGCCGAGGCGCCCGCCGGTGCCCCCGTGGCCGAGGCCGCGGCCCCCGTCGTCGAGGCGCCGGCCGTCGAGACCCCCGCCGTGGAGGCCCCCGCCGCCGAGCCGGTGGCCGAGGAGGCCCCGGCCGCTCCGGCCCGCCGCCCCCGCCGCCGTCGCGTGGTCGAGGCCGCGCCGGTCGTCGAGGCCCCGGTGGCGGAGCCCGCCGCCGAGGAGCCGCAGGCCGAGGAGCCCGCCGTCGCGGAGGAGCCCGAGGAGGAGGCCGTCGAGGCCCCCGCCGCCGCGCCGGCCGCCCGGCCCGCCGCCGCCGCGCCGGCCGCCCGGCCGGCCGCCGCCGCCCCGGCCGCCGAGGCCGAGCCGCCCCACCGGGTGCGCCGCCGTGCGGTCCGCCCGGCCACCGCCGTCTTCCAGGCGCCGGTGTTCCAGGAGCCCGCCTCCTTCGTCGCGCCGTCCGCTCAGGCGGCACCGGCCGCGCCGCCCGCTCCGGCGGCGCAGGCCGCGCCGCAGCAGCCCGCCGCCGCCCCGGCGAAGGCCGAGGCTCCGGCCGCGGCCCCGGTGCAGGCCGGGCGCGAGGAGGAGGACGACGAGTTCGAGTACAGCGGTGTCGGCCGTCGCCGCCGGGTCCGCACCCGGGTCGAGCCGACCCGTCGCAAGTCGGGTGCCCAGGCTCCGGTGAAGGCCGCCGCGAAGGCCGCCAAGGCCGCGGCGAAGGCGCCGGTCGCGGCGCCCGTCGTCGAGGTCCCGGTCGTCGAGGCGCCCGCCGTCGAGGCCCCCGCCGCCGGTCCGGAGACCGAGGACGAGTGGGAGGACGGCCGTCCGTCGCGCCGTCGCCGCCGGGGCGGTCGCCGCCGTCGCCGCGGTGAGGCCGAGGAGTTCGAGGCCGTCGAGACCGAGCAGTCCGTCGAGGAGTCGGCCGAGGCCGTCGCCGAGGAGGAGGGCGAGGAGGACGACGACCTGGCCGCCGGCCTGTCCTCGTCGCGCCGCCGCCGTCGCCGTCGCCGCCGCAGCGGTGAGGCCGGCGCCGTCGAGACCGCCGAGACCACCGAGGACGGCGTCCGTACGGTGGTGAAGGTGCGCGAGCCGCGCCGCCGTTCCACCGAGCCGTCGTTCGACCCGGACGAGGTGCAGTCCATCAAGGGCTCGACCCGTCTGGAGGCCAAGAAGCAGCGCCGCCGCGAGGGCCGCGAGCTGGGCCGCCGCCGGGTGCCGATCATCACCGAGGCCGAGTTCCTGGCCCGCCGCGAGTCGGTCGAGCGCGTCATGGTGGTGCGCCAGAGCGGCCAGCGGACCCAGATCGGCGTCCTCGAGGACGGCGTGCTGGTCGAGCACTACGTCAACAAGGAGCAGGCCACCTCGTACGTCGGCAACGTCTACCTGGGCAAGGTCCAGAACGTGCTGCCGTCGATGGAGGCCGCCTTCGTCGACATCGGCAAGGGCCGCAACGCGGTGCTGTACGCCGGCGAGGTCAACTTCGGCGCGCTGGGCCACGGCGGCCCGCGCCGGATCGAGTCGGTGCTGAAGTCCGGCCAGTCCGTGCTGGTGCAGGTCTCCAAGGACCCGATCGGCCACAAGGGTGCCCGCCTGACCAGCCAGATCTCGCTGCCCGGCCGCTACCTGGTGTACGTGCCCGAGGGCTCGATGACCGGCATCTCGCGCAAGCTCCCGGAGAACGAGCGCGCCCGGCTGAAGCAGATCCTCAAGAAGATCGTCCCGGACGACGCGGGCGTCATCGTGCGCACCGCCGCCGAGGGCGCCTCCGAGGAGGAGCTGACCCGCGACGTCCAGCGCCTCCAGCAGCAGTGGGAGGACATCCAGAAGAAGGCCGCGACCGGCAACGCCCCGGCGCTGCTGTACGGCGAGCCGGACATGACCGTCCGGGTCGTCCGCGACATCTTCAACGAGGACTTCACCAAGGTCATCGTCTCCGGCGACGAGGCGTGGAAGACCATCCACGAGTACGTCTCCAACGTGGCCCCGGACCTCGCCGAGCGGCTCCAGCGGTGGACCTCCGAGGTGGACGTGTTCGCCACCTACCGGATCGACGAGCAGCTGATGAAGGCGCTGGACCGCAAGGTCTGGCTGCCCAGCGGCGGTTCGCTGGTGATCGACCGCACCGAGGCGATGGTCGTCATCGACGTCAACACCGGGAAGTTCGTCGGCCAGGGCGGCAACCTGGAGGAGACGGTCACCCGGAACAACATCGAGGCGGCCGAGGAGATCGTGCGCCAGCTGCGGCTGCGCGACCTCGGCGGCATCATCGTGATCGACTTCATCGACATGGTGCTGGAGTCCAACCGCGACCTGGTGCTGCGCCGCCTGCTGGAGTGCCTGGGCCGGGACCGGACCAAGCACCAGGTGGCCGAGGTCACCTCGCTGGGCCTGGTCCAGATGACCCGCAAGCGGGTCGGCCAGGGCCTGCTGGAGTCCTTCTCCGAGCCGTGCGTGCACTGCAACGGCCGCGGCGTGATCGTCCACATGGAGCAGCCGAGCGCCCACGTCCACGCCCCCGTGGTGGCGGGCGAGGCCGGTGCGGGCAGTGGCAAGCGCCGTCGCCGGGGCAAGGGCGGCGCGGGCCACGAGGAGCCGCAGGCCGTCGAGGCCGCGGTGGCCGTGGTGGCCGAGCCGGTCGCGGTGGAGGCCTTCGCCGAGCCGGCCGAGCCGGTGCGCGAGGAGATCGAGGGCCAGCTGGCCCTGGAGGTCCCGGGCGTCGAGGCCCCGGCCGAGGCGGCTCCCGCCGTCACGGCCCCGGTCGTCGAGGCTCCCGTGGCGGAGGCCCCGGCCGCCGCTCCGGCGGGCCGTCCGCGCCGCCGCGCGGTGCGCAAGGCGACCGCTCCGGCGGGCTCCCCGGGCACCGCCGAGATCGTGGTGCTCCAGGCCAAGGCCGAGGCGGCGCTGGAGGCGGCCCTGGAGGCCGCCGCCCCGGCGGTCGCGGAAGCCGCTGCCGAGGCCGTCGCCGAGGCGCCGGGTGAGCCGGTCGTGGCCGCGGAGGCCGCGGTCGTCGCCGAGGCTCCGGAGGCCGTCGAGGCACCGGAGACCGCCGAGGCCGTCGAGGCCGCCGCCGAGGCCGCCGCCGAGGAGGCGCCGGCGCCGAAGAAGCGGGCCGCCCGCAAGACCGCCGCGAAGAAGACCGCCGCCAAGAAGACCACCACGGCGGCCAAGAAGACCACCGCCCGCAAGACCGCCACCAAGCGGACGAGCGCGGCGGCCAAGAAGGCCGCGGCCGCCGAGGGTGATACGGCGTCCGAGTAGTGCCCACGCCCCGGGGCGGGAGTGATCCCGCCCCGGGCCGTACGGGCCGGTTTGCCCCCCGGGCGGCCGGTCCGTATTCTTGACCATCGGCGTGTCTACGCCATTGCTCCCGAGCACATCACCTTCCCGAGGTCACCGCGTTCGCGCGGAGGGCCGGGGAGAGGCTCCTGTGTCCGTACCCAGGTGGCTGGCGTCGGGGGTTCCGACCGAGCAAGGAAAGCAGGTACCGCATGTACGCGATCGTTCGCGCAGGCGGCCGCCAGCACAAGGTCGCCGTCGGCGACGTGCTGGAGATCGACCGTATCGAGGCCAAGCCGGGTGACTCGGTCGAGCTCTCGACCATCCTCGTCGTCGACGGTGACGCTGTCACCTCCGACCCGTGGGTCCTGGCCGGCGTGAAGGCTCACGCCGAGGTGGTCGACCAGACCAAGGGTGACAAGATCGTCATCCTGCGTTACAAGAACAAGACCGGCTACCGCCGCCGTCAGGGTCACCGTCAGCAGCACACCGCGGTGCGCATCACCAGCATCGACTCGGTCAGCAAGTAAGGGGATAGCGAAAAATGGCACACAAGAAGGGCGCAAGCTCTACTCGTAACGGCCGTGACTCGAACGCCCAGCGCCTCGGCGTGAAGCGCTTCGGTGGCCAGGTCGTCTCCGCCGGCGAGATCCTCGTCCGCCAGCGCGGCACCCACTTCCACCCGGGTGCCGGTGTCGGCCGCGGTGGCGACGACACCCTGTTCGCGCTGACCGCCGGTGCGGTGCAGTTCGGCACCCGTCGTGGCCGCAAGGTCGTCAACATCGTGGCCGTCGAGGCCTGAGTCCCCGCGGACTCCCGAGTCTGAGAAGACCCACCGGGTCGGGACAAGACTCACAGTGAAGGGTGGGCCGGAATTCTCCGGTCCACCCTTCACGCTTTACGCAGGTAGCAAGCAGACTCTCGCGCACTGGAGGCACACCCATGACCACCTTCGTGGACCGCGTCGAACTTCACGTCGCCGCGGGTAACGGGGGCCACGGCTGCGCCTCCGTGCACCGCGAGAAGTTCAAGCCGCTCGGCGGCCCGGACGGCGGCAACGGCGGGGAGGGCGGCAGCGTCATCCTCACCGTGGACTCGCAGGTCACCACCCTGCTGGAGTACCACCACTCGCCCAAGCGCAAGGCCACCAACGGCAAGCCCGGCGCGGGCGGCCACCGCACCGGCGCGGACGGCGAGGACCTCGTCCTGCTGGTGCCGGACGGCACCGTGGTGCTGGACCGCAAGGGCAACGTGCTGGCCGACCTGGTCGGGCACGGCACCAGCTTCGTCGCGGCCCAGGGCGGCCGCGGCGGCCTCGGCAACGCCGCGCTGGCCTCGGCCCGCCGCAAGGCGCCCGGCTTCGCGCTGCTCGGCGAGCCCGGCGAGGCCCGTGACATCGTCATGGAGCTCAAGTCCGTCGCCGACGTGGCCCTGGTCGGCTACCCGAGCGCCGGCAAGTCCTCGCTGATCTCGGTGCTCTCGGCCGCCAAGCCGAAGATCGCGGACTACCCGTTCACCACCCTGATCCCCAACCTGGGCGTGGTCACCGCGGGCGACACCGTCTACACCATCGCCGACGTGCCCGGCCTGATCCCGGGCGCCAGCCAGGGCCGCGGCCTGGGCCTGGAGTTCCTGCGCCACGTCGAGCGCTGTTCGGTGCTGGTGCACGTGCTGGACTGCGCCACCCTGGAGCCCGGCCGCGACCCGTTGACCGACCTGGAGACCATCGAGGCCGAGCTCGCCGAGTACGGCGGTCTGGAAGACCGTCCGCGCCTGGTCGCGCTCAACAAGGTGGACGTCCCGGACGGCCAGGACATCGCCGACCTGACCCGCGCCTCCCTGGAGGAGCGCGGCTACCGGGTGTTCGAGGTCTCCGCCGCCTCCCGCAAGGGCCTGCGCGAGCTGAGCTTCGCCGTGGCCGGGATCGTCGCCGAGGCGCGCGCCGCCAAGCCGGCCGAGGAGTCGACCCGGATCGTGCTGCGGCCCAAGGCCGTCGACGACGCCGGCTTCACCATCACCGAGGAGGACGGCGCGTACCGCATCCGCGGCGTCAAGCCGGAGCGCTGGGTCCGCCAGACCGACTTCAGCAACGACGAGGCCGTCGGCTACCTCGCCGACCGGCTGGCCCGCCTCGGGATCGAGCAGGAGCTGTGGAAGATCGGGGCGCACGAGGGCGACACCGTCATCATCGGCCCCGAGGAGAACGCCGTCGTCTTCGACTGGGAGCCGACCATGGCCGCCGGTGCCGAGATGCTCGGCCGCCGTGGTGAGGACCACCGCTTCGAGACCCCGCGCCCGGCGGTCGACCGCCGTCGCGAGAAGCAGAAGGGCCGGGACGCGGCCGAGTCCGAGTTCCTCGCCTTCGAGGCGCTCTCCAGCGGCCGCCAGGCCGCCATCGAGGGCGACGACGACGAGGACTGAGGACTGAGGACCGCTGACCGGTCCGGTCCGGACGGCCCCCGCCACCTGTCGAGGTGGCGGGGGTCGTCCGCGTGTCCGGCGGTGACGGGGCGTCACTTGGTCCAGGAGGCCTGGAGCTTCAGCGGGTCGGCCAGGTCGGTGTAGCCGACGGCGGCCGGGGTGTTGCCGGGGGTGGAGATGATGGTGCAGCCCTTGACCTCGGCGCCCTTGGCCACGCCCTGGAACTTCGCGCCGGTGCACTTGGGCAGCGGGGTCGCGGCGGTCAGGACGTTGACGCCCTTCTTGCCCGTGGTGTCGAAGAGCACGAGCTTCGAGTCCGGGGCGGTGAAGGAGAGGCTGGCGTCCCCGAGGTTCTTGATGGTGTAGCTGACGTACATCGGGGTGCGGCCTTCCAGGCCGACGATGCTGATCTTGGCGGCGGTGAAGTCCTGCGCCGAACCGGCCTCGACGCCGGTGACGGTGATCTCCAGCTTGGTGGCGACCTTGGAGGTCTTGTCGGCGAAGTCCACGGTGGCGCTCTGGCCGACCTTCACGCTGGTGGCGGCCGCCGGGACGGCTCCGGCACCAGCCCCGCCGCCCGCCGCGCCGGCCGTGCCGGCCCCGCCCGCCGCACCGGAGGGGGCCGAGGCCGAACCGCCGGCCGCGCCCCCGGCGGTGGCACCCGGGGTCGCGCCGGTCTGGGCCGGGGCCGCGCCGGTGGCGCCGCCGGTACCGGCCGGGGTGTCCGGGTTGTCCGGCCCGCAGGCCGCGAGCGAGAGGGCGGTGGCCGCCGCGAGCGCGGCGACGGTCAGCTTGGTGGTGTACGAACGCATGGTGCGCATTTCTCCTGGGCGCACGGCCGCGACCGTTGCCGGCCTTTGCCCAGTGCGGCGCCGCCCGTCGTGACAGGAAGGGTCGATGACGACATGGGTACAGCGGGCAAGAAGCCGTCCCCCGATCTGGCTTGCGGTCAGGGACCATACCAGCCATCCGGCTTGGCGGGCGGCCCGTGGCGGCCCGTACCGGATCCGGTCCATCCGGTGAAACACCCCGCCGGTGACCTGCGGGGATCGCGTAGATTTCGGGGGTGACGGCCGGGCCCGGGCCCCGCCGTACCCGCACCACACCGGAAGGGCGTACAGCGAGATGAGCGAGGACCCTCTGCGGGAGGAGGTGCTGACCGCACGACGGATCGTCGTCAAGGTCGGCTCCTCGTCCCTGACCACGGCGACCGGCGGCCTGGACGCCGACCGCGTCGACGCCCTGGTGGACGCGCTCGCCAAGCTGCGCGGCCGCCCCGAGGCCCCGGAGGTGGTGCTGGTCTCCTCCGGCGCGATCGCCGCCGGGCTCGCCCCGCTCGGCCTGGACCGCCGGCCCAAGGACCTGGCCCGCCAGCAGGCCGCCGCCAGCGTCGGCCAGGGCCTGCTGGTCGCCCGCTACACCGCCTCCTTCGCCCGGTACGGCATCCGGGTCGGCCAGGTGCTGCTCACCGCCGAGGACGCCAGCCGGCGCGCCCACTACCGCAACGCGTACCGCACCCTGGACCAGCTGCTGGCGATGGGCGCGATGCCGATCGTCAACGAGAACGACACCGTCGCCACCGCCGAAATCAAGTTCGGCGACAACGACCGGCTGGCCGCCCTGGTCGCCCACCTGGTCCGGGCCGACCTGCTCGTACTGCTCTCCGACGTGGACGGCCTGTACGACGGCGACCCGTCCCGCCCCGGCACCAGCCGGATCGCCGAGGTGCGCGGCCCGCAGGACCTCGACGGCATCGAGATCGGCAGCGCCGGCAAGGCCGGCGTCGGCACCGGCGGCATGGTCACCAAGGTCGAGGCGGCCCGGATCGCCACCGGCGCCGGCATCCCGGTCGTGCTCACCGCCGCCAGCCAGGCCGCCGACGCGCTGGCCGGCCGGCCCACCGGCACGCTCTTCCTGCGCACCGGCAGCCGTACCTCCGACCGGATGCTCTGGCTGGCCCACGCGAGCAGCCCGCGCGGGGCGCTGCACCTGGACGAGGGCGCCGTCCGGGCGGTCGTCTCCGGCGGCGCCTCGCTGCTGCCCGCCGGGGTCACCAAGGTCGACGGGGAGTTCGCCGCGGGTGATCCGGTGGACCTTCTTGCCGAAAACGGCCACATCGTGGCTCGCGGACTGGTCAACTTTGATGCGAGGGAGTTGCCCCGCCTGCTCGGCCGGTCCACCCGCGACCTGGCCCAGGAGTTCGGCGCCGCGTACGAGCGCGAGGTCGTCCACCGCGACGACCTGGTCGTTCTGCGCGGCTGACCGGCCCGGTTGACCGTGCCGGGGCCTGCCCCGGCACCGGCCGCCCGGCCGATCGGCGCCGCGCGGACGGCGGGCCGCTCCGTACCGGGAGCGGCCCGGCCGCGGGCGAGGAGGGGCGCAGCCGTACCGGTCGGCCGAGGGCCGACGGGGCCGGTGGGGACGACACGACATCGCCGAACAGGAGGCCGCCGGTGGAACGCAGGCGCGAGGCAGCGCTGACCGCAGGGACCGCGGGCCGGCGGCTGACCAGCATCGACGGCGGACGCGGGGACGGCCCCGCCGAGCCGGCCGGTCCGCCGACGCAGCGGCCCGGCGGGATGCGCGGGATGCGGCCCGAACTCGACCGGGCGGCCCAGCCGCCCACCGTGCCCGAGCAGGCGCGGCTGTGGCACGTGGTGCTGAGCGTGGCCGGGCAGGTCACCCCGCTGTCCGCGTTGCGCGCCTCGCTGGAGCAGCTGGCGCACGACCACTCGTTCTTCCTGACCGCCCGCTACGCGGCCGACCATGCCGAGATCCGCTACTGGGAGCAGGCCCGGGACCTGCACGACGCGGCGGCCATCGCGCTGCGGCTGTGGGGCGAGCACAAGGTCACCTCGAACCTGCCGCCCTGGGAGATCGTCGGGCTGGAGGTGGTCGACCGGGCGACGTACCACAAGCGGGTGGCGGAGGGCTTCGGCGAGCCGCCGCCGCACCTGGGCGGCGTGCACCCGTACTGAGCGCCCGTACCGAACGCCGTACCGAACGCCGTACCGAGCTGTCTCACCGGGCGAAATGCCGCCCGGGCGGGGCGGGCGCAGTCGCTACCCTTGGCGGCATGACCAGCGATCTCGCCACCGCCGACAGCCCCGTCCTCGCCGTAGCGCGCCGAGCCCGGGAGGCCGCCGCCGCGCTCGCCCCGCTGCCGCGCGGCGCGAAGGACGCCGCGCTGCTGGCGGTCGCGGACGCGCTGGTGGCCCGCAGCGCGGAGATCGTCGCGGCCAACGCCGAGGACGTGGAGCGGGCCCGGGCGGCCGGCACGGCCGAGTCGGTGATCGACCGGCTGACCCTGACCGACGAGCGGATCGCCGCGATCGCCTCCGACGTGCGCGACGTGGCCGGCCTGCCCGACCCGGTCGGCGAGGTGGTGCGCGGCTACACCCTGCCCAACGGCCTGGACGTGCGGCAGGTCCGGGTGCCGCTCGGCGTGGTCGGCATCATCTACGAGGCCCGCCCGAACGTCACCGCGGACGCCGCCGCGCTCTGCCTCAAGTCCGGCAACGCGGTGCTGCTGCGCGGCTCCGCCTCGGCCTACCGCTCCAACAGCGCGCTGGTCGCCGTGGTGCGCGACGCCGTCGCCGCGGCCGGGCTGCCCGCCGACGCGGTCCAGCTGGTGCCGGGGGAGAGCCGGGAGTCGGTGCGGGAGCTGATGCGCGCCCGCGGCTACGTGGACGTGCTGATCCCGCGCGGCGGCGCCTCGCTGATCCGCACCGTGGTCGAGGGCTCCACCGTCCCGGTGATCGAGACCGGCACCGGCAACTGCCACGTCTACGTGGACGCCGAGACCGACCTGGCGATGGCCGTCGGCATCCTGCTGAACTCCAAGGCGCAGCGGGTCAGCGTCTGCAACTCCGCCGAGACGCTGCTGGTCCACCAGGACGTCGCGGACGCCTTCCTGCCGCTCGCGCTGGCGGCGCTCGCCGGGGCCGGGGTCACCGTGCACGGCGACGAGGCGGTGCTGAAGGCCGCCGAGGGCGGACCGGCCACCGTGATGCCGGCCACCGACGAGGACTGGGGCGCCGAGTACCTCTCGCTGGACCTGGCCGCCGCCGTGGTGCCCTCGCTGGACGCCGCCGTCGAGCACATCCGCCGCTGGTCCTCCGGCCACACCGAGGCGATCGTCACCACCTCGCAGGCCGCCGCCCGCCGCTTCACCCGGTTGGTGGACTCCACCACGGTGGCCGTCAACGCCTCCACCCGCTTCACCGACGGCGGCGAATTCGGCTTCGGCGCGGAGATCGGCATCTCCACCCAGAAGCTGCACGCCCGCGGCCCGATGGGCCTGCCCGAGCTGACCAGCACCAAGTACATCGTCACTGGTGACGGGCACGTGCGGGGCGAGGCCGCGCAGACCGTGGGAGGCGGGGCCGAGTAGGCGCGCAGGCCGCGGGCGGGGGCGCGGACGGCCGCCGGGCGGCGCGTGCGGGGCGTCCGTCACACGTGCGACGGACCAACTGCCGGGAGCCACAGACAAATCGTCCGGCCGGTAATACGCTGAATCCGTGGCTGAGGATGTGGGGGGCTTCCCGTACCCCGACGGCTCCGACCACGGTGGTGCGGACGACGAGTTCGCCACCGTGGTCTTCGACGAGGCCTTCGTCCGGTCCGCCGCCGTGCACGAGCCGACCGCCAAGGAGCGGCAACTCGCCGCCGCCGAGGCCCGGTTCGAGCCGGACGCCGCGGGGCCGGGCTGGGGCCGTGACGTTCCGGCCGGGGACGGGCTGCCGCTGGAGCTGCGCCCGTACCCGAGCGGACTCGACGCGGACCACCTCTACCCCGACCCCTGGTCGGGGCCGGGCCGGGCGGCCGACCGCCGGGTCCGGCGGTGGCGGCGCGGTGACGACCCGGTGCGCGTCCCCGGGCGGTACGTGGCCCAGCAGCGGTGGCACCGGCCGGTGGCCTGGGTGCTCGCCGTGATCATGGGGGTGAGCCTGGTGGCGGTCGCCGTCGCGGCGATCTACCAGGGGGTGGGCGGCCCCTCGGGCACGCCCCGGCGCCCCCAGTCCGGCAGCAGCAGCACCGGGGTGGCCCCCGGGCAGGCCCCGGCGGAGCCCCCGCTGGTGGTCACGGCGCCCGCGGGCTAGCCCGAGCGCCCGGGGGCGCACGCCCCGGGGCGGTGGTCACGGAGCGTTCCCGGGAATGTGCGCCCGGACCCTCGTGGCGGCGCTGGTGTCCGCCTACCCTGGTGGTGTGGGTGACCCGCGAGAGCCTCCTGAGGGGACGCCCGAGGGCGGTTCCGGCAACGAGGACGAATTCCGGTCCGTCGTGTTCGACGAATCGTTCGTGCGGGCTGCCCGCATCCAGGAACTCTCCGCCCGGGAGCGGCTGGCGGGCTCCTTCGGCAAGGCCACCCGGTCGCGGGTGCGGTTCGGCCCGCTGGGCAGCGTCCCGCGCCAGGCACTCATCCTGCTGCTGCTCATCCTGCTCGCCTTCGGGGCCGCGGTGTACTTCGGGGTGAGTTCGCCGAAGGGCACCGCGGTGCGGCCCGAGGGCAGCCAAGTGACCGTCAGCCTGGTCGCGTTGAGCCCGGCGTCGGCCGTCCACCCGGTCGCCGACCCGGCGGACCCGTTCGCCGCGCTGCCGCTCGGGTACGGGGACGGCACGATCGGGCTGAACACCCCGACCGGCGCCGCCACCGGGAACTTCGGCCGGGTCGAGGTGGCCAAGGCGCTCGACACCGTCCAGCGCTACCTGGTCGCCTCCTCGCTGTCCCCGGCGACGCTGGTCCAGGGCGCCACCGCCGACGTACGGGTCTTCGTCACGCCCGGTGAGCAGGCGGAGTTCGACGCGAGCGTGGCGCAGCCGGTGGACGACCGCCACCACGCGGTGACCGGCTGGATGGTCCGCTTCGACCCGGCACAGGTCGCGCTGGCCTCGAACACCGTGAAGGTGGTCGGCGCGATGCGGATCGACGAGGCGGACAGCGGGACGCTGCAGATCACCACCGACCACACCTTCGTCTACGCGCTCAAGCCGGCCGGCGCCCCGGCCGGGGCGCCGGTCACCCTGGAGACCGTGCGGCGGCAGCTGACCTTCGAGTTCGACCGGGTGGACCTGGCCTCGGGGCAGCTGCGGCTGGTGGACTCGGTGGTGCAGGCCGGGCCGGAGCCCTGCGGCGCCTCGATGGCGGGCTTCCTGCAGCCGGTGCTGGCCACCGCGCAGGGCACGGCGGTCACGCCGCCGGCGCCGGTCGACCCCGGCAACCACGCCCGGCCGGGCTGGCAGGTGTGCGAGGTGCTGGCGGGCGGCTGAGGCGCCCGGGCCGTGGAACGCGACGGCGGCCGGTGCCCCGGGCGGGACGCCGGCCGCCGTCGCGGCTCGCGGTCGTGGTCGGTCGCGGTGGGTCAGCTGCCGTCGCGGTCCGCGGAGCCGTTGCGGCTGCCGTTGCCGTTGCCGTTGCTGCTGCCGCCGCCTCCGGTGAAGGTGTCGCGGAGCTTGCCGCCGACCGTCGCGGCGCCGCCGGCCACGTCCCGCAGCAGGCCCATCAGCGGGTCCTTGCTCTCCTTGACCGAGGTCGTGTAGTGCTCGGCGGCGGCCTTCCACTGCTCGGTGACCGAGGTGTCCGGGTCGTCCGAGCGGCGCGGGTAGGCACCGGCCATGATCGAGCGGTAGTCGTCGCTCTCCGCCCACTTCTTCAGCTGGGCGACCCGGACCACCGCGAAGGGGTGGGTCTGGGGCAGCAGCTGGAGCACCTTGAGCACGCCGTCGCGCAGGTCGCCGGCCTTCTCGTACTCCTCGGCCTGCTCCAGGAAGGCGTCGACGTTCATCTCGGCCAGGTTGTGGCCGCCGGCCAGCTTCATCAGGGCCCGCATGGACGCCTGGAGGTCCTGCCCGGCGAGCAGGCCGGCCCGGTCGCTGGACAGCTCCGCCTTGCGGAACCACTCCTTGAGCGCGGTGATGATCGCGGTGATCGCCAGGTTGCCGAGCGGCACCCAGGCGATCCGGGTGGCGATGTTGGTGAGGATCATCAGCATCGTCCGGTAGACGGCGTGGCCGGACATCGCGTGGCCGACCTCGTGGCCGATGACGGAGCGCAGCTCCTCCTCGTCCAGCAGCTCGACCAGGCCGCTGGTGATCACGATGACCGGGGTGTCGATGCCGATGCAGTACGCGTTGACCGTCGGGTCCTGGGAGACGTACAGGTCGGGGACCTGCTCCAGGTCGAGCACGTAGGCGGCGTCGCGCACCATGTCGTGCAGCTCCGGGAACTGGCGCTCGGAGGTCTTCACCGCGGTGGCCAGGAACATCAGCCGGATCGCCCGCTCGGAGACCAGTCCGGCGAGCTTCTTCAGGATGTCGTCGAAGCCGGTCAGCCTGCGCAGCGCGACCAGGGCCGAGCGGTCCGCCGGGTGCTCCCAGGCCCGGGTGGAGATCCCGGGGAAGCGCTCGCGGCGGCGGCTCGGCGTCTTCGAGGTCGTGTCGGTCATGGTGTGAGTACCTCCTGGTCGACGGCGGCCGCGGCCCGCTGGCCCGCCCCCCGCTGGTCTTCGCCTGCAACGACTGTCTGTGCAACGTGCGCGGTTGCGTACTCGTCCCCGGGGTCAGCGTACGCGCGGTCCGCGCGGTGGGCGCCGGGGCCGTGGGCGGCTCGGTGGGCCGCCGGGGCGGGGCCGGTGGCGCGCGTCTGCGGGGCGCGTCTGCGGGGCCGGGGGGCTCCGCCGGTGTGAGGCCGGTTTACCCTGAGGCCTGGACGACCGAGACCGGACCCGGCCGCGGTACCGAGCAGTACGAGGAGCCCCCGCAGATGTCCACCGACACGCTTGTCAGCCTGGCCGCGCCCATCTCCGACGAGTCCGGCCCCGGCCTGTTCCTGCGGATCATCGTGGTCGCGTCCTTCGTGGGCATCGGCCTGCTGATCTGGATCATGGCCCGCGCCTTCAAGAACAACTAGGGCCGGTCGTTCCCCGGGGCCGTCCCAGGTCCGTCCCGGGGGCCGTCCCAGGTCCGTCCCGGGGGCCGTCCCCGGTCCGTTCGCCGGGGCCCGGGCCCGTTCGCCGGTCGGTCCCTCGGCCCGCGCTCACGCCCGGTCAGCGGCGGTGGGCCGCCGAGCGGTTGCCGTGTAACCCCCCGTACGATGACGGGTGGGCCCTCACCCGGCCCGGAACAACCCCCAGGTCCGTTCACCGAGCCGAGAAGGTCCCGCCGACCATGAGCACTGCTGCCGCACTCCCCGTTCTGAACCTGCTCGCCGAGGGCGAGGGGGGCAACCACGACAGTCTGAACCCGGCCCTGACCGGTGGCGCCGCACTGGTCATCCTGCTCGTCCTGCTCTTCATCACCACCCGCTTCAACCGGGACCGCTGAGCCGGGGCCTGGGGCCGCTCGGGGAGCGTCCGGCCACCGGCCGGACGCTCCCTCACGCGTCTGCGGAGAACCCCCACCCGGCCGTTCCCGCACCGTAACGCGTGTCGCGTAAGGTGTGGCGGCATGGGAGAGCAGGCCGGGAATCCCGGCGGACCGGAACCGGTGAAGAAGCGCCTCGGCGTGATGGGCGGCACCTTCGACCCGATCCACCACGGCCACCTCGTCGCCGCCAGTGAGGTCGCGAGCGCGTTCCACCTGGACGAAGTGATCTTCGTGCCGACCGGGCAGCCGTGGCAGAAGAGCGACCGGCACGTCACCCCGGCCGAGGACCGCTACCTGATGACGGTCATCGCCACCGCCGAGAACCCGCAGTTCTCGGTCAGCCGGATCGACATCGACCGCGAGGGCCCGACGTACACCGTCGACACCCTGCGCGACCTGCACGCCCTGCACCCGGACGCCGACCTCTTCTTCATCACCGGCGCCGACGCGCTCGCCCAGATCCTGTCCTGGCGCGACTCCGACGAGCTCTTCTCGCTGGCCCACTTCATCGGATGCACCCGCCCGGGGCACACTCTGTCGGACGCCGGGCTTCCGGTGGGCGGGGTCTCCCTGGTGGAGGTCCCGGCGCTGGCCATCTCCTCCACGGACTGCCGCAACCGGGTCGCCAAGGGCGAACCGGTCTGGTACCTCGTCCCGGACGGCGTGGTCCGCTACATCGACAAGCGGGCGCTGTACGCGCCGCGCGGGGACTGATCCGGGAGCGGTGCATGACTGATCGCAGCGACGGCCGGCGGCCGGAGGACTGGTCCACCGGGCAGTACCAGCAGCCGTACCAGGGCTACCAGCAGCCGCAGGAACCGCAGCAGCCGCAACAGCAGCCGCAGGCGCAGTCGTACGAGCAGCAGCAGTACGAGCAGCAGTACGACCAGTACGGGCAGCCGGTGTACGGGCAGGGCGCGTACGTCTACCAGCAGCAGGGCTACCAGGGGTACGACGGGTACCAGCAGGGCGGGCAGTTCCCGCAGCAACAGCCGTACGAGCAGCAGCAGTACGACCAGCAGTACGACCAGTACGGGCAGCCGGTGTACGGGCAGGGCACGTACGTCTACCAGCAGCAGGGCTACCAGGGGTACCAGGAGCAGCCGTACCAGGCGGCCGCCCCGGTCGTGACCGAACCGCAGGCGCCGTCGCAGGCGCAGGAACCGGTGCAGGCCGAGCCGGCCGCGGCCGCGGCGGTCGCACCGGCGCGTCCGCGGGTGCCCCGGCCGGCCGCCGAGCCGGTGCCGGCCAAGGCCGAGCCGCCGTCCGAGCAGGTCGCCGGGGCGCGGGCCGGGAAGGCGGGGAAGGCCGGGAAGGGCGGGAAGGGCGGCGGCAAGGCGCCCGACGACAGCTACACCACGGGGGAGTTCACCTTCGTCGACGAGGAGGCGGAGGAGACCGAGGACGTCATCGACTGGCTGAAGTTCGCCGAGTCCCGCAGCGAGGTGCGCGCCGAGCGCCGCCGCAAGCTGCGCAACCGGCTGATCGGCCTCGGTGCGGTGGTGGCGCTGGCCGCCGCCGGCGTCGGCGGGTACCTCTTCCTCACCGGCGGCAAGCCGACCGCGGCCGCCGCCGCCGGCGGGCGCCAGGTCAACGTCGTCCACCTGCGCGACCTCCAGGGCAAGGTGTCCAGCGCGCTGCTGGTCAACGACGCCTCCGGGAAGAAGGGCACGGTGCTGCTGCTGCCCGACACCCTGCGGCTGCCCGGCCCGGGGGACCCGCCGGTCACCACGGTCGGCCAGTCCATGGACGGCATCGGCGCCTCGGCGACCCGCGACGGCCTGTCCACCGTGCTCGGCGCCCCGGTGGCCGGCACCTGGCGGCTGGACACCCCGTACCTGGAACTGCTGGTCTCCCAGCTCGGCGGCGTCCGGGTGGACACCAACGCCGAGACCCACGAGGGCGGCAAGCCGGACGGCAAGCTGCTGTCCGCGGCGGGCAAGAACACCATGCTCAGCGGGAAGGCCGCGGTCGCCTACGCCACGCTGCAGAACCCCGGCGAGAGCCGGGACGCCCAGCTGGCCCGGTTCGGGCAGGTCATGGACGCGCTGGTGCGCGCCATGCCGACCGAGTTCAAGGACGCCAAGGACGACGTGCACCGGATGAACGCGGTGCTCGACCCCTCGCTGCCCGAGGACGCCCTCGCCGGGGTGCTCGTCCAGCTCTCCCAGCAGGCGAAGGACGGCCACTTCGGCACCACCGCGCTGACCGTCAAGCCGGACGGCAGCCTGGACGAGGCGACCGCGGGCAAGCAGGTCAAGGACGTGCTGGGCGGCACCGTGAAGTCCGCGGCCGCCGGCGACGCCCCGGTCCGGGTCGCGGTCCAGGACTCCAGCGGCAACGACGCGGCGGCGGCCGCCGTACAGGTCCAGATCGTCAACTCCGGTCTGACCTTCATCCCGGGCGGGGCCAAGGGCGCCCCGCAGGCCACCAGTGAGATCCGCTACACCGACGACGCCCGGCAGGGCGCGACGAAGTCGCTGGCGACCAGCCTCGGGCTGCCGGACACGGCGGTGAAGAAGGTGACCGGCGACACCCAGAACGCGGACCTGCTGGTGGTGCTCGGCAAGGACTACCAGCCGCCGAAGACCCAGTAGGGCGGTGGCCCGGGCCCGACGGGGGTCCGGGCCTGGTGGCGGCGGGGGCGGTGGCCCGGTATTGGCCTGGGGGCCCGGGGCTCGGGGGCCTGGAAAAACGGTTCCGGGCCCGCCCGGGCGGCGTGAGATCCTGGAAGGCGACCCCGGCCGAGCGCCGGGGCGCCCCCCAAGCCGCCGAGCCGGAAGAACACCGTGACCGTTACCGACCACAGCCAGCAGCTCATCACCGTCGCCGCGCAGGCGGCGGCCGACAAGCTCGCGCACAACATCATCGCCTTCGACGTCAGCGAGGTGCTGTCGATCACCGACGCCTTCCTGATCGCCTCCGCGAACAACGACCGCCAGGTCCGCTCGATCGCCGAGGAGATCGAGGACCAGCTGCGCGAGCAGCTGGACATCAAGCCGGTGCGCCGCGAGGGCGAGCGCGACGGCCGCTGGATCCTGCTCGACTACCTGGACATCGTCGTGCACGTCCAGCACGCCGAGGAGCGCTCCTTCTACTCGCTGGACCGGCTCTGGAAGGACTGCCCCGAGCTCCCGCTGCCCGAGGACGCCCTGGCCTCGCGCAACCGTCCGGACGCGTTCACCGACGAGGCCGGCAACGTCGTCGCCCCCGCCGACGACTTCGGCAAGCCCGAGGACCTGCACTGAGCCGGGGCCCGCGCGGCCCGCGCATCGTCTTCTGGCGGCACGGCCAGACCTCCTGGAACCTCGAATCGCGCTTCCAGGGCACCACGGACATCGAGCTGACCGGCCAGGGCGTCCAGCAGGCCCAGCGGGCGGCCCGGCTGCTCTCCGGGCTCCGTCCCGACCTGCTGATCTCCTCGGACCTCCAGCGGGCCCGGCGCACCGCCGCGGAGCTGGCCGAGGTCACCGGGCTCGACGTGCGGCACCACGAGGGCCTGCGGGAGACCTTCGCGGGCTCCTGGCAGGGCCTGACCAACGCCGAGATCCGCGAGCGCTTCCCGGAGGAGTACGAGGCCTGGGCGGCCGGTGAGCCGGTGCGGCGGGGTGGTGACGGCGAGCTGGCCACCGAGGTCGCCGACCGCTCGGTGCCGGTGGTCCTGGACGCCGTCGGCAAGCTCCCCGAGGACGGCACGCTGGTGGTGGTCAGCCACGGCGGGACGATCCGCACCATGCTCGGGCGGCTGCTCGACATGGAGCCGGACCAGTGGGAGCGCTTCGGCGGACTGTCCAACTGCTGCTGGTCGGTGCTCGGCCAGGGCACGCGCGGCTGGCGCCTGCTGGAGCACAACGCGGGCACCCTCCCGCAGCCGGTCATCGGCGACGACACCTGAGCCGAGCCGTACCGGCTCGGGCGGCACCGGGTGCCGGGGGCCCTCACGGGGCCCTCGGCGGGGGTCCGGAGGGAGCGGATTTCGCAGTTCCGGCCCTGACCAGCTAGAGTCTTCCTCGTTCGCAGGGAAGGAACGCGGCCCGGAAGGGAAGCGGGAGATCCGGTGAGTGCGGGGCTATAGCTCAGTTGGTAGAGCGCTTGCATGGCATGCAAGAGGTCTGGGGTTCAATTCCCCATAGCTCCACTCCGCATCGGCGGTCGTGGTCAGCCAGGGTCGCCCGTGTCGCGGGGCTATAGCTCAGTTGGTAGAGCGCTTGCATGGCATGCAAGAGGTCTGGGGTTCAATTCCCCATAGCTCCACAGTAGTTCGGAAGGCCGTCACCCAAGGGGTGGCGGCCTTCCGGCGTTTCGGGCCCGGCCTCGCGGTTCTCCTGGCGGGCGTGCGGTCGGCGGGTGGTGCGGCTTCGCGGTTCTCCTGGCGGGCGTGCGGTCGGCGGGTGGTGCGGCTTCGCGGTTCTCCTGGCGGGCGTGCGGTCGGCGGGTGGTGCGTTGGCGGGGCGCGTGCGTCGGGAGTGCGCGCTGGGAGCGTGCGTCAGGTGCGGGCGCCGGGGGTGGGCGCCGTACGCCCGGAGTGCGGGAGACGGGCTCCCGGGGCGCGTGGTGCGGACCTCGGGAAACGGATTTCAGGAGCACGCCCCGGAGCGTGTAAAGTAGTCGATGTCGCCGAGGGAAACGGCCGGAAACAACCGGGAACCACGGTGACAACGCAGGTCAAGGGGCTATAGCTCAGTTGGTAGAGCGCTTGCATGGCATGCAAGAGGTCTGGGGTTCAATTCCCCATAGCTCCACAGCAGTCGAGAGCCGCCTCCTGGAAACGGGGGGCGGCTCTTCGCCGTTCTGCCCGCGCCGCCGGTCCCGGCGGCCGGAATCCCGCTACCGTCGTGCCATGGCCGATCTGGAGCGAAGGCGGAACGAGGAACTGGCCCGGATACTCCACCAGCTCGGATGGAGTCCGGAACGGCTCGCCCGCGAGGTGAGCCTCGCCCTGCCGCCGGGCCTCGCCATCAGCTCCACCGCCCCGTACAAGTGGCGCGACCGCGGCATGGTCCCGCGCAGCCCGCACGACCAGGCGGTCTGCGAGGTGCTCAGCCGCACCCTCGGCATCGCCGTCACCTACGAACAGCTCTGGGGCCGGATGGGCGGCCACCGCGGCGCCAAGATCCTCTCGCCCCGGCTGCTCACCGACCCGTGGACCGCCGACACCGCCCAGACCGCGCTGCGCGAGGCGGCCACCGACGCCGGCCCGGTGCGCCTCACCGACCTGTTCCGCGGCGCCGACCTCGACCAGGCCGCCGCCCGTCTGGACTCCCCGCCGCCGCCTGTCGGCGGCGGCGAGGGCGCGCTGCGCGTCGAACCCGGACTGGCCGGCGAACTCGGCCTGTCCTACCGCAGCAAGCAGAAGCTCGAACGGGCCTGCGGCGGCGGCCTCGTCCTCGGCCCCGTCCGGGCCGAACTCGCCATGCTGGCCAAGCTGCTGGAACTCGGCGCGTACGACGAACGGCTCGGCCGCGAGCTCTACGGCACGGCCAGTAGACTCGCCCGGCTGGCCGGCTGGGCCGCGTACGACCTCGGCCACGACGCCGCCGCCCAGCGCGCCTTCGTCGCCGCGCTGCGCGCCGCCCACGTCAGCGGCGACCCCCGGCTCGGCGTCGCGGTGCTCGGCGCGCTGGTCGTGCTCGCCACCCAGGGCACCGGCGGGCGCGGGCTGGACGCCGTCTCCGCGCTGGTGACCGCCCTGGACACCCACGGCGCCGCGCTCAGCCCCGTCGCCCGGGCCCGCCAGTACGGCCGGCTCGCCGGCGCGTACGGCCGCCGGGGCGAGGCCGAACGGGCCGAGGCCGCCGCCGCCCGGGCCTTCGCCGAACTGGACGGCCTGCCCGGCACCGAGGAGGTCCGGGCCGCCCTCTCCGGGATGGTGGGGGAGGGGCGGCTGGCGCTCGGCCAGCACCGGCTCGCCAAGGTGCTGCTCGCCGAGGCGGTGGCCGGTCTCGGACCGGGACGGGCCCGCACCAAGACGCTGCTGATGGTGCGCCTCGCCGAGGCCCACCGCCGGCTCGGCGACCAGCGGGAGGCGGCCCGCACCGCCTCGCTGGCGCGCTCGCTCGCGGCGGGGATGCAGTCCGAGCGGGTGGCGAAGGCGCTGCGGGAGTTCGACGCGGCGGGGCGGGTGGCGGCGCGGTAGGGCGGGGCCGGGTCGGTGCCGTACGGCTCCGGCGGTCCCGCGACGGCTCCGCGCGGGCCTCGTGCGGCCCTGGGCGGCTCCGTGCCGCCGTCCCGGCGGTATACCCCGCAGCCCGTCGACCCGCTTGCGGTACCCTGAGCCCATGCGAACCGTGCGCCTGCTCCTTAGCCGGCCGCGCTGACCAGGACCGGCTGAGCCTTCGGGCGGTGCCGGAGTCGGCGTGGCGTCCCCTCCTGCGAGGGGATTTTTTGTTTTCCGCCCCCCGATCCCGTCCCGGGCCGGGTCCACGGGCCGGCCGCCCGCGCGGTTCGCCAACCGACACCGATGGAGCTTGAAGGACCATGAGCGAGACGACCCCTGCGTCCGGCGCGGCCGAGACCGCGACCGAGCCGTTCCGGTACAGCGCTGCGCTGGCGGCCGAGATCGAGTCCCGCTGGCAGGACATCTGGGAGAAGGAGGGCACCTTCCACGCCCCCAACCCCACCGGTGCGCTGGCCGACCCGGCGGCCGGCGACGTCGCCGCGAAGCCGCACAGCTTCATCATGGACATGTTCCCGTACCCCTCGGGCGCGGGCCTGCACGTCGGCCACCCGCTGGGCTACATCGCCACCGACGTCTTCGCCCGCTACCAGCGGATGACCGGCCACAACGTGCTGCACACGCTGGGCTACGACGCCTTCGGCCTGCCCGCCGAGCAGTACGCGGTGCAGACCGGCACCCACCCGCGGGTCTCCACCGAGGCCAACATCGCCAACATGCGCCAGCAGCTGCGCCGGCTGGGCCTGGGCCACGACCCGCGCCGCTCGATCTCCACGATCGACCCGGACTACTACCGCTGGACCCAGTGGATCTTCCTGCAGATCTTCAACTCCTGGTACGACGCGGACGCCCGCAAGGCCCGCCCGATCGCCGAGCTGGTCGCCGACTTCGAGTCCGGCGCGCGTGAGCTGCCGGACGGGCGCGCCTGGGCCGGGCTGACCGTCGCCGAGCGCGACGAGGTGCTGGGCGAGTACCGCCTGGCCTACGCCAAGGAGGTGCCGGTCAACTGGTGCCCGGGCCTGGGTACCGTCCTGGCCAACGAGGAGGTCACCGCGGACGGCCGCTCCGAGCGCGGCAACTTCCCGGTGTTCAAGTCCAACCTGCGCCAGTGGATGATGCGCATCACCGCGTACTCGGACCGGCTGATCGAGGACCTGGACCTGCTGGACTGGCCCGAGGCCATCAAGCTGCAGCAGCGCAACTGGATCGGGCGCTCCGAGGGCGCCCGGGTCGACTTCGCGGCCCCCGGCGACCAGAAGATCACCGTCTTCACCACCCGGCCCGACACCCTGTTCGGCGCCACCTACATGGTGCTGGCCCCCGAGCACGCCCTGGTCGACTCGATCGTCCCCGCCGCCTGGCCCGAGGGCGTGCCCGCCGAGTGGACCGGCGGTGCCGCCACCCCCGCCGAGGCCGTCGCCGCCTACCGCGCCACGGCCGCCGCCAAGTCGGACGTCGAGCGGCAGGTCGAGGCCAAGGTCAAGACCGGTGTCTTCACCGGCGCCCACGCCGTCAACCCGGTCAGCGGCGAGTCCGTCCCGGTGTTCATCGCCGACTACGTGCTGATGGGCTACGGCACCGGCGCCATCATGGCCGTCCCCGCCCACGACCACCGCGACTTCGCCTTCGCCCGCGCCTTCGCGCTGCCGATGCGCTGCGTCGTCGAGCCCACCGACGGGCGGGGCCAGGACCCGGCCGAGTGGGACGACGCGTTCGACACCTACGACTCCGTCATCGTCAACTCCGCCCGCACCGAGGGCGACGTGTCGCTGTCCCTGGACGGGCTGAGCGTCGTCGAGGCCAAGGCCGCCGTCACCGCCTGGCTGGCCGAGCGCGGCATCGGCGAGGGCACCGTCAACTACCGCCTGCGCGACTGGCTGTTCAGCCGCCAGCGGTACTGGGGCGAGCCCTTCCCGATCGTCTACGACGAGGACGGCGTGATGCACGCGCTGCCCGAGTCGATGCTGCCGGTCGAGGTCCCCGAGGTCGACGACTACTCGCCGCGCACCTACGACGCGTACGACGCCGCCTCCTCGCCGGAGACCCCGCTGTCGCGCAACGAGGCCTGGGTCAACGTCGAACTGGACCTGGGCGACGGCGTCAGGAAGTACCGCCGCGAGACCAACACCATGCCCAACTGGGCCGGCTCCTGCTGGTACGAGCTGCGCTACGTCGACCCGTCCAACTCCGAGGCGGTCGTCGACCCGGCCAACGAGAAGTACTGGCTGGGCCCGACGGAGACCAAGCCCGCCGGCGGCGCCGACCTGTACGTCGGCGGCGCCGAGCACGCCGTGCTGCACCTGCTGTACGCGCGCTTCTGGCACAAGGTGCTGCACGACCTGGGCCACGTCTCGTCCGTCGAGCCGTTCCACAAGCTGTTCAACCAGGGCATGATCACCGCCGACGTCTACCGCGACGAGCGCGGCTTCCCGGTGCCCGCCGCCGAGGTCGAGGAGCGCGACGGCCAGTACTTCTGGGACGGCGAGCCGGTCAAGCGCGAGGCCGGGAAGATGGGCAAGTCCCTGAAGAACGCCGTCGCCCCGGACGACATCGCCGACGAGTACGGCGCCGACACGCTGCGCCTGTACGAGATGTCGATGGGCCCGCTGGACGTCTCCCGCCCGTGGGACACCCGCGCCGTCGTCGGCTCGTACCGCTTCCTGCAGCGCCTGTGGCGCAACGTCGTCTCGGAGACCACCGGCGAACTGGTCGTCACCGAGGAGGAGCCGGACGAGGCGACGCTGCGCGCCCTGCACAAGGCCATCGACGGCATCCGCGGGGACATGGCCGGGCTGCGCTTCAACACGGCCGTCGCCAAGGCCATCGAGCTGAACAACTACCTGGTCAAGCGCGGCTCCACGCCGCGGGCGGTGGCCGAGCAGCTGGTGCTGATGGTCGCGCCGCTGGCCCCGCACGTCGCCGAGGAGCTGTGGCGCCGACTGGGCCACGGCGAGTCGCTGGCGCACACCGACTACCCGGTCGCCGACCCGGCGTACGTGGTGGACGAGACGGTGACCTGCGTGGTCCAGATCAAGGGCAAGGTCAAGGCGCGGCTGGAGGTCGCGCCGGGCATCTCGGACGCCGAGCTGGAGGCGCTGGCGCTGGCGGAGCCGGCGGTCATCGCGGCGATCGGCGGGGCCGAGGTGCGGAAGGTGATCGCGCGGGCGCCGAAGCTGGTGAACATCGTCACCGGCTGAGTGTTCTTGGTGCGGAAGTGACCGCGGGGTGATCGCGGGAGCGGTCGCGTGAGCGGTCGGGCGGGCGTCCTTCGGGGCGCCCGTCCGGCGTTTTCGGGGTCTTTCGGGGTTCGGTGCTTTCGGGGCGTTTCGGGGTCCGGTGCTTTCGGGAGTCGGCGTTTTCGGGTTCGGTGCCGGCTGGGCGTCTTGCGGGGCGCTTGCGGGGGGCTTCCAGGGTGGTCGGGGGCCCTCGGGGAGATCCCGGATCTGACCCTGATCTCCGTCCGCCAGGGCCCTCTCGGCTGCCCCCGGGCGGGTTCCGGCGGCTACCGTGGAACCCTCGGCAATGCGGCCCGCGTTGGGCCCGGTGGGGGCCGGAACGACGGCGGAAGGTGGCGCGCGATGGACGTGTTCGGCGTGATGATCGGGCTGGTCCTGCTCTTCGGGGTCGCGGCGATGGTCCTGGCCGTGATCGGCACGGTCAAGGCCGCCAAGGCCGTCGGCGCGAAGATCGAGAAGCACGAGGCCAACGCCCGGCGCGCCGTGGAGACCGCCACCCTCAAGGCGAAGACGTACACCAGGGTCGGCCCGCCCGCGCAGATCGCCACCGTCCGGCTGGGCCTGCGGACCTCGCTCGACGGCACCCGGCAGGTACTGGAGGGCGGCCTCGCGCAGGACTCCCAGCTCGGCGAGTCGCTCGCCCTGCTCGACCGGCTCGACACGCACGCCGCCGAACTCGACGGCGAGCTGCGGATGCTGGAGCGCGAGCCGGACACCGCGCGGATCGCCGCCAAGCTGCCGGAGCTGCGCGAGCGGGCGGAGCGGATCACGCACTCGGCGGAGACCATGCGCTGGGCGGCGCAGGACCGGATGCACCGGTTCGCGGACGACGAGCTGAGCCGGCTGAGCCAGGAGTGCGAGAGCGAGGCGGGGGCGCTGCGGCACTGGGACGTCGCGGGGGGTGCTTCGGGGGCTGCCGGTTCTGCGGGGGCGGGTGGAGCCCCGGGGTCCGGTGGTTCCGCGGGGGTCGGTGGTGCTGCTGCGGGGTCCGGCGGTTCCGCGGGGGCGACCGGGGGTGCGGCGCGGTCCGGGGGTGCGGCTCGGGCCGGGCTGACCGACGGGAAGGGGCGGCCGAGCGCGGAGGAGCTGCTCGGGCTCGCCGATCCGCTGGCCAAGCTGGCGCAGCGGCTGCGCAAGCCCTCGACGGGGCCCTCGGCGGGCTGAGCCGGTCGCGCGTCACGGGGCCTCCCGAGGGGGCCCGGACCGGGCGCTGTCCTCCCGGAGCGACGGGGGGTAACCTCCGGCTCATGCCCTCCGACCTCGCACTTGTCACCGATTCCACGGCCTATCTGCCGCAGGACGCCCTCGACCGGTACGGGATCACGGTGGTCCCGCTGAGCGTCGCGGTCGGCGACTCGGTGCTGAGCGAGGGCGTCGAGATCTCCCCGAAGGACGTCGCCGAGGCGCTGCGCGGCAAACAGCGGGTGACCACCTCCCGGCCGAACCCGGAGACCTTCGCCGCCGCCTACCGGGCGGCCGCCGAGGCCGGGGCGAAGGGCATCGTCTCGGTGCACATCTCCGGCGAACTGTCCGGCACCGTCGAGGCCGCCCGGCTGGCCGCCGCCGAGGCGCCCGTACCGGTGCGGGTGGTGGACAGCCGACTGGTCGGGATGGCGCTCGGGTACGGGGTGCTGGCGGCGGCCGAGGCGATCGCGGCCGGGCAGGGCCTGGCCGAGGCGGCCGAGGCGGCCGGCCGGCGGGCGGCCGGGACCAGCGGGTTCTTCTACGTCGACACCCTGGAACACCTGCGCCGGGGCGGACGGATCGGGGCGGCGCGGGCGCTGCTCGGGTCGGCCCTGGCGGTCAAGCCGCTGCTGCACCTGGACGGCGGGCGGATCGAGCCGCTGGAGAAGGTGCGGACGGCGTCGCGCGCGATCGCGCGGCTGGAGGAGATCGCGGTCGAGCGGTCGGGAGAGCAGGACGTCGACATCACCGTGCACCACCTGGCGGCCGAGGAGCGGGCCGAACCGCTCGCGGAGCGGCTGCGGGTCCGGGTGCCGGGGCTGCGGGAGCTGTACGTGGGCGAGGTGGGGGCGGTGATCGGGGCGCACGTCGGGCCGGGGCTGCTGGCGGTGGTGGTCGCGCCGCGCTGAGGGGGGGTCCGCTGGGTGGTTCGCTGGGTGGTTCGCTGGCCGCTCGGTCAACCTCAGGCGGTCCTACCCACTCTTGTGAGTGACGCTTTTTATCCACAACCCCCGGGTTATCCACAGGGTTTCGTTAATTTCCGCACGTTCGCCGGAGGACTCCTACCGTCCTCGGCATGACGACCATGGGCCTGGGCGCGGCGAAGCGCCATGCGATCAACGAGACGGTGCGGCTGCGGATGGCCGCGCTGCTGCCGATGGATGACGAGCCGGAGGGCGGTGTCGGAGGGGGCCCTTCGGGGCCGGCCCCGCCGCCGTCGCCGGTTGCGATGCCGGTGCCGGTGCTGTCGGATGCGACGCCGGTCTTGCCGGATGCGGGTGTTGCGTCGGATCCGGGCGGCACCGACATGGGTCCGCCGGAGGCCGGGGCGCGTTCGCGGTTCTCCGCATCCTCCTCAATCCCCTCGTTCGCCTCGGTGCTGGCACTCGATCGGCGCGCGGTGGCCGGATTGGCCATCCTGCTGCTGTTCGCGGTCGGTTACGCCGTGCAGCACTTCTGGCTGGCCCGGCCGGAGGCGGTCGCCGTACCCGCGCTCGCGGCGGTCGCGGCACCGTCGGGGGCGGAGCCGTCCGTCCCCGACGACTCCGCTCCTTCCAGGGCCGGGCCCGGCGCCGGTGCCGAGGCCGTGTCCGGCACCGGGCCGGCTGTCGTGGTGGACATCGGCGGCCGGGTCCACCTCCCGGGCCTGCACACCCTGCCCGGCGGCTCCCGGGTAGCCGATGCCCTGCGGGCGGCGGGCGGTCCGCTGCCGGAGACGGACACCAGGAACCTCAACCTGGCCCGCATCCTGACGGACGGTGAGCAGATCCTGGTCGGCGAGCAGGCGCCCGCCCCCGGCCCGGTGGTCGGAAGCGGGAGCGGCCCTCCGGGCCTCACCGTGCCCCGGCCGCCCGTCAGCCTCAACCGCGCGACGCTCGAACAGCTCGACAGCCTTCCCGGTGTCGGCCCCACCCTCGCCCAGCGCATCCTCGCCTACCGCACCTCGCACGGCTCCTTCCGCTCCCTCGACCAACTCCGGCAGGTCAGCGGCATCGGCGCCCGTACGTACGCGGAGCTCCGTCCGCTGCTCACCCTCTGACGCCCTGTCCTGCCGCTGTCCCTGCCCGTTCCCCCTGTCCACTTCCCCCGCCCGCGTGCCCGGCCTTCGAAGGGAGGTACCGCCATGTCCGTCGCCACCACGCCGTTCGGTCCGGCCGTTGCGTCCCGTTCTCCGGGCGCCGACTTCCGGCTGCTGCTGCCCGCCGTCTCGGCCTGGGCGGTCACGGCGGCACTCCTGCGTCTGGAGCCGGGGTACGCGGCCCTCGTCCTCACCGCGGCGGGCGTCGCCGCGCTCGCGGCCGTCCTGCTGCTCACCCGGCCGGGGGTCCTGCGCCGGCGCGGGGCCTCGGCGACGCTGGCCGCCGTCCTGCTCACCGGTGCGGCGGCCGCGATCGCCACCCCGCTGCACACCGCCGCCCTCCACCGGGGGCCGCTGCCGGAGCTCGCCCGTGCGTCCGCAGCCGCCGGTCCGCGAGCGCCGGGCGAGCCCGCCCCGGTGGTGGAGGTGGAGCTGACCGTCGCGGGGGACCCGAAGGTCCACACCTCCCGGGGCGGCACCGTCGGCGGGCAGACGCTCCTCACCGTGGACGCGGTGGCCGACCGTGTCACCCCGCTCCCGGACGGGCGGAGCACCCGCACGCGTACGCCGGTGACCGTCATGGCCCGAGGGGCGGAGGGCGAGCCCTGGCAGCGGCTGCTCCCGTCCCAGCGGCTGGCCGTGGAGGCCGAGGTACGGCCGGTGGGGGAGGGGCACGACACCGAGTCCGCCGCGCTGCTGGTCGTCCACGGGGCGCCCCGGCAGCTGGCGCCGCCGAGCCTGCCGCAGCGGATCGCCGGGCGGCTCCGTGAAGGCCTCCGCACGGCCACCGACGGACTGCCCGCGGACGCGCGCGGGCTGCTCCCGGGGCTGGTCGTCGGCGACACCTCGCGACTGCCCGACGACCTCGACGACGCCTTCCGGGCCACCGACCTGGTCCACCTGGTGGCGGTCAGCGGGGCCAACCTGGCGATCGTCCTCGGTGCGCTGCTGGGAGCGCCCGGGCAGGCCGGCACCCCGGAACGGCGCGGGCTGGCCGCGGTGCTGGGGCTGTCACTGCGCACCGGCGCGCTGCTCGGCACGGCTCTGACGCTGGCCTTCGTCACCGTCTGCCGGCCCGAGCCCAGCGTGCTTCGGGCGGCCGGGACGGGACTGATCGGCATGCTGGCCCTGGCCACCGGCCGTCCCCGCAAGGCCGTGCCCGCGCTCGCCGGGGCCGTCCTGGTGCTGGTCCTGCTGGACCCGTTCCTGTCGCGCTCGTTCGGCTTCCTGCTCTCTGTGCTCGCCACCGCCGGGCTGCTCGTCCTCGGGCCGCACTGGGCCGAAGCCCTGCGGGCCCGCCGCTGGCCGCACCACCTGGCAGGCGCGTTCGCCGCGACGGCGGCCGCCCAGGCGCTGTGCGCGCCGGTGACGGTGGTGCTGTCCGGGCACATCAGCCTGGTCGGCATCCCCTGCAACCTGCTGGCCGAGCTGGCGGTGGCTCCGGCGACGCTGCTCGGCTTCGGGGTGCTCGCCCTTCAGCCGCTCCTTCCGGCCCTGGCCCGCCTGCTCGCGGAACCGGCCGGGCTGCCGGCCGGCTGGCTGGCCCTGGTCGCACGGCGCGGCGCCGAGGTGCCGGGTGGCCAACTGACCTGGCCCGGCGGTTGGTTCGGGACGGCGACGGTCGCGCTGGCCGTCCTGGCGGCCTGCTGGGCGGCGCCGCTCCTGTTGCCCCGACGGCGGGAGCCGGGCAGTCCGGTGCCGGTGCCCGCTCGGCGGCGCTGGGCGCGGGCGCTGGTGACGGCAGTGCTGATGATGGTCCTGCTGGCCGTGCTGCTCCGCCCGCCGCAGCTCATCCGGATCGCCACCGGCTGGCCGCCGCCGGGGTGGCGACTGGTGATGTGCGACATCGGGCAGGGGGACATGCTGGCCCTGGCGACGGGGGAGCCGGACAGCGCGGTGGTGATCGACGCCGGGCCGGACCCGAACGCCGCCGACAGATGCCTGCGCGACCTCGGCGTGACGACCGTCCCCTTACTGCTGCTGACGCATTTCCATGCCGACCACGTCGAGGGCGTGCCGGGGGTGTTGCGGGGCCGCCGGGTCGGCGCCGTCGAGGGCACCACGCTGGACGATCCGCCGGGTGAGGCGGCCCGGGTGACGGGCTGGGCCGCAGGGGCCGGCCTGCCGTTGCTGAGAGCGGGTCGGGGTGAACGGCGCTCCGTCGGAGCGGAGTTGGCCTGGGACGTGGTGTGGCCCGTCCCCGGTGCGGCTGCCGAGGCGCCCGGACCGAACAACGCAAGCGTCGCATTGATGGTGTCACTGACAGGAGGACTACGGATGGCACTGCTCGGAGATCTCGAACCGCAGGCCCAGTCGGCCCTGCTGGGCCGGCTGGGGAAGGTCGACGTCGTGAAGGTGGCGCACCACGGATCGGCCCACCAGGACTGGGACTTGGCCGGTGCGCTGCGGCCCCGGCTGGCCCTCGTCTCCTGCGGCGAGGGCAACCCGTACGGTCACCCGTCCCCGAAGACGGTCGACCACCTGCGCGCACTCGGCGCCACCGTTCTGCGCACCGATCGGGAGGGGGACATCGCGGTGACGGGCGACTCACCGGCCACCCTCGGCGCGGCCGTCCACCCCCAACCCGCCCACGCGGCCCGCCACTCCAGCGGCAACGCCAGGCCCGGCGGCGCCGGCGGAACCGGTGGGGCCGACGGGCACGGCCCCGCACCCCACGCCCACCCGGAGCGGACCCCGGGCGCCCCGCGGGCCCCGCCCACCTGACCCCCGCGCTCTCCTCCTTCCACCAATCAACGTGGGGGCATGGAAAGTAGAAGGGGGGTGGTGGGAGGAGGAGCGGCGCAAAGCCAGCAGAAACGTTCCGGCGCGCTCAGCACCCGGACGGCTCGGCGAGGGCGGGCCGAGGTGCGGGCCTCCGCGCGGGCGGACGCGGACCGGCAGCGGGCCGAGTCCGACGGCGTCCGCAGGGAGGCCGAGT
>NZ_JBSFKI010000058.1:0-44996 GCF_053598475.1 Kitasatospora sp. NPDC001119
AACGCCACGGTGGAGGTGCCGGTCGACGGTTGCCTGCACGAGGTGTTCGCGGAGCAGGCGGTCCGTACTCCGGACGCGGTCGCGGTGGTCTTCGGTGCCGAGTCGCTGACGTATGCCGAGGTGGACGAGCGGGCCAACAGGCTGGCGCAGCGCCTGGTCGCGCTGGGTGCCGGCCCGGACGACCTCGTGGGTGTCTCGCTGGAGCGCGGTCTGGACCTGGTTCCGACGCTGCTGGGTGTGATGAAGTCGGGTGCGGCCTACCTGCCGCTGGACCCGGTGAACCCGGACGAGCGCCTGTCCTACATCCTTCAGGACGCGGGTGCCCGGATCCTGGTGACCGAGTCCTCGCTGGCCGGCCGGCTGACGGGTTCGTTCGAGGGCCGGGTCGTGGTGCTGGACGACGAGGCGGAGCAGGCGCTGATCGCCGGGCTTCCGGCCGTCGCGCCGGTCACCGCGGTCACCCCGGACAACCTGATCTACGTCATCTACACCTCCGGCTCCACCGGAAAGCCCAAGGGCGTCGCCCTCAGCCACGCCAACGTCCTGCGCCTGTTCGGCGCCACCCGTGAGCAGTTCGGCTTCGGTGCCGACGACGTCTTCACGCACTCGCACTCCTACGCCTTCGACTTCTCGGTGTGGGAGATCTACGGTGCGCTGCTGCACGGCGGCCGCGTCGTCGTCGTCCCTTCCTCGGTGATCCGTTCGCCGGAGGAGTTCGTGGACCTGCTGGTCGGGACCGGGGCCACCATCCTGTGCCAGACCCCGACCGCGTTCCGCTCGCTGGTGGCCATGGCCGCCGACGGCGACCCGCGCATCGACCGGCTCAACCTGCGCGCCATCGTGTTCGGCGGCGAGCGGCTCGACCTCCTGGAGGTGCTGCCCTGGACGCGCCGCGTCGGGACGGACCGCCCCGCGCTGATCAACATGTACGGCATCACCGAGACCACGGTGCACTCCACCTACCACCGGGTCGGCGACGCCGACCTGGCGCACCCGGCGGACAGCCCGATCGGCACCCCGCTCGCCGACATGACCATCCACGTCCTGGACGCGGCGGGGCAGCTCGTCCCGGTCGGCGTCCCCGGTGAGATCTTCGTCGGCGGGCCCGCCGTCGCCCGCGGCTACCTGGACCGCCCCGAGCTGACCGCCGAGCGGTTCACCCCCGACCCGTTCGGCCCGGCCGGCTCGCGCCTGTACCGCAGTGGCGACCTGGCCCGCCGACTGGCCGACGGCACCCTGCAGTCACTCGGCCGCATCGACGGCCAGGTGAAGATCCGCGGCTACCGCATCGAGCTCGGCGAGATCGAGGCGACCCTGCGCCGGCACCCGCTGGTGCGGGACGCCGCGGTCACCGTCCACACCACCGCCCTCGGCGAGAAGTCCCTGGTTGCCTACCTGATCCTGACGGAGCAGGGTGCCGACCTGAGCGACCTGCGGGCCCACCTGCGCACCTCGCTGCCGGACTACATGGTCCCGGCCGCCTACGTGCCGCTGGCGGAGATCCCGCTGACCCCCAACGGCAAGCTCGACCACCGCGCGCTGCCCGCGCCCGACCAGGCGTCCTTCGCCACGGTCGAGCACGTGGCGCCGCGCACCCCGGTGGAGGAGCGGCTCGCGGCGATCTGGTCGGACGTCCTGGGCGTCGCCCGGGTCGGTGTCGAGGACAGCTTCTTCGACCTCGGCGGCGACTCCATCCGTGCCGTCCGGCTGGTCGGCGCGCTGCGCACCGTCGGGTACGACGTCTCGATCCGCGACGTGTTCCAGTCGCGCACCATCGCCGCGATGGCGGCCGGCCTCACCGGCCAGGGCGGCGAGTCCCTCGTCAAGGCCGTGGAGCCGTTCGCGCTGATCGGCGAAGAGGACCGGGCCACGCTGCCCGAGGGCGTCGTGGACGCCTACCCGCTGTCGCAGGTGCAGACCGGCATCCTGGTCGAGATGCTCCGGGCCGACGGCCTGGGCACCTACCACAACCTCACCTCCTTCCGGATTCCCGACGAGCGCCCGTTCGACGAGCCCGCGATGCTCCGGGCCGTCGAGGCCGTCGTCGAGCGGCACGACATCCTGCGCACCTCGATGCACCTGAGCGGCTACTCCCAGCCGCTGCAGCTGGTGCACGCCACCGCGCAGCTGCCGGTGACCGTGCACGACTGGCGCGGCCTGGACGAGCAGCAGCGCGAGGAGCGCGGCCGCGCGTTCGCCGAGCGGGACCGGGCCGAGGGCTTCGACCTGGCCGTGGGGCCGCTGATGCGCGTCGCGGTGCACCTGGAGTCGGACGAGGCCTGGCGGCTGACCCTCAGCCACAACCACGCCGTCACCGAGGGCTGGAGCTACCACTCGCTGCTCATGGAGCTGCTGGCGTCCTACCAGCACCTGCGCGACGGCCGTGAGCTGCCCGCCTACGAGGCGCCGTCGGTCCGGTACGCGGACTTCATCGCGGCCGAGCTGGAGTCGCTGGCCTCCGAGCAGGACCGCGCCTTCTGGCGGGACGTCGTCGCCGGCCACGCCCCGGCCCGGCTCCCCGAGACCTGGGCCGACGACCAGGGCAGCGCCGAGGACGTCCACCGGGTGTACGTCCGGTACCAGGACCTGGAGGAGGACCTGCGCCGACTGGCGACCCGGGCCCGGACCTCGCTGAAGAGCGTGCTGCTGGCCGCGCACCTGAAGGTGCTGGGCTCGCTGACCTCGGAGGAGGCCTTCCACACCGGTGTGGTCTACCACGGCCGTCTGGAGGCGCCGGGCGCCGAGCGGGTGCTGGGCATGCACCTGAACACCCTGCCGTTCCCGGCTACCCGTCCGTCCGGCACCTGGCGCCAGCTGGTGGAGCAGGTCTACGCCCAGGAAGCGGAGATCTGGGCCCACCGCCGCTACCCGCTGCCCGCCGTCCAGCGCGACAGCGGCACCGGCGAGCGCCTGATCACGATGCTCTTCGAGCACCAGGACTTCCACCAGGTCGACACCGACACCGTCGACGTCGACGCCAACCTGACGTCCGCGACCAACGAGTTCGCACTCAGCGTCGTGGCCTCGGGCGGGCGTATCAACATCGGGACCTCCACGGCCGTCGTCGGCCGTGCGGCCCTGGATCGCTTCGGTGCGATGTACCGGCTGGTGCTGGAGGCGATGGCGGCCGACCCGGAGGGGGACGCGTCGGTGGTCCTGCTGCCGGAGGCGGAGCGGGCTTTGCTGCTGGGTGAGTGGAACGCCACGGTGGAGGTGCCGGTCGACGGTTGCCTGCACGAGGTGTTCGCGGAGCAGGCGGCCCGTACCCCGGACGCCGTCGCGATCACCTTCGCGGGTGAGTCGCTGACCTACGCCGAGGTGGACGCGTGGGCCAACCGGCTCGCGCACCACCTGCAGGGCCTGGGCGCGGGCCCGGACCGGCTCGTGGGCGTGTGCCTGGAGCGCGGTCTGGACCTGGTCCCGACGCTGCTGGGTGTGATGAAGTCGGGTGCGGCCTACCTGCCGCTGGACCCGGTGAACCCGGACGAGCGCCTGTCCTACATCCTCCAGGACGCGGGTGCCCGCATCCTGGTGAGCACCGCCGACCTGGCGGAGCGGGTGACCGACTCGTTCGACGGCCGGATCGTGCTGCTGGACGGCGACAGCCGTGAGCAGATCGCGACCCGCCCGGCCACCGCGCCGGCCACCGCGGTCACCCCGGACAACCTGATCTACGTCATCTACACCTCCGGCTCCACCGGAAAGCCCAAGGGCGTCATGGCGAGCCACGCCAACGTCCTGCGGCTCTTCCCGGCGATCCAGGACGACTTCGGGTTCACCGGCAGCGACGTCGGCGTGCTCTCGCACTCGTACGCCTTCGACTTCTCCACCTGGGAGATGTGGGCCGTCCTGCTGAACGGCGGCCGTCTGGTGGTCGTGTCCAACGAGACCACCCGCTCGCCGGAGGACTTCGTCGACCTGCTGGTCGCCGAGCAGGTCACCTTCCTGTCCTACGTCCCCTCCGCGTTCGGCGCGGTGGCCGCCATGGCGGCCACCGGCGACCCGCGCATCGACCGGCTCGCCCTGCGGCTGATCGCCGTCGGCGGCGAGCGTGTCGAGGTCCCCCAGCTCCAGCCGTGGGCGGACCGGATGGGCCTCGACCACCCGGTGCTGCTCAACGTCTACGGCCCGACCGAGACCACGGTGATCGCCACCGCGCACCGGCTCGTGACGGAGGACTTCGACCACCCGTCCCGCAGTCTCCTCGGGCACAAGTTCCACGACGTCCGGATCCACCTGCTCGACGCCGACGGCCAGTTGGTGCCCGTGGGCGTGGTCGGCGAGATGTGCATCGGCGGCCCCGGCGTGGCCCGCGGCTACCTGGACCGCCCCGAGCTGACCGCCGAGCAGTTCATTCCGGACCCGTTCGGTCCGGCCGGTTCGCGCCTGTACCGCAGTGGCGACCTGGCCCGCCGGCTGGCCGACGGCACCCTGGAGACGCTCGGCCGTGTCGACACCCAGGTGAAGGTGCGCGGCTACCGCATCGAGCTCGGCGAGATCGAGAGCGCGCTGCACAAGCATTCCGGCGTCAAGAGTGCCGTGGTGACCGTCCACGAGAACTCCGCGGGGGAGAAGTCCCTCGTCGCCTACGTCGTCGCCGACGGCGGCACGGCCGTCGACGCCGGCCTGCTGCGCGGGCACCTGGGCGGCATCCTGCCCGACTACATGATCCCGTCGGCCTTCGTCGCCCTCGGCTTCATCCCGGTGAACGCCAACGGGAAGGTCGACCACCGCGCGCTGCCCGCGCCGGGCCGCTCGGCGTTCGCGGCCTCGCGGCACGTGGCGCCGCGTACTCCGGTGGAGGAGCGCTTCGCCGAGGTGTGGGGTGAGGTGCTGGGCCTGGAGAAGGTCGGTGTCGAGGACAGCTTCTTCGACCTCGGCGGCGACTCGATCCGTGCGGTCCGGCTGGTCGGCGCGCTGCGCACCGCCGGGTTCGAGGTGTCGATCCGCGACGTGTTCCAGGCGCGGACGATCGCCGTGCTGGCGGCCGGCCTCACCGGCCAGGCCACCGACGGGTCGCTGGTCACCGCCGTGGAGCCGTTCGCGCTGATCGGTGACGGGGACCGGGCCGCGCTGCCCGAGGGCGTCGTGGACGCCTACCCGCTGTCGCAGGTGCAGACAGGCATGCTGGTCGAGATGCTGGCCGCCCAGGAGCGCGGCGAGTCGGCCTACCACAACATCAACTCCTTCCGGATCCCGGACGAGCAGGCCTTCTCCCCGGAGGCGCTGCGCGAAGCCGTGGCCGTGCTGTCGCAGCGGCACGAACTGCTGCGCACCTCCGTGGCTCTCAGCGGCTACTCCCAGCCGCTCCAGCTGGTGCACGCCACCGCGCAGCTGCCGGTGACCGTGCACGACTGGCGCGGCCTGGACGAGCAGCAGCGCGAGGAGCGTGCCCGGGTCTTCGCGGAGCAGGACCTGGCGTCCGGCTTCGAGCTGTCGGCCGCGCCGCTGATGCGGCTCGCCGTCCACCTGGAGTCGGACGAGGCCTGGCGGTTCACCCTCAGCCACTGCCACGCCGTCACCGAGGGCTGGAGCGTCAACAGCCTCCTCATGGAGCTGATGGAGTGCTACCAGTACCTGCGCGACGGCCGTGAGCTGCCCGGGTACGAGGCGCCGTCGGTCCGGTACGCGGACTTCATCGCGGCCGAGCTGGAGTCGCTGGCCTCCGAGCAGGACCGCGCCTACTGGCGGGACGTCGTCGCCGGCCACGCCGCAGCCGAGCTGCCGGCCACCTGGGCCGACGACGCCGACCTGGTGGCCGAGAACCTCGGCGCGCGGGTGCCCTTCCACGACCTCGAGGAGAAGCTGCACCGCCTGGCGAACGACGCCAAGGCCTCGCTGAAGACCGTGCTGCTGGCCGCGCACCTGAAGGTGCTGGGCATGGTCGGCACCGAGGACGCCTTCCACACCGGTGTGGTCTACCACGGGCGTCTGGAGGCCCCCGGCGCCGAGCGGGTGCTGGGCATGCACCTGAACACCCTGCCGTTCCCGGCGCTGCGCGCCTCGGGGACCTGGCGTGAGCTGGTCGAGCGGGTCTACGCCCGCGAGTCGGAGATCTGGGCCCGCCGCCGTTACCCGCTGCCCGCCATCCAGCGCGACAGCGGCACCGGCGAGCGCCTGATCTCGATGGTCTTCGACTACCAGGACTTCCACCAGGTCGACACCGGCACCGTGGACACCGCGTCCAACCTCGACGCGGGCGGCAACGAGTTCCTCCTCAGCGTGATCGCCGCCGGCGGCCACCTCAACATCGGGACCTCCACGGCCGTCGTCGGCCGTGCGGCCCTGGAGCGCTTCGGTGCGATGTACCGGCTGGTGCTGGAGGCGATGGCGGCCGACCCGGAGGGGGACGCTTCGGTGGTCCTGCTGCCGGAGGCGGAGCGGGGGCTGCTGCTGGGTGAGTGGAACGCCACGGTGGAGGTGCCGGTCGACGGTTGCCTGCACGAGGTGTTCGCGGAGCAGGCGGCCCGTACCCCGGACGCCGTCGCGATCACCTTCGGCGCCGAGTCGCTGACCTACGCCGAGGTGGATGCGTGGGCCAACCGGCTCGCGCACCACCTGCAGGGCCTGGGTGCGGGCCCGGACCGGCTCGTGGGCGTGTGCCTGGAGCGCGGTCTGGACCTGGTCCCGACCCTGCTGGGTGTCATGAAGTCCGGTGCGGCCTACCTGCCGCTGGACCCGGTGAACCCGGACGAGCGCCTGTCCTACATCCTCCAGGACGCGGGTGCCCGCATCCTGGTGAGCACCGCCGACCTGGCGGAGCGGGTGACCGACTCGTTCGACGGCCGGATCGTGCTGCTGGACGGCGACAGCCGTGAGCAGATCACGGCCCGCCCGGCCACCGCGCCGGCGACCACCATCACCCCGGACAACCTGATCTACGTCATCTACACCTCCGGCTCCACCGGAAAGCCCAAGGGCGTCAGCCTCACCCACGCCAACGTCCTGCGCCTGTACAGCGCGACACGCGAGCAGTTCGCCTTCGGTGCCGACGACGTCTTCACCCAGGCGCACTCGTACGCCTTCGACGTGTCGGTGTGGGAGATGTGGGGAGCCCTGCTGCACGGTGGCCGGGTCGTCGTCGTCCCGACCGACGTCAACCGCTCGCCCGGCGAGCTGCTCGACCTCCTGGTCGCCGAGCAGGTCACCGTGATGCTCCAGACCCCGACCGGATTCCGGGCCCTCGCGGCCCTGGCCGGCGACGGTGACCCGCGCATCGACCGGCTCGACCTGCGGCTCGTCGGCTTCGGCGGCGAGAAGCTGGAGACCTCCGAACTCCAGCCGTGGGTGGACCGGATGGGCCTCGACCGGCCCGCCCTGGTCAACCTGTACGGGCCGACCGAGACGACCATGCACTGCGCCTACCACCGGATCGGCGCCGAGGACCTCCGGCGGCCGAGCCGCAGCAACATCGGGCGTCCGCTGCGCGATCTCTCCGTCCACCTGCTCGACGCCGACGGCCAGTTGGTGCCGGTCGGGGTGCCCGGCGAGATCCACGTCGGTGGCCCCGCGCTGGCCCTCGGCTACCTCGACCGGCCGGAGATGACGGCGGAGAAGTTCGTCCCGAACCCCTTCGGTCCGGCGGGCTCGCGCCTCTACCGCACCGGCGACCTGGCCCGGCGACTGCCGGACGGCTCGCTGGACTTCCTCGGCCGCGTCGACACCCAGGTGAAGATCCGCGGCTACCGCATCGAGCTCGGCGAGATCGAGACCGCGCTGCGCCGGCACCCGGCCGTCCGCGCCGCGGTGGTGACCGTCATCGAGGGGGCTCAGGGCGCCAAGCAGCTCGTCGGCTACTACGTGCCGCAGCAGGGCGCCGCACCGGCTGCCGCGCAGCTCCGCGAGCACCTCGCCGCCGACCTGCCCGCCTACATGGTGCCGACGGCGTTCGTCGCCATCGACGCCATCCCGCTCACCAGCAACGGCAAGCTCGACCACCGCGCGCTGCCCGCGCCCGACCAGGCGTCCTTCGCCACGGTCGAGCATGTGGCGCCGCGCACCCCGGTGGAGGAGCGGCTCGCGGTGATCTGGTCGGACGTCCTGGGCGTCGCCCGGGTCGGTGTCGAGGACAGCTTCTTCGACCTCGGCGGCGACTCCATCCGTGCGGTCCGCCTGGTCGGTGCACTGCGCACCGCCGGGTACGACGTCTCGATCCGCGACGTGTTCGAGTCACGGACGATCGCCGCGATGGCGGCCGGCCTCACCGGCCAGGGCGGCGAGTCCCTCGTCAAGGCCGTGGAGCCGTTCGCGCTGATCGGCGACGAGGACCGGGCCGCGCTGCCCGAGGGCGTCGTGGACGCCTACCCGCTGTCGCAGATCCAGACCGGCATGCTCGTCGAGACGATGGCCGCCGGCCCGGCGGACCGGGCGGTCTACCACAACCTCAACTCCTTCCGGATCCGCGACGACCAGCCGTTCTCGCTGCCGGTCTTCCAGCAGGCGGTGGACGTCGTCGTCCAGCGGCACGACATCCTGCGCACCTCGATGCACCTGAGCGGCTACGCGCTGCCGCTCCAGCTGGTGCACGCCACGGCGGACTACCCCGTGACGCTGTGGGACCTGCGCGGCCTGGACATCGAGGAGCAGGAGCGCCGCAAGGCCGCCTACCTCACACAGGAACGCGCCGTGGTCTTCGACCTGACGGCCGCACCGCTGCTGCGGATGTCCGTCCTGGTCGAGTCGGACAGCTCGTGGCGGCTCAACTTCACCTACCACCACGCCGTCTCCGAGGGCTGGAGCTACAACGCCCTGATGATGGAGCTGGTGGAGTGCTACCAGCACCTGCGCGACGGCCGTGAGCTGCCCGCCTACGAGGCGCCGGCCGTCCGGTTCGCGGACTTCGTCGCGGCGGAGCTGGAGTCGCTGGCCTCCGAGGAGGACCGCGCCTTCTGGCAGGACGTGGTGGCGGAGCACGTGCCGCTGCGGCTGCCGGAGCCGTGGGCCGCACCGGAGCGCGACCCGCAGGACCGGCACGGTCTGCGCGTCCCCTTCCACGACCTGGAGGAGGGCCTGCGCACCCTCGCCGCCCGTGCCGGCACCTCGCTGAAGAGCGTGCTGCTGGCGGCGCACCTGAAGGTGCTGGGCTCGGTCACCTCGGACCAGGCCTTCCACACCGGTGTGGTCTACCACGGGCGTCTGGAGGCGCCGGGCGCCGAGCGGGTGTTGGGCATGCACCTGAACACGCTGCCGTTCCCCGCCACCCGCGCGTCCGGGACGTGGCGTGAGCTGGTGGAGCGGGTCTTCGCGCAAGAGGCGGAGATCTGGGCCCACCGCCGCTACCCGCTGCCCGCCGTCCAGCGCGACAGCGGCACCCGTGAGCGCCTGCTCACGGTGATGTTCGAGTACCTCGACTTCCACCACGTGGACGGCGAGACGGTCGACACCGACGCCGGCTTCAACGACGGCTTCAACGAGTTCGCGCTCAACGTGGTCCCCAACAACGGCCACCTCAACATGGCGACCAGCGGTGAGTTCCTGAGTCGTGAGGCGCTGGGGCGTCTTGCGGGGATGTACCGGCTGGTGCTGGAGGCGATGGCGGCGGATCCGGACGGTGACGCGTCGGGTGTGGTGCTGGCGGAGGCGGAGCGGGCCGCGCTGGTGCGTGGTGGTTCGTCGGTGGAGTGGGATGCGGGTTCGGCTCTGGAGTTGTTCCGGGCTCGTGCGGCGGCTGCGCCGGATGCGGTCGCGGTGGTGTTCGGTGAGGAGCGGGTTTCGTATGGCGAGCTGGATGCGTGGTCGTCGCGGATCGCGGGCCGGCTGCGTGGGCAGGGGGTCGGCGCCGGTTCGGTGGTGGGCCTGTACCTGGACCGCGGCCCCGGTGTCCTGGCGGCGATGCTGGGTGTGTGGAAGGCGGGTGCCGCCTACCTTCCGGTGGACCCGTCGCTTCCGGCCGAGCGGGTGGGCTACATGCTCACCGACTCGGGTGCCGCGCTCGTCCTGACCGACGCCGAGCCGGCCGGCCGGCTCGGTGAGTACACCGGCCCCTGGCTGGAGCTGGACGGCGGTTCGGAGGAGAGCTGGGAGGGCGTCACCCCGGCCGCCGAGGAACTGGCGTACGTGCTCTACACCTCCGGATCCACCGGTCGCCCGAAGGGTGTGATGATCGGCCACGGTGCGCTGGTGAACCTGCTGGGTTCGATCTGTGACGACGTGACTCCGGGTGCTCCGGGCACGTGGCTGGCTTCGACGTCGGTGTCGTTCGACATCTCGGGTCTGGAGCTGCACCTGCCGCTGATCACCGGCGGGAAGATCGTGCTGGCCTCGGCAGAGCAGGCGAAGGATGCCGCGGCGCTGGTGGAGCTGGTGGCCCGTAACGAGGTCACGCATGTCCAGGCGACTCCGTCGGGTTGGCGTCTGCTGCTGGCGGCGGGTTTCGACGATGTGTCGGTGACCGCGCTGGTGGGTGGTGAGGCGCTGACCGTGGGTGTGGCGCGGGAGCTGCTGCCGAAGGTCGGTCGCCTGGTGAACGTCTACGGTCCGACCGAGACGACGATCTGGTCCGCGCGGGGCGAGGTCCCGGCGGAGGTGGAGCGGGTCTCGATCGGCGGCCCGCTGGCCAATACTCAGCTCTTCGTCCTGGACGGCGCTCTGGAGTTGGTACCGCAGGGTGTGACCGGCGAGCTGTTCATCGGTGGTGACGGTCTGGCCCGCGGTTACCTGGGCCGCCCGGACCTGACGGCGGAGAAGTTCGTCCCGAACCCCTTCGGCCCCGCAGGTTCACGCCTGTACGCGACCGGTGACCTGGCCCGCGTCCTTGCCGACGGCACGCTGGAGTGCCTGGGTCGTGCCGACGGCCAGGTGAAGGTCCGCGGTTACCGCATCGAGCTGGGCGAGATCGAGAGCGCCCTGCGCGAGCACGCCTGGGTCCGTGACGCCGTCGTGACGGCCCAGGAGGACGCGCACGGGGACAAGTCCCTGGTCGCCTATGTCGTCAGTGCCGACGGTTCCGGCCTGGACACGGTCGCGCTGCGGGAGTTCCTGTCCCGCTCGCTGCCCGAGTACATGGTCCCGGCCGCTTTCATGGAGCTGGCGGCCATCCCGCTGACCAACAGCGGCAAGGTCGACCACAAGGCCCTCCCGGCCGTCGACCAGAGCGCGTTCGCCACCGCCGAGATCGTCGCCCCGCGCACCCCGCTGGAGGAGCGGCTCGTGGCGGTCTGGTCGGACGTCCTGGGCGTCGCCCGGGTCGGTGTCGAGGACAGCTTCTTCGAGCTCGGTGGCGACTCCATCCGCGTCGTCCGCCTGGTCGGCGCCCTGCGCGCCACCGGCTACGACGTGGATGTCCGGTCGGTCTACCAGCACGGGACGATCGCGGAACTGGGCACGTACATCTCCGGCAAGGAGGTCGGTGGGTCCCTGGTCACCGCCGTGGAGCCGTTCGCGCTGATCGGCGCCGAGGACCGGGCCCTGCTGCCGGTGGGCGTCGTGGACGCCTACCCGCTGTCGCAGATCCAGACCGGCATGCTCGTCGAGATGGTGGCCGCTCAGGAGCGCGGCGAGTCCGCCTACCTGAACATCAGCTCCTTCCGCATCCCGGACGCCGAGTCCTTCGACGCCGCCGCCTTCACGGAGGCCGCCGCCGTCGTGGCCGGCCGCCACGAGGCCCTGCGCACCTCGATGCACCTGAGCGGCTACTCGCAGCCGATGCAGCTGGTGCACGCCGACACCCAGGTGCCGGTGGCGCTGCACGACCTGCGGGGTCTCGACTCCACTCAGCAGATCAAGGCGCTGCGGGCCTTCTCGGTGAAGGAGCACGCTGCCGCGTTCGACCTCGGGACCGCTCCGCTGCTGCGGATCGCGATCCACCTGGAGTCGGACGAGGCCTGGCGACTGACCTTCACCTACAACCACGCCATCGCCGAGGGCTGGAGCTACCACTCGCTGCTCATGGAGCTGCTGGCGTCCTACCAGCACCTGCGCGACGGCCGTGAGCTGCCCGCCTACGAGGCGCCGGCCGTCCGGTTCGCCGACTTCGTCGCGGCCGAGCTGGAGTCGCTGGCCTCCGAGGAGGACCGCGCCTTCTGGCAGGGGATCGTGGACAACCACGCTCCTGCGCAGCTGCCCGACTCCTGGGCCGACCCGGCGACCGCCGGGGCCCGCGAGCCGCTGGGGACCGACGTCGCCTTCGGCGACCTGGAGGAGGGCCTGCGCACCCTCGCCGCCCGTGCCAGGACCTCGCTGAAGAGCGTGCTGCTGGCGGCGCACCTGAAGGTGCTGGGCATGCTCAGTGCGGAGGAGGCCATCCACGCGGGTGTGGTCTACCACGGGCGTCTGGAGGCGCCGGGTGCGGAGCGGGTGCTGGGCATGCACCTGAACACGCTGCCGTTCCCCGCCACCCGCCCGTCGGGCACCTGGCGTGAGCTGGTGGAGCGGGTCTTCGCGCAGGAAGCGGAGACCTGGGCCCACCGCCGGTACCCGCTGCCCGCCGTTCAGCGGGACTCGGGGCAGAGTGGCCGGCTCATCGCGGTGCTCTTCGAGTACCTCGACTTCCACCAGGTCGACACCGAGACGGTCGACATGGCCGGCAACCTGAACGTCGGCGGCAACGAGTTCGCGCTCAACGTCGCGGCGATCGGCCGGCGGATCATGCTCAACACGACGTCGGACGTCGTCGGCCGTGAGGCGCTGGGGCGTCTTGCGGGGATGTACCGGCTGGTGCTGGAGGCGATGGCGGCGGATCCGGACGGTGACGCGTCGGGTGTGGTGCTGGCGGAGGCGGAGCGGGCCGCGCTGGTGCGTGGTGGTTCGTCGGTGGAGTGGGGTGCGGGTTCGGCTCTGGAGTTGTTCCGGGCTCGTGCGGCGGCTGCGCCGGATGCGGTCGCGGTGGTGTTCGGTGAGGAGCGGGTTTCGTATGGCGAACTCGATGCCGCGTCTTCGCGGATCGCGGGTCGGCTGCGTGGGCGCGGGGTCGGGTCCGGATCGGTGGTCGGTCTGTATCTCGACCGTGGTCCGGGTGTTGTGGCGGCGATGCTGGGTGTGTGGAAGGCGGGGGCTGCGTATGTTCCGGTCGATCCGTCGCTTCCGGCCGAGCGGGTGGGCTACATGCTCACCGACTCGGGTGCCGCGCTCGTCCTGACCGACGCCGACCCGACGGACCGGCTCGGTGAGTACACCGGCCCCTGGCTGGAGCTGGACGGCGGATCCGAGGAGAGCTGGGACGGCATCGTTCCCGCCTCGGACGACCTCGCCTACGTGCTCTACACCTCCGGATCCACCGGTCGCCCCAAGGGTGTGATGATCGGCCACGGTGCGCTGGTGAACCTGCTGGGTTCGATCTGTGACGACGTCACGGGCGACAATGCGGGCACGTGGCTGGCCTCGACGTCGGTGTCGTTCGACATCTCGGGTCTGGAGCTGCACCTGCCGCTGATCACCGGCGGGAGCATCGTCCTGGCCTCGGCCGAGCAGGCCAAGGACGCGACGGCGCTGGTGGAGCTGGTGGCCCGCAACGAGGTCACCCATGTCCAGGCGACCCCGTCGGGCTGGCGTCTGCTGCTCGCGGCGGGCTTCGACGATGTGTCGGTGACCGCGCTGGTCGGTGGTGAGGCGCTGACCGTGGGTGTGGCGCGGGAGCTGCTGCCGAAGGTCGGTCGCCTGGTGAACGTCTACGGTCCGACCGAGACGACGATCTGGTCCGCGCGGGGCGAGGTCCCGGCGGAGGTGGAGCGGGTCTCGATCGGCGGCCCGCTGGCCAACACCCAGCTCTTCGTCCTGGACGGCGCTCTGGAGTTGGTACCGCAGGGTGTGACCGGCGAGCTGTTCATCGGCGGTGACGGTCTGGCCCGCGGTTACCTGGGCCGCCCGGACCTGACGGCGGAGAAGTTCGTCCCGAACCCCTTCGGGCCGGCCGGCTCCCGCCTGTACGCGACCGGTGACCTGGCCCGCGTCCTTGCCGACGGCACGCTGGAGTGCCTGGGCCGCGCCGACGGCCAGGTGAAGGTCCGCGGCTACCGCATCGAGCTCGGCGAGATCGAGAGCGCCCTGCGCGAGCACACCTCCGTCCGCGACGCCGTCGTGGCCGCCCAGGAGGACGCGCACGGGGACAAGTCCCTGGTCGCCTATGTCGTCAGTGCCGACGGTTCCGGCCTGGACACGGTCGCGCTGCGGGAGTTCCTGGCCCGCTCGCTGCCCGAGTACATGGTCCCGGCCGCTTTCATGGAGCTGGCGGCCATCCCGCTGACCAACAGCGGCAAGGTCGACCACAAGGCCCTCCCGGCCTCCGCCACCACCGCGCTCTCCCGGGCGGCCTACGTCGCCCCGCGCACCATGGTGGAGGAGCAGCTGGCGGCCATCTGGTCCGATGTCCTCGGCATCGACCGCATCGGCGTCGAGGACAGCTTCTTCGAGCTCGGCGGCGACTCCATCCGGGCTCTGCGGATGCTGTCCGCGGGCCGGGAGGCGGGTCTCCCGCTGGCGGTCTGGATGGTCATGCAGGCCAAGAACCTGCGTGAACTCGCCGCCCTGGCGCAGGGTGACGGCGGTCGGACGCCGGAGCAGGACGGGATCGCGCTGCTCGCGGAGCAGCACCGGCTGCTCGGCGCGCAGGCCACCGGCGGACGCACGGTGCAGCTGCCGGTGAACGGGCAGGCCGACGCGGACGTCCTCGAAGAAGCGCTGCGGGCCGTGGTGCAGCACCACCAGGCGCTGCGTCTGCGGTTCGACGAGGCCGCCGACGGCCGCGCCCACCTGGCGGAGCCGAACACCGAGGCCCTGGTCCATGTCGTGGACCTCGGCGAGGTGCCGGCCGCCGAGCGGTCGGCGCGGATCGAGCGGGCGGTCGTCGAGGGCCGGGCGCGCCTGGACACGCGGGGCGGTTCGCTGGTGGACGCGACGCTGATCCGCTTCGGCGCGGAGAGCGGAGCGGCCGACCAGATCTGGCTGACCGTCCACGAGCTGGCGGTCGACCGGGCGTCCTGGACGGTCCTCGTCGAGGACCTGAACACCGCGTACCGGCAGCTCAACGAGGGCCTTCCGGCGACGCTGCCGCCGGTGGCGTCCCCGCTGCACTGGTGGGCGGAGCAGCAGCTGAAGCAGGCGCACTCCGACGAGCTGCTGGACCAGGCCGAGCTGTGGCTGGACCGGCCGAAGGGGGCCACGCTCCCGGTGGACCGTGCCCGGGTGGAGACCACCCACACCACGGCCAACACGGTCACGGCGACCCTGCCGTCCGAGCTGACCGCGTCCCTGCTGGCCGACGCGAACCCGGAGCACCTGGTGCTGACGGCGGTGGGCCGTACGCTCGCGCGCTGGGCGCAGGCCGACCGGATCGCCGTCGAGATCGCCGGTGACGCCCGTGGTGGCGCGACGGCTGACACGGCCGGCGACCCGTCGCGGACGGTCGGCCCGCTGGACCACGGCTACCCCGTGACCCTGCGACTGCCGCTCGGCCGGGACGCGCAGTCCTCGCTGAAGTCGGTCGCCCGGCAGATGCGCACCCTGCCCGACCCGGTGCAGGGATACGGACTGCTGCGTCACCTGGCGCCGGACCCGGAGGTGGCCGAGGAGCTGGCGGCCCTCCCGGCACCGGAGGTGCGGTTCTCCTTCACGGCGCCGCGGTCCGCCGCCGGCAGGCCGACGGCCCGCTCCCTGAACGGGACGCCGCCGCTGGTCTACCTCGCGGAGCGGGTCGTGGCCACGGCCGCCCCCGAGGCCCCGCGGGCGCACCTGCTGGAGATCGACGCGTACGTGTACGAGGGCCGGCTGTACGTCGAGTGGGTCCACAGCACGGACGTCCACGAGGCGGCGACCGTCCGCCGGCTGGTCGACGAGCAGATGGCGGAGCTGAGGGTGCTGCTCGGCGAGGACGACGGCACGGACGCCGCGTCGGGCCGCCGCCCGGTGCGCCGGTCGAGCCGCGGCAGTGCGGCCGAGTCGGTGCTCGCGGACCTGCGGGCCGAGGAGGTGATGGCCGACCACGCCATCCCGGGCGCCAGCCTCGCCCTGATCCACGACGGTCAGGTGACGGCGGTCCGCAGCTACGGCGTCCTCGGCGCAGGGCAGAGCGAGCCGGTCACCCCGGACACCCTGTTCGCGGTGGGGTCGATCAGCAAGCACGTGACGACGTACGCGGCGCTGGGGCTGGTCTCGCAGGGCCTGCTGGACCTCGACCGGGACGTCAACCGCTACCTGACGTCCTGGCAGGTCCCCGGGGAGTTCCAGGAGCCGGTCACGGCGAGGCTGCTGATGGCGAACCTGGCCGGGTTCGCCCCGCACCCGGCGGTGAACGAGGGCCACTACCCGGACGACGACGAGCAGCCGACGGTGCTCGACATGCTGTACGGGCGGGCGCCGGCCAAGACACCGCCGGTGCGCCGCCAGGACGTGCCCGGCCAGGTGTTCCGACAGAACTCGGTGCACTACTCGGTGCTCCAGCAGGTGATGTCCGACCTCACCGGTGAGGCCTTCCCCGACCTGGTGAAGCGTCTGGTGTTCACACCGCTGGGCATGACGGGCAGCAGTTTCGACCCGATGTTCCCGCACGCCTCCGGGCGGCCCTTCGCCCGGGGACACGACGTGGTGGGCACCCAGGTACGGGGCGGCTACATCGTCCAGCCGGAGCCGGCCGCGGCCGGGATGTGGAGCACCGCCGAGGACCTGGCCAAGTTCGCCGTCGAGATCCGGCGCGGCTACCTGGGGTACTCGGGCGGCCTGGTCGACCAGCAGCTGGTGCGGCAGATGCTGTCGCCGCAGTCGGACCGCAACTACGGCTGGAGCACCATCGTCGACACCACCAGTGGGGACGTGGAGTTCGGCCACGGCGGCCAGGCCTACGGCTACCAGGCGATGACCGGGCTGCGGGTGCACTCGGGCGTCGGCTCGGTCCTGCTGACCAACGCGGTGAGCGGGCGTGAGCTGGTGAAGCACATGATCGTCGCCACCTGGTCCGCGCGGACCAGGGTCGCGGGACTGTGGCAGAAGGCCATCGACGAGGCCGTGCAGCAGGAACGGGCGCGCGCGGCGGTCGCGGGGCAGCACCGGTGACCGTTCCCACGGCGACGCCGTCGGCCCCGGCCCGGGCCCTGCCCGGGCCGGTGCCCCTGCGGCGCAACGCCGACTTCATCCGGCTCTGGGTGAGCGCGGGGATCTCGCGCTTCGGCACCTCGGTGACGATGGTCGCCTACCCGCTGCTGGCGCTGTGGCACACGGGATCGGCGAGTACGACCGGGCTGGTCACGTTCGCCGCCGCGCTGCCCAACCTGTTCGTCCAGCTGCCGGCCGGCGCGCTGGTCGACCGCTGGAACCGGCGCAGGCTGATGGTGGGCTGCGACATCGTCTGCGTGACGGTGGTCGCGAGCATCGCCGTGACCGAGCTGTGCGGCCGGTTCTGGCTGCCGCAGCTCATGCTGGGCGCGTTCCTGCAGTCCGCGATGACGATCCTCTACCAGCTGTCGGAGCGGGCGGCGGTGCGGACCGTGGTCGAGCCCGGGCAGCTGTCGGCCGCGCTGGCCCAGAACGAGGCGCGCGGGGCCGCCATCGGCCTGCTCGCCCAGCCCGGCAGCAGCCTGCTGTTCACGGTGGCCCGCTGGCTCCCGTTCGCGGCCAACGCGGCCGTGGGCCTGGTCGCCGCCGTCCTGTTGGTGACCCTGCGGCGGGCCCTCGGCCCGGCGCAGGCCGACCGGGCGGTCCCCCCGGGCGGCACGTCGCTGCGCGCCGCGGTCGGGGAAGGGGTCCGCTGGCTGTGGCGGCAGCGGTTCCTGCGGGTGATGACCTGTGTGTTCGCGGGCAGCAACCTGGTCTTCCAGGTGCTCCTGCTGGCGGTGCTGGTGCGGATCCACAACGGTGGTCACCCACCGGCTGTGGTGGGCCTGGTGCTCGGCGCGGGCGGGCTGGGCGGCATCCTCGGGGCGCTCAGCGCGGGCTGGTGGTCGCGCCGGTCGGACCTGTACCGGACGGCGGTGGCCGGCTTCGCGGTGTGGACGGTGTTCATCCCGGTCTCGGCGTGTTCCGGCTCGCCCGCGCTGATCGCCGCCTCGCTGGCCGGCATCACCTTCGTGGCCAGCCTGTTCAACGTCACCGGGAACGTCTACCAGATGCAGGTCACCCCCGAGGCCCTGCAGGGGCGGGTGAACGGGGCGTCGAGCTTCCTGTCCTCGGGGGCGAACTCGCTGGGCGCCCTGGCCGGCGGCTGGCTGGTCGACCGGGCGGGCCCGTCCGCGACCGGCTTCGTCCTCGGCGTCGCGGTGCTGGCGCTGACCGCCGTGGTGGCGTTCAGCCCGGCGGTGCGCGCCGAGCACCGCGCCGCCGCGGCGCCCGACGGCCCGGCGCCCGCCTCCGCGGCGCCCGGCGGCGGGACGCAGGAGCCGCCCGCGGCGGCCGGATCCGCCGGTATGGGCGGGATATAGGGCTCCGGGAGAGCGTGTGGACGCTGGCGGAGTGCCAGCAGTTGTGACGCCTCCGCGCACGATTCCAAGGAAGGACCCCGATGACAGGTTCGATGACCGGCGCGGCGGCGGACTGGTTCCGCAGCTACCGGGCGACGCCCTCCCCGGCCCTGCGCCTGGTGTGCTTCCCGCACGCAGGCGGGGCGCCGACGTCCTACCGGACCTGGGCACGGGCCGTTCCCGACGATGTCGAGGTGCTGGCCACCTGCTACCCCGGCCGGCAGGACCGGTTCGCCGATCCGTTCGCGGCCTCGCTGCCCGAACTGGCCGATGACATCGTGGCCGCCCTCGTCCCGCTGCTCGACACGCCGATCGCGTTCTTCGGGCACAGCATGGGCGCCTACGTCGCCCACGAGGTCGCCCTGCGGCTCCAGGAACGGCACGGGGTCCAGCCGGTGCGGCTGTTCGTCTCCGGCGCCGAGGCACCGCACCTGGCCACGCCCCCCGGCCGGGCCGACGACGACGAGGCCTTCGTCCGCGAGCTCCGGCAGCTGGGCAGCGGCTCGATGGGCGAGATCGAGGACGTGGCGCTGCTGGAGCTGGTCCTGCCGAGCATCCGGGCCGACTACCGGCTGCTGGACGCCTACCACCCGGCGTCCGGCACCCGGACCGGCTGCCCGCTCGTGGCGTACGTCGGCGACAGCGACGAGGACTGCGAGGTCGACAAGGCCCGCGCCTGGTCGCAGACCACGGCGTCCGCGTTCGAGTTCCGGGTCTTCCCCGGCGGCCACTTCTACCTGGAGGCGCACGAGCAGGAGCTCCTCGGCCACATCACCGGCCACCTCCGCAGCGACCTCCGGCTCAGGCAGGCCCTCGCCGGTCTCAGCCGTACCTGATCACCCGGAGCCACAGATCCCATGACCGAAAGGAAGAGCGGCGCCATGCACGAGCACCTGGTGAGCCGACTGGAAGCACACAGCCGCACGATCCCCGACAAGACCGCCGTGGCCTTCGTCCGGGTCGTCGACGGGGAGCCCGTCGAGAAGACGCTGACCTACGCCGAACTCGACCGGGAGGCGCGCAGGATCGCCTCGTGGCTGGCCGGACGCTGCACGGTCGGCGAGCGGGTGATGCTGCTCTACGGCACCGGCCTGGAGTTCGTGAAGGTCCTGATGGGCTGCATGTACGCGGGCGTGGTCGCCGTGCCGGCGCCGGTCCCGGGCAGCCAGCGGGGCCATGACGCCCGCTCGGTCGGCATCGTGCGCGACACCGACGTCCGGCTGATCCTCACCGACACGCCGAACGCCGGCGTCGTCAGCGCCTTCGTGGCGGACTCCGGCCTCACCGGGGTCGACGCCGTCGTCACCGACACCCTGGAACTCGCCGAGGCGCCCGGATGGCGGGTGCCGCAGCTCGGCCCGGACACCCTGGTCATCCTCCAGTACACCTCCGGCTCGACCAGCACCCCCAAGGGCGTCATGGTCACCCACGGGTCGCTCTTCCACAACCTGCAGCTGATCGAGCGGGCCTTCGGCCTGGACTCCGGCTGCCTGGTCGCCAGCTGGCTGCCGCAGCACCACGACATGGGGCTCATGGGCAAGGTGCTGGAGCCGCTCTACCTCGGCACCACGACCTACCTGATGGCGCCGATGGACTTCCTGCGCCGTCCCTACCTCTGGCTGGACCTGGTCTCCCGCAAGAGGATCCACACCACCGTCGCGCCCAACTTCGCCTACGACCTGTGCGTGCGCCGGATCACCGACCAGCAGGTCGCCACCCTGGACCTGTCCCACCTGCGCAACGCGGGCAACGGCTCGGAGCCCATCAGCGCCGCGACGCTGCACCGCTTCGCCGAGAAGTTCGCCCCGGCCGGCTTCAGCCTCGACGTCTTCAACCCCTGCTACGGCATGGCCGAGACCACGCTGCTGGTCACCGGCACGCCGCCCGGCCGCCGCCCGGCGATCACCTCCGTGGACGGCGACGCGCTCGCCCACAAGGTGCTGCGCCCGCTCCCCGGTGACCTGGAGGCCCCCAAGCTGGTGAGCAGCGGCCAGATCCACGGGCTCGACGTGCGGATCGTCGACCCGGAGACCAGGACCACGCTGCCGGACGGCCGCGCCGGCGAGATCTGGGTCCGGGGCCGGAGCGTCACGGCCGGGTACTGGAACAACCCGGAGGAGACCGAGCGCACCTTCCGCGCGATGACCGCCGAGGGCGAGCGGGGCTTCCTGCGCACCGGGGACATCGGGATCATCCACGACGGCGAGCTGTACGTCACCGGCCGCACCAAGGAGGTGCTGGTCATCAACGGCCGCAACCTCTACCCGCACGACCTGGAGCGCGAACTGCAGACCGTGCACGCCTCGTTCCAGGGCCTGGTCGCCAGCGTCTGCTCGGTCCCCGCCGACGGCGAGGAGATCGTCGTCATCCAGGAGTACCGGCCCAACCCGGCCAACCCGGTCGAGCTGCCCGAACTGGCGCGCCGCGTGCGCGGCGAGCTCGCCGAGGCGGCCGGCGTGAAGGTGTCGAACGTGGTGTTCCTGCGCCCCGGCCAGGTGCACCGCACGACCAGCGGCAAGATCCAGCGGCGGCTGATGCGCGAGAAGTTCATGACCGGCGCCCTGGAGCCGCTGTACGAGGACCTCAACACCGCGACCAGGAAGCGCTACCGCACGCCCGAGACGGCGGCCGCCGCGACCGGGGGCACGGGGGAGACGCCGTGACCTCCACCCCGTACCCCGCCGTCCTGGACTTCGACCGCGCCCTGGGCGACCCGGACGACGCGGGCCGGCTCTTCTCCTACGCCCGTTGCGGCGCACTCGACGACCGCGAGGAGTTCCCGGTCGAGATCTGCCGCGAGTTGGACTTCCTGGGCCTGCCCGGCCACTACGTCCCCGCGCGGTACGGCGGCTCGCTGCACCGCTACGACGAGGTGCTCCAGCTCATGCGCGCCGTCGCCCGGCGCGACCTGACGGTGGCCATCGCGCACGGCAAGACCTTCCTGGGCGCGGTGTCCGTCTGGGTCGGCGGCAGCGAGGAGCAGGCCCGCGAGCTCGGCCGGCTGGTGGCCGACGGCACCGTCGTGTCCTGGGGCCTGACGGAGCGCAACCACGGCAGCGACCTGCTCGCCGGGGAGGTGGCCGCCCACCGGGAACCGGACGGCGGCTACCGCCTCACCGGCGAGAAGTGGCTGATCAACAACGCCAACCGGGGCCGGCGGATCTGCGTCCTGGCCCGCACCGGCGAGCAGGGCGGCGCCCGCGCCTACAGCCTGCTCATGGTCGACAAGCAGAGCCTCCCCGGCGGCACCTACCGGCCGCTGCCGGCGGTGAAGCTGCACGGCATCCGCAGCGCCGACATCAGCGGCGTCGCGTTCACCGACGCCCCCGTACCGGCCGCCGCCCTGATCGGCGCCGAAGGCGGGGGCGCGGAGATCGTCCTGAAGAGCCTCCAGCTGACCCGCACCCTGTGCGCCGCCCTGTCGCTCGGGGCGGCGGACCAGGCGCTCGGACTCGCCACCGGGTACGCCCTGGAGCGCCACGCCTACGGCAGCCGCCTGATCGACCTGCCGCAGACCAGGCACCTGATCGCCGCGTCGTACGCCGACGTGCTCCTCGCCGAGGCGACCACCCTGGTGGCCGGACGGGCCATCCACGCCCTCACCGGGGAGCTGGCGGTGGTCTCGGCCGTCACCAAGTACTTCGTCCCCACCCTCGTCGACCAGGTCGTCTCCCGCCTGTCGACGGTGCTGGGCGCCCGCTCCCTGCTGGTGGGCGACACCTTCGAACACGGGCGCTTCCAGAAGGTGCAGCGCGACCACCGCATCGTGTCCATCTTCGACGGCAACACCGTGGTGAACCTCCACTCGCTGGTCAACCAGTTCCCGCAGCTGGCCCGCCAGGCCCGCCGCGGCGAGGTGGACCGGGCCGGCGTCGAGACGGCGGCCACCCTGACCGCCGAGCTGCCGGACTTCGACCGCGATCGGCTCTCCCTGCTGCCCCGCCCCGGCGGCAGCATCGTGCAATCCCTCTCCGACGGCGTGGCGGAGCTGGCCGAACTGGCCCGCCAGGGCGTGGTCCCCGCCTCGCTGGCCCGCAACGCGGAGGCGATCGCCGCCGTGGCCGACGAGGTCGCCGCCTCCATCGCGGCCCACCGCCCGGTGGCGACCGACGTCCCGGTGGCCGCCTTCTCCCTGGCCGAGCGGTACGCCCGCTGCTTCGCCGCCTCGGCGGCGATCCGGCTGTGGCTGCGCAACCACGCGACGGCCGGCGCCGGCCACCCGCTCTGGCAGGACGGCCTGTGGCTGGAGGCCGTGCTGGTCAGGCTGCTGGACCAGCTGCTCCCCGGCCGGCCGGACACCGACGGCGACGTCCTGGAGCGCCTGGTGCCGGTCCTGATCGAGCAGCAGGGCCGGGGCGACCTGCCGTCCCTGCTGACCCACCCGCTCGTGAAAGGCCGCTCATGACCACGGCACCCGCGGCACCCCCCGCGTCGCCCTTCACCGACCTCGGCACCCCGGCCGCACTGGAATCGCGGTTGGGCGACCCCACCGACCCCGGCAACCCGCTGGGCTTCGCCGCCCTCCTGAACGCGGACGAGCGCGGCGACCTGCTGTCCGCGGGCGAGCGGGTGCTGGACGCCTACGGCCTCGGCGCGGAGTTCGTCCCGGCGGCGCTCGGCGGCCGGCTCGGGCAGGCCGACCACCTGGCCAGGGTGCTGCGCCCGCTGTTCCGGCGCGACGTCGCGCTGGCGCTCGGCCACGGCGCGAGCAACCTGGTCGGCTCCGTGAACGTCTGGTCCTCGGGCAGTGACAAGCAGCGCCGCTGGCTGGCGGACGTGCTGCTGCGCAACGGCCGGGTCGCCGCCGGGTACACCGACATGTCCACCGGCAACGACGTCTCCCGCACCGCCTTCAGTGCCCGGGTGGAGCGCGACTCGCTCGTCCTCAACGGCCGCAAGGAGATCATCAACAACCTCGCCAGGGCCGAGGCCGTCACCCTGCTGGCCCGCACCCGGGAGGAGGCCGGCAGCCGCAGCCACTCCATGGTGCTGGTCGACATGGCGAGCGTCCCGCGCGACCGGCTGCGCTTCCTGCCGCGCTACCGGACCAGCGGGGTGCGCGCCCTGTACCTCGGCGGCCTGGAGTTCCAGGACTGCCCGGTGCCCGTGACCGCGGTCGCCGGCGGGTTCGGGGAGGCCATGGAGACCATCCTGCGGGCCTTCCAGGTCACCCGGGCGGTGCTGCCCGCGGCCGCGGTCGGCACGGTCGACCAGCAGCTGCGGACGGTGATGGACTTCGCGGTCCAGCGGCGCCTGTACGGGCGGGCCGTCTCCGAACTGCCGCACGCCCGCTCCCTGCTGGCCGGCGCGTGGCTCGACCTGCTCGTCGCCGACAGCCTCGCCACCACGGTCTGCCGCGCCCTGCACGTGCTCCCCGGCCAGACCAGCGTCTACGCGGCGGCCGTGAAGTACCTGGTGCCGACGCTGATGCGCGAGGCGGTCGACGCCATGGCCGTCGTGCTGGGCGCGCGCTCCTTCCTGCGCGAGGGCGAGCACGGCGTCTTCCAGAAGCACCTGCGCGACCTCCCGGTGGCCTCGCTCGTCCACGCCGGCGGAACGGTCTGCCAGGCGACGATGATCCCCCAGCTGCCGCGGATGGCACGCGGCGGCTGGCTGAGCGACGACGGCGCGCCGGCCGAGCTGTTCACCATGGACCGGGCCCTGCCGGAGCTGGACGCGGAACGGCTGAGCGTCATGGCGGGTCGTGAGGACCCGCTGATGGCGGCACTGCCGCAGGTGGCCGCCGAGCTGGCCGGGGACCGGGTGCTCGGCCCGCTGTGCGCCTCGCTGGTGGGAGAGCTGCGCCGGCTGAAGGAGCGGTTCGGCGAACTGGCCCCCCGGGACCGCACCCCGGTGGCCAGTGCGGGCACCTTCGTGCTGGCCGAGCGCTACGCGGTGCTGCTCGCGGCCGCCGCCTGCCTCGGCGTGTGGCGCCACAACGCGGACAACCCGAACCCGTTCCTGCGCGACACGGCCTGGCTCGCCGCCGCGCTGGGCCGGCTGGCCGGCCGGCTCGGCTGCGGACCGGAGACGGACGGCGTACCGGAGCCCGTCTTCGCCGAGCTCGCCCGCCGCCACGAGACCCGCCGCGGCTTCGACCTCACAGGCCGCCGACTGGCCTGACCCGAGCACCGGCCGGACGCCACCGGCCGCTCCACGTCCACGCGCGGACCCTCCGCGCATATCGGCTTTTTCATCCCAGAAGGGAGCCGGTGATGTCGACCTGTCATCAGCTTTCCCACGCCCAAGAGGCGCTGTGGTTCCTCTACGAACTCGACCCCGAGGGCAGCTCCTACAACACCGGCGTCGCCGTACGGGTGCTGTCCCCCGTCGAACTGCCCGCACTCCGGGAGGCCGTCGCCGCCGCCGTCGCCCGGCACGAACTCGTCCACTCGCTGTTCGACAGGGTCGACGGGGTGCCCGTCAGCACCCCCCAGGCCCACGAACCCTTCGCCCTGCTGGTCGAGGACCTGGGCCCGGTCGGCGACGACGAACTGCGCACCGCCGTCCGCCGGGCGCTCAACGAGCCGTACCACCTGCGCGACCGCGGCGCCTTCCGCTTCGTCCTGCTGCGCCGCTCCGAGACCGACGCGGTCCTGCTGATCGGCGGCCACCACATCGCCTCCGACGCCGTCTCGGACCTCGTCCTGCTGCGCGACATCCTCGCGGGCTACCAGCAGGCCGTCGCCGGCGAGGAGGCCGCGCCCGCCCCGGTCGCCTACACCCACGACACGTACGTCGCCGCCGAGCAGCGCCTGCTCTCCTCCCCGCGCGGTGCCCGCGCCGAGGCGTTCTGGCACGGTGTGATCGAGGGGGCGCAGCCCGCGCAGATCCCCACCGACCGCCCCCGCACAGCCGGGCCCACGCCCGTCGGCGCCACCCACCACCTGGAGCTCGACGCCGGTCAGGTCGAGGCACTGCGCACGGCCGCCCGTGCCTGCGGCGTGACCCTCTTCTCCTTCCTGCTGGGCGCCTTCCAGGGCCTGCTCCACCGCTACACCCGGCAGAACGACTTCCTCATCGGCTGCCCCACCACCACCCGGCTCTCCCCGCCGATGCGCGACGTCGTCGGCAACTACATCAACACCCTGGTCTTCCGCGGCAGCTTCGCCCCCGGAGCCACCTTCCGCGACGCCGCGACGACGGTCGACGGCCAGGTCCGCCAAGGCCTCGCCGCCGTCGGCTACCCCTTCGCGCGGCTCACCCGCACGGCCAACCGCCCGCGCACCAGCGCCGGCTCCTCGCTCTGCCAGATCACCTTCAACCTGATCGGTGTCGCCAAGCCCGACCCGCTGATGAAGCTGCTGCTGGACGGCGAGGGCGAGCACAACACCATCGAGCACCACGGCCTGACCATCAGCCCGTTCGAACTGCCCCAGGCCGAGGGCCAGCTCGACCTCGCGGTGAACGTCCGCCAGAGCAGCGACTGCCTGACGCTCGACTTCCGCTACAACGCCGTGCTCTTCGACCTGTCGACCATCGAGCGCTTCGCCTCCTACTACGTGCGCGCCCTGGACACCGCCGCCGCCGACCCGGACCAGGTCATCTCCCGGCTGCGCCTGGTCCAGGCCCCGGCGCCCTCCCGCCCGTCGGACCAGGAGGCCGTCCGTGTCTGAGCCGCCGGGGTCCGGCCTGCCGCTCCCGGACGGGGTCAGCCAGCGCACGCTGCGGGCCGGCGGGCGCAGCGTCCGGATCGCCGAGGCCGGTCAGGGCCCGCTCGTCGTCCTGCTGCACGGCTTCCCCGAACTCGCGTACTCCTGGCGACACCAGCTCGCCGGCCTGGCGGCGGCCGGGTTCCACGCGGTCGCCCCGGACATGCGCGGCTACGGCGGCAGCGACAGCCCCGAGGACGCGGCCCGGTACACGATCCACCACCTGGTGGGCGACGCGGTCGCGCTGATCGACGCGCTGGGCGAGGGCCCGGCGGTGCTGGCCGGCCACGACTGGGGCTCCCAGGTGGCCTGGCACACCGCCCTGATGCGCCCCGACCGGGTCAGGGGCGTGGCCGGCCTCAGCATTCCCTACCGCCCGCGCTCGCCGCTCAACCCGCTGCCCGCGATCCGTCGGGGTATCGGCGCGGGCCACTACATGCTGTACTTCCAGACGCCCGGCGTTGCCGAGGCGGAGCTGGAGCGCGACGTGGCCGCGTCCTTCCGCCGCCTGCTGAACGGCACCTCGGGATCGGCCCCCTACCGGGCGCCCGTCGTGCCGGACGGCGGCGGACTGCTGGACCTCTACCCCGAGCCCGCCGTACTGCCCGGCTGGCTCAGCGAGGACGAACTCTCCGTCTACACGGCCGAGTTCACCAGGACCGGCTTCACCGGAGGGCTGAACTGGTACCGCAACCTCGACGCGAACTGGGATCTGACCGCCCCGTACCAGAAGGCGGCCGTCCAGGTGCCCGCCCTCTACCTGGCCGGTGAGGAGGACTTCGTGATCAAGGGCGCGGACCCCGCCCGGCTGGAGTCCGAACTGCGGCAGTGGGTCCCCGACCTGCGCGAGATGCTCCTGCTCCCCGGCTGCGGCCACTGGATCCAGCAGGAACGCCCGGAGGAGGTCACGGCCGCCCTCGTCGCCTTCGCCCGGTCGCTGAGCTGACCGACCAGCCCCACCCCTTCCTTCGTTCCGTCCCCTTTCCGTTACCACTTCAGATGTCGAGGAGACACACCGATGACCACTGCCGCGATGACCACCGAGATCCAGCAGGCGCCGATCGCCGAGTGGCTGAGGGAGAAGGTCGCCTTCTACCTCGAGGAGCCGGTCGACTCCATCCGGACCGACACCAAGCTGGCCGAGTACGGCCTCGACTCCCTCCACGGCCTCACCCTGTGCGGCGAGATCGAGGACGAGTTCGGCATCGAGGTCGCACCGACCCTGGTCTGGGACTACCCGACCGTCGATGCCCTCTCCGGCCTGCTCGCGGAGATGCTCGCGGAGCACGGCAACCGGACCGCCTGACCCCCCCCGTGGCCGGACCGCGCGGGCGACCACGCGGTCCGGCCGACTGCCCGAGGCCGCCGACCGGCTCCCCCCGCACCAACAGAAAAGGAGTGAACCAGTTGCTGGTGATGACTCGCACAGCCGAGCCGGCGGAGACCGCCCGCCCCGGTGAACCGGCCGAACCGAGCACGTACACACGGCTCATCGACCTCCTCGACCGGTCCGGGTGCCGTTACCGGATGATCCACCACGCGGCGGAAGGCCGTACGGACGTGGCCAGCGTCCTGCGCGGCCACCCCCTGCAACAGGCCGCCAAGTGCCTGGTCCTGCAGGTCAGGACACCCGGCCGGGGCACACGCCACGCCCTCGCCGTCGTCCCCGGCGACCTGCGGGTCGACGTGGACGCCGTCCGGGACCTGCTGGGCGGCACGCGCGCCGGATTCGCCTCCCTGGAACGGGCCGAGCGCCTCACCGGATGCCGGAGCGGATCCATCGTGCCGTTCGCGTTCCACCCCGACCTGGAACTGATCGTCGACCCGGAACTCCTCGAAAGCCCGCGGCTCTATTTCAACGCGGCCCGCCTGGACCGCTCCGTGGCCCTGGACACCGGCGACTACTTCGACCTGGCACGTCCACGAATAGAACCGGTGGCCGAACGCCCCGCCTGAAATTCCCGGCAGGCCCGGAAGTAGAAGAAAAATATAGCCGCGGTGGCGACAGTAGTCCTCGGTGCTGCCCAGGGCGTCCCGGTTCCTGGTTGATCACACGAGGAGAGACGACAATGCCATCAATCCCGGCCCCGGGCACACGGATCGCTGCCATGGGGCACTACCTGCCCGGCACCGTCCTGACCAGCGAGGCGGTCGCCGAACGGCTGACCGTCGACGCGGAGTGGATCCTGACCCGCACCGGGATCAGCGAACGCCGCATCGCCGCCCCGGACGAGACGGTCGCGGACATGGCCGTCGCGGCCGCCCACGACGCCCTGGCCAACCTCGCCCGGGACCGGGACGGCCTCGACTCCGCCTCCGACATCGACACGGTGATCGTGGCGACCGCCAGCGCGGAGTCGACCATGCCGGCCGTCGCCGCCCGGGTCGCCGGACGGCTCGGCCTGGCCGCGCCCGCCGCGTTCGACGTCAACAGCGCCTGCGCCGGCTTCTGTCACGCGCTGGCCGTGGCGGACTCCCTGATCAGGTCCGGCACCAGCCGGGGCGCCCTGGTGATCGGCGCGGACAAGGCCAGCTCCTGGCTGGACTGGTCCGACCGGGACACCGCCGTGCTCTTCGCCGACGGCGCGGGCGCGGCGGTGGTCCTGCCGCACCACCGCCGCGCCATCGGCCCGGTGGTGTGGGGCAGCGTCGGCGAGCACGCCGACCGGATCGTCATCGACCCCGACACCCGCGTCCTGCGCCAGGACGGTCGCGCCGTCTACCGCTGGGCGACGAGCCTGGGCCCCATCGCCGCCCGGATCTGCGCGGACGCCGGCATCCGGCCCGCCGACCTGGCCGGCTTCGTGCCCCACCAGGCCAACCTGCGCATCATCCGGGCCCTGGCCAACCACCTCGACCTGTCCGGCGTGCCCGTCGCCACCGACGTGGCGACCACCGGGAACACCATGGCCGCGACCGTCCCGATCGCCCTGTCCCGCATGATCAACCGCGGCGACATCGACACCGGCGGCGACGTCCTGCTCTTCGGCTTCGGAGCCGGCCTCACCTACGCCGGACAGATCGTCCACCTCGACCCCGTCCCCGCGGTCATCCCCGTCCCTGTGGTCAAGCCCGTCCCCGCGGTCAAGCCCGTCCCCGCCTTCAACCCCGTCGCCGCGGCCAGCCCCGTCGCCCAGGCCCTCACCGCCTGGATCACCTCCGCGATTCCCCAGCCCGTTTTCTGACCCCCATTTTCCACTCCGCCTTTCCCCTGGCCAGGGGAAAGGCGGAGTGAATGCGGGGTGTATAGGAGCGGCATAGCGCCGCGCGGAATTCTGGACCGCATGACCAGATACAAGCGGCATTTCCTCGTCGCCGTCACGGCGGCCGTATCGACGTTCCTGCTCCTCACCTCGGCGACGCCGTCATCGGCCGCGACCCAGGCCACCACCCCGTGCGGCTACTACGAATCCGCCGGCCACTCCTACTGGAACAACTGCGGCACCACCAGCGCCTACGTCGTCGTGGGTTACCGCTCCGTCCCGGACACCGGCATGTGCATGGCCCCGGGCGTCACCGAGATCCTCGCGTTCGACCAGATCGTCTTCGCCACGTACCAGCGCGCCTGCTGACGGACCGCTCAGCAAGACGGCGCGCCGCTCACGTCCGCCCGCCCGTGGACGTGAGCGGCGCACCGGTCGGTCGAACCACGCGGTCTCCCCCTCGGGGCTTTCGGTGCCGTCAGCGGCACCAGCGAGTGCCGAAGACCGCACAGACGTCGGCGGACCCGCTGCCGTCCTCCCACCTGAACTGTGGGCCCGGCAACCGGTTCCGCCCGCCCTACCTGGCGGAGTGGGTCGGCGGTGGGACGACCAGGGCGTCGAGGGCCTGTTGGGCTCGGCCGAGGTTGTCCTTGCCCGCGCGGCATAGCCCGGCCTTGGCGGACTCTCCACCATGGTGGTGGACTTCCAGTCCTCGGTGATGACCAGGATCTCGGCGGCGCTGTAGCCCTGGTCGGCGCGGTCGGCGGCGCGCAGGCCGTGGCTGGTGGCGACTGACCCCCGCGCCTGCGGGGAGGACCAGAGCGTCTGACGGTTCGCCGCCGGGACTCCCGGCTGACCCCCGCGGGCGCGGGGAGAACCCCATGCCGTCCCTGCGACAGGTCTGTGAGCACGGCTGGCCGGCCGGCACCGGCTGGAACGCGTGCGCACCGACGACCTCGGCCGCCGGGACGCGCCCTCAAGCGGGGACGAAGACGCCCTCGTCGGCCCCGTCGAGGATGAACCCGTTGTCGAAGCGGACCCGCACGCTCACGCGGGGCGCTCCTTCCCGGAAGGCGGTCCACGCGGGCGCCAGCGAGCGGACCTTCTCTTCGAGCTGCCTCCTGCTCCCCGCGGGCATCTCGCGCCCGAAGGCGTCGAGCAGCGACTTGAGCCGCTCGTACTCGCGCACGTCGTCGCTCTCCTCCTGGTGGACGACCACCTGCTCGACGGTGCCGCCGATGCCCGCCGCCAGGGACAGGAAGCCGATGACGACCCCCGACACCTCGGCCGGATCGGTCAGCCGGGTGTCCGCCGCCAGCACCACTCGCTGACCTGCCTTCAGAGTCATCTGCGCCCCGTCTCCCTCGTGCCGGCTGCGTCCGCCGCGCCTGCCGCATCCGTTACGTCCGCTGCGTCCACTACATCCGCCACGTGCGCGCGGCGCAGGAACGCCTCGACGAGGCGGTCGGTGAAGGCCTGGTCCACGGGCTCCGCCGTCACCAGGACGCGGTGGTAGACCGGCCCCACGAGTTGGTCGATCTCCGCCGCCGTGTCGAGTCCGGCGACGAGCTGTCCGCGTGCCACCGCACGCTCCAGCGGCAGCCGGTCGCGCCGGCGCTGCTCGTCGAGGTACCCGGACCGCAGGGCGGCGGCGAACGCGGGATCGTGCTGGGCGTGCCCGATGAGGGCCCTGAAGACGGCACCCGCGTCGGACCGGGTGAGGAACTCGGCCAGTTGACGCAAGTGGGCGCGCAGGTCCCGGGCCAGGTCGCCGTGGTCCGGCGGGGCCAGGGCCTCGGCCGCGTCCTGGAGGAAGGCGTCCAGGAGGATGTCGGTCTTGGTCTTCCACCACCGGTAGACGGTCTGCTTCGCGACGCCCGCCCGGGCGGCGATGCCCTCGATGGTGACGCCGGTGAAGCCCTTCTCGACCAGGAGGTCGTCGGCCGCCTCCAGCACCGCCTGCCGGGCCTGTTCGCTGCGGCCGTGGCGGTTGCCGTGGTGGCGTGCCGCCGGTTCCGGCCCGGCCGCGGCGGCCGTACTTCTTCGTTGCATGTGTGCCTCCTGCGGCCAGGGTAGGCCAGAACCTTTAGACGATACGCAACGGTGCGTCTAGTCTAGAGTCATGACACTCACCAACACCCTCGAAGATCCCCGCGTCGCCTCCGCCCTCGACCGGATGTTCCGCAACGCTGAGCAGGACGAGGCGACCGGCAGGCGGATCCGGGCGGCACAGCCGGAGGACTCCGCGCCCCTCAGCCCGCAGGAGCAGGCCGACGCCAAGGCGGAGGTCTACATGCCGATTTCCGCCCAGGGCGGCCGCCTCCTCTACAACCTGGTCCGGGCCACCCGCCCCGCGACCGTCGTCGAGTTCGGCACGTCCTTCGGCATCTCCACGCTCCACCTCGCCGCCGCGGTGCGCGACAACGGGACGGGGCGGGTGATCAGCACGGAACTGAGCGCCGCCAAGGCCGCGGCCGCCCGCCGGACCTTCGCCGAGACGGGCCTGGACGACCTGATCACCGTCCTCGAAGGAGACGCCCGCGACACCCTCGCCACGGCCACCGGCCCCGCGGACTTCGTCCTCCTCGACGGCTGGAAGGACCTGTGCCTGCCCGTCCTGCGGCTCCTCGAGCCCCGCCTCGCCCCCGGTACCCTCGTCATCGCCGACGACGTCGACCTGCCGGACCTCACGCCCTACCTCGACTACGTCCGCGACCCCCGCAACGGTTACCAGAGCGTCACGTTCCCCGTGGAGGACGGCATGGAGATCAGCTGCCGCCTCTAGACCTGTGCGTCGTCACGATCGGTCTGCAGACCACGAGTCTGCTGGCCGGGATCCGCGACGATTCCCGTCCGCAGGTCCCGTACGACCGTCCGGCCCATCGGTTGATCCTTGCGGGAGTGGGGAGGACTTCACTGGGCGTCCCCGACCGTCCGTCCGCGGCTTCGGGGGTGCCGGTCAGTCTGTGTACCGGGCGACTTCGTGGGTGTCTAGGTAGGTGAGGGCTGCGTCCCGGGGCACGTACCAGGCCCGGGCGGTCCGTACGGCCGGCAGGTCGCCGGAGTGGACCAGGCGGTACACCGTCAGCTTGGACACCCGCAGTAGGGCGGCGGCTTCGGCGATGTCCAGGAACCTGATGTCTTCCGCCGGCGCGGGTGTCACCGGGCGGGTGAGGGAAGGCCGTGCCGGGGTGCTCATCCAGGCGACCAGCTTGTCCAGTTCCTGCTGGACGAAGGCCTCGCTGGGCTGGGGGACGGCGTTGTGTTCGACCTGGCGGAACAGCTTCGGGAGGTCGTCGGTGTGGTCGGTGGTGTGCCGGAACGTGGTCATGAGGCCTTCCTCTTGCTCGTGGTGCTTTCCGGCCGGAGTTCGCCGACTTCGCGTTCCAGGCGCAGGCGGGCCCTGTGGAGCTGCACCCGGACGGTGGCCGGCGAGATGCCGAGGCTGGCGGCGATCTCGGCAGGGTCCAGGCCTTGGTGCCAGGCCAGGACCGCGACCGTGCGTTGGGCTGTGGGCATGGCCTGGATCGCCGCCCAGCAGCGGTCGAGTGCGGCGCGGGCCACGGTGACGGAGGCCGGGTCGTGCGGGGCGGTGGTGTAGAACTCGCACACGTCGACGCGCAGCTTGTCGAAGGTCGTGTCCCGGCGGATGTTGTCGATGTGCTTGTGGCGGCACACCGTCTTGAGCCACGCGACCTGGCCGTCCAGCGGGCGGGTGCCGACTTCGTCCCACGTGAGCGCGGCCTGGTGGAAGGCATGCTGGACAAGGTCGGGAGCATCGGACTTGCCGGCCAGCATGATGGCGAAGCGCAGGACGTCGCGGTACGTCGCCCGGTACAGGGCGGTGACGGCATCGGCGACATGCGCCGGGATCCGTCGGTTCTCCGTCTCGGTCATTCGGCCCCCTGCTGCTCGTTCGCGTCTGATGCTTCTCCGGCCGGTCGGGTACCGACCTGAACCCGCATACCGGGCCCGCCCATCCCGCTCTCTTGTTCCACGACGGTGCCCAGCGGCGACCGCTCGACCAGTGCGACCAGGGTGCGTCGGCGCTGCCACTCGGCCAGCAGCCGCACCGCCACCCCCAGAGCCCCGAGCAGGGCCAGCACGATCCATGGCGGCTGAGTGCCCAGCGCCACCAACGGCACCACCGGGGTCCAGCCGAGCAGTTGCGTTACCTGACGCTTCATGCCCAGTAGTCGAACGACAACGCCAAACCGTTTACATCTGCGCGAAAAAATGTTATGCACCCTCAGCTAGCAGCGTCTTCCCGCCCCAGGTCACAGCAACGGCCCGCCCCAACAGAAAACATGAGCTGCCGCATGGTCCGGGGCCTACGCCCTGGCGCTCCGTCCGCTGTCGTCGTGCTCGTGGCGTCGGCTGACCCCCGCGCTCGCGGGGAGGACATGACGATCACCCACCTCGCCGTCTCCCGCGCCGGCTGACCCCCGCGCTTGCGGGGAGGACACCCCCGAGGAGACCGCCGTGTTCCCCACCGTCGGCTGACCCCCGCGCTCGTGGGGAGGACATCATCCACGTGATGTCGGTGGAGCTGGCGCTCGGCTGACCCCCGCGCTTGCGGGGAGGACCGCCGCTGCCGGGACCGGCCTGTGGCACGGTCTGGCTGACCCCCGCGCTTGCGGGGAGGACGATGGTCCGTGCCGAGCCGCAGCTGGACGGCGCCTCGACCCGGCTGACCCCCGCGCTTGCGGGGAGGACGCCAGCCGCCTGCTGGAGATCAAGGCCCCGTTCGGCTGACCCCCGCGCTTGCGGGGAGGACCAGTGCGGAGCCCGGGAGGTGAGATGCCCGGGCGGCTGACCCCCGCGCTCGTGGGGAGGACATCATCCACGTGATGTCGGTGGAGCTGGCGCTCGGCTGACCCCCGCGCTTGCGGGGAGGACCGCCGCTGCCGGGACCGGCCTGTGGCACGGTCTGGCTGACCCCCGCGCTTGCGGGGAGGACGATGGTCCGTGCCGAGCCGCAGCTGGACGGCGCCTCGACCCGGCTGACCCCCGCGCTTGCGGGGAGGACGCCAGCCGCCTGCTGGAGATCAAGGCCCCGTTCGGCTGACCCCCGCGCTTGCGGGGAGGACCAGTGCGGAGCCCGGGAGGTGAGATGCCCGGGCGGCTGACCCCCGCGCTTGCGGGGAGGACATGGCGAAGGCCCGGACCGTGGTGGTCCGGGCCGGCTGACCCCCGCGCTTGCGGGGAGGACCCTTTGCGACCTGCACCGTTCTGACGACTTTGCCATTTCTTGGCCATCCTGCCGAGGGCAAGTCCGGCTGGCCTGTCGAGGTGTCAAGGAGCAGCGTCCATCGTGGCAGACGGCCAGGACACTGCTCTCCGCGGTCACCGCTGAAGGCCTGGGCGGCGCTTGGGTCTGCGTGGGTGAGGACGGGGTCGGGAGAGGATTCGTCCCGGAGTGCCGCAGCACCGCACGATGGCCGGCCCCGAAGACGAGCCGATTCCCCGCGGGCGCGGGGAGGACCCGCACCGGGTGACCCTCGGAGTCTGCGAGACCGGCTGACCCCCGCGGACCGAGTCGGTGACGAGCACGTCGATGCAGGCGGCGGCTGACCCCGCGCCTGCGGGGAGGACCGGCGGGGGCCTCCTGTCGTACCTGGAGGAATCGGCTGACCCCCGCAGGCGCGGGGAGGACTTCACCGTTGGAGTCATCGCCATGGCCCGATCCCGTTGACCCCCGCGCTCGCGGGGGTCAGCCGAGGGCGATCAGGGGGGCCAGGCCGAGGGCGCCGTCCTCCCCGCAGGCGCGGGGGTCAGCCGTACCGGCGCTCGTCCATTCGACGAGGAGCGGTACAAGAAGCGGAACACCGTCGAACGAGCCATCAACAAGCTCAAGCACGCCAGAGCCGTCGCCACTCGATACGACAAATGCGGACACGTCTACCTCGGCACCGTCACCGCAGCAGCCCTCGTCATCTGGCTTCGCACATGATCGCCCGGACGGAACCTAGGTATTTGTCTTTTTCTTCGCTTGTGAGGTCGCGGCCGACGGCCTTACAGATCGCGCTGATCGCGTCCTCCGCTGCGATGTCGGGGTCCTCACCGCTGCGGAGGGCGGCGCCGGCCCCCGCTGTGGGGTTGGTGCGGTCGGCGGCTTTCGCAAGGGCGGCGCCGGCCCTCACCGTGGGGTCGAACCGGTAGGCGGCGATCGCGAGGAGGGCAGCGAGGTCGGGTTGGGTGGCCATCAGCAAATCGGAGTCGTGGACGAGACTGTCGGACATAACCAGTTGGGCGGACTCGGCCCCCACGTCAGCCTTCTTCGTCGCCCGCCGCTCCCCGACGAACGCCGAGACAAGCATCACGAGAGCGAGAGCGAGGACGAGGGTGATGGCCAGGGCCGTCTTGAGGCGCCGGCTGAGTCGGGCGGCGGCTCGTTGGCGGCGGCGTCCGGCGGTGAGGAAGTCGTCGAGGTCGGCGGACAGCGGGCGGTGGTTCGCCAGGTCGGTGCCTTCGGCGAGGAGGGTTCCGGTGGGCAGGTCCTGGGGATTGCGGTGTTCCTTCCAGCGCTCGTACTGGTCGCGGGCGCGGCGGAACCAGTCGAGGAAGCGGGCGTCCTCCTGGAGCCATTCGCGCAGGGTGTGCCAGTCGCGGATGAGCGCGTCGTGGACCAGTTCGGCCACTGCGGTCCCCTCCGTGTCCTGCGGCCGTGCGTCGCCGTGGACACGGTCGGTGGTGACGATGCGGTGCCGGGAGAGGACGGCCAGGACCTCGTCCACGGCTCGCCGCGCGTCGGGGGTCTTGTCCTCGGCGGCGATGTCGCGCAGGTCGCTGATCGGGAGTTGCTGGCGTGCGGCCGGGATGTTCAGGGAGGAGTCGGCGGGGCGGACCAGGGCGGTGAGGATTCTGCGGGCGATGGCCTGCTGGTCCTGGTCGAGGTCGCGCAGGGCGGTTTCGCACCAGTCGGTGAGGGCGCCGGTGACGTTGCCGATGCGGTGGTAGGCGTCGTGGGTGAGGCGGCCGTCGTACTTCAGGCGGCGTTCCCACAGCCGGGTGAGGGCGACTTCGAGCAGGGGGAGCACGGTGACGGGCGCGCCGCCGGTGCTGGCGGTGCCGCGGTTCAACCTCAGGACATCGGTGATGATCTGCTCGGCGAGGCCCGGCTCGAAGGCCGTGTCCAGGTCGCGGGCGGGGCCGGTGACGATCGCGTCCAGGTCCGCCGCGCTCAAGGTGGCCGGGACGTTGAGGAGACCGCTGGCCCGCTGGGCGGTGTCCAGCAGGTCCGGGGCGAGTGCGGACAGCCGGGAGTAGAAGTCGTCGCGCATCACGAGGACCACGCTCAGGGCTGCGTCGGAACGGATCGCGGCGGTGATCCGGCCGAGGGCCTCCAAGGCCGCAGGCTCTCCGGACGGTGCGAGGAGCTCCTCGAACTGGTCGATGACCAGCACGATCCGGGGCGGGTCCGGGACTGAGGCGGCTGCCCTGTCGGCGAAGTCCGGCTCGCCGGTGCCGTCCGCCCCGGCATCCTCGCTCCCGGGCAGGCCCGCGCGGGTGAGGGTGCCCGGCAGGTCCGGTCCCGGCCGCGTGAGCACCTGGCGCCAGCGGTCACTGCCCGGCAGCTGGCCCGCAGCCAGCGCGGGCAGTACTCCAGCCTGCACCAAGGAGGACTTCCCCGACCCGGACGGGCCCAGCAGCAGCACCACCCGCCGTCCGCCCCTCAGTCCCTCCAGGATCCGGTCCACGGCGTCCTCTCGGCCCCGGAACCATTGGGCGTGCTCGGCGGTGAACGGCTCCAGCGCCCGGTAGGGCGACACGTCCAGCTCGTCCGGCCTGTCCGCCTCGTCCAACTCGGACCATGCCTGGTGCAGGACGGAGGTGGGGGTGACGTAGGCGATTTCCTGGCCGCGGTTGTGGCTGTCGTGGTGTGCGATCGAGGTGAGAATTCCCACCACCAGACCGGTCGTCTCGTCCAGGACCGGTCCGCCGCTGAAGCCCTGGGTGAGGTCGTTGGCGTCGGTGAGCTGCAACAGCTCACCGACCTTGTCGGCGGGGGGCAGGATTCCGCCCGCGGTGGCGAAGCCGTAGTGCCCGCCCGGCGGCGCCTGCTGGGGGAATCCGAAGGAGCGCACCCGGTGCTCGCGCGCGCCCGCCGCCGACCCCAGCTGCAACGGCGCCACCCCGACCGGGCGGTCCAGGCGCACCAGGGCGACGTCTTCCTCCCGGGGGTCGCGCCACGGGTCCTCCAGCACCCGGCCGGTTACCTCCGGGGCGCCGTCCGCGCGGGGGAACACCAGCGTCACCGTCGAACCAGGGCCGTAGCGGCCGTCCTCCAGGACGTGCGCGCACGTGACCAGCAGGTCGTCGGCGACGAGGAAGCCCGCCCCGACCACCAAGTCGTCCTCGTCGCGGACCTGCGCGACGGCCGCCGCCAGACCGTCCGCCGCACCGGCCCGCACCATGCCCCGTCCGACCGCCATCCGCTCAGGCTTCCGGCTCGTCGTCGGCCGCGCGGGCGCCAGCCTCCGGCTCGTCTTCGCCCTCGGGAGCGTCGGCCCTGCGGACCGCAGACCGGTCGCCCTCGTCCTTGCGCCACGTCACACGCACTGTCAGATGGCACTTGGCCGCGGTCTTCGTGATCACCACCCCGGCCGCGGCGGAGAGGTCGACCCCGAACTCCACCTGCACCTCGTCCGGCCCCGCCTCCCGCAACCGCGCCAGCACCGTACGCGCCAGGCCGGTCACCGGCTCCAGCGCCGCCCCAAGACTCTCCGGAAGCTCTCGCACCGCGTCACCGACCCGGCCTGCCTTCACCGGCCCCGCCACGGCCTCTTCCGCCTCGACGAGGACCGAACCCCCGCCGTCCAACGGCACCCGCGCCAACTGCTGCCCCACGACAACCCTCCCCCAAGTGCCGTCCCACGACGGCCAGGCCCACACCGTAGTACGCGCACCGACATATGGTGAAACCTCGAACTCCCTGACAAGTAGCCATGATTGGAGCATCCTGACCTGCCGCCCGAAACAGCCGCACGACCACCAGGACATGGGGCCACCCGTGAACACCGACCTGGGAAACGATCTCCATGCCACGGGGAAGGGAGCCACTGAACCCTGCACGAACCCCAACGCCACCGGATTCTGTCGGTTGACCAGGATGGGCTCGTCCTCCCCGCGCCTGCGGGGGCCGGCCGTCGTGCGGTGCTGCGGGTATCCGGAGTGGCTCCTCCCCCTGCTCCGTCCTCGCCCACGCAGGCCCAAGCACCGCCCAGGCCTTCAACGGTGTCCGCGCAGAACGGTGTCGTGGCCGTCTGCCACGATGGGCGCTGCTCCTTGACACCTCGACAGGCCGGCCCGCCTCGTACTCCTCGGCAAACTGGTCAAGGAATGGCAAAGCCGTCAGAACGGTGCAGGTCGCGAAGGGTCTTCCCCGCGAGCGCGGGGGTCAGCCGGCACCGGCGGATCTGTCGGCAACGGCTCAGAACGGGCCGGTTCCAGCGGTTCAGTTGTGGGCCAGCCGTGGTCTCGCTGGATGGATGGTGTGTGTCAGTCGTTGTCGTCGGTGGGGACGTGTCCGAGTTCGCGTCCTCGCATGCGGTAGGACTCGCCTTTGAGGGAGTGGACCTCGGCGTGGTGGACGAGCCGGTCGATCATGGCGGCGGCGACGGTCTCGTCGCCGAAGACCTCTCCCCAACGCCCGAACGGCTTGTTCGAGGTGACGATCACGCTCGCCCTCTCGTATCTGTTCGAGATCAGCTGGAAGAACAGGTTCGCGGCCTCGGCCTCGAAAGGGATGTAGCCGACTTCATCAACCACGATCAGCGGGTAGCGGCCGAGCTTGACCAGTTCGTCCTGGAGTCGGCCGGCCTGGTGGGCGGCGGCCAGGCGGTCGACCCACTGGGCGGCGGTCGCGAACGCGACCCGGTGCCCGGCCTGGCAGGCCCGGATGGCGAGCCCGGTGGCCAGATGTGTCTTGCCTGTCCCGGGCGGGCCCAGAAATATTGCGTTCTCCCGGGCGGCTATGAAGTCCGATGTTCCCAGATGTGCGAGTTGCTGGCGCGTCAGCCCGCGCAGGTGCGCGAGGTCGAGGTCCTCGATGGTCTTGATGGCGGGGAAATGCGCGGCGCGGATGCGGCCCTCTCCGCCGTGGCTGTCGCGGGCGGCGACTTCGCGTTGCAGGCAGGCGACAAGGTATTCGAGGTGGGTCCAGGACTCGGCCTGGGCGCGTTCGGCCAGGCGCTCGGCGGCGTCCAGCAGGGCGGGGGTCTTCATCGCGCGGGCGAGGAAGACGAGGTCGGCGGCGGTCTGCCGGCCGGTGCGGGCAGCGCGTGTATCGGGTGGACGGCCGCTCTTGGCGGTGGTGGTGTTCTGGCTGGTGGGGGCGGTGGTCGGGGTCATCGGGGGTCCTCTTTTCCGGCTCCGCCCTCGATGAGGGTGAAGATGCGGTCGTAGGTGGCCAGCTCGCGCTGCTCGACCTCGACGCCGAGGCCGTCGGGCGCCAGGAGCCGGGCCTGGGCGGTGCGTGCGCGGGCGGGCCGTTGCTGCCGGACCTCCTCGCGCAGGCGGTGGGCCGCGGCGGCGTGCTCGGGGTCGGTGATCGACTGGTGGCGGGCCCAGCAGCGGGCATGGCGGGCCACCACGTCGTCGCCGCAGGTCACGGTGATCTCCTCGGTGTCGGCCCGGACGGTGACGAGGCGGCCGATCGCGCGGGGGTGGACGGAGTAGTCGTTGGTGTCGACGCGGATGTAGTGGTCGCGGCCCAGGCGGGTGCGAAGCGGCCACCAGGTGGGCGGGTCGACGGGCGGGATGGCCAGCATGGCCGCCTTGTCCGTCTCCCAACGGTCGAGGGGCCGGGCGTCGATCGCGCGGTGCCGGCGGCGGTTGGCGTTCTGCAGCCATGCGGTCAGCTGGGTGTTGAAGTCGCCGGGTCCGGCGAACGTGCGTCCTGGCAGGAAGGAGGTCTCCAGGTAGCCGTTGGCGCGCTCGACCAGGCCCTTCGCCTCCGGATCGCGGGGCCGGCAGAAGTGGATCCGGATGGCGAGCAGACCCGCCAGGGCGGCGAACTCGCTGGTCGGCCGGCCCCTGCCGACGCCCGGTTCGTTGTCCCAGACCAGCGTCTTCGGAACGGCGCCCCAGCCGGTCAGCAGCCGCCAGTGCCCGTCGATCAGATCGTTGGTCTGCCGCGAGGGCAGCATCCTGGCGGTGATCATCCTGGAGTAGCCGGAGACGATGACCAGCACGGGCGGACGGCCGCTCTGGCCGTAGCCGAGCGGGATGTCCGCCTCCGGGAACCACAGGTCGCACTGGGCCAGCTCGCCGGGCTCGTAGACCGTCCGCGAGACCGGGTCGACGGGAAGGTAGGCCGGCCGCAGCTCGCGCACCCGCTCCCGCAGGATCGACAGCCCCCGGTCCCAGCCGATCCGCTCCGCGATCACCGTGACCGGCATCGTCGGGGTCTGCTGCAACAACTCGCGGACCGCCGGCTCCACCGCATCCACCGCCGAGCCCTTCAACGGCCGCTGGTAGACCGGCGGTCGATCGGAGCCCAGGGCCCGCGCCACCGTGCCCCGGGAGATCCCCAGCTGCCGGGCCACCGCCCGCGCCGACAACCCCTCGGCCCGATGCAGCCGACGGATCTCAGCCCAGTCCTCCACTCCGATCACCTCTTTCCTCCCGACTCCCGTACCCATGAAGTCAGGATCATCAAGAGATCACGAAGTGACCCGCTTTTGATCCGCTGTCCGTGGTCCTCGTTTCACCCGTTGCCGACACCTGCGGGGAGGACTGCTGGTCCGTGTAGTCTGCGGCGAGGGTGGTCGGCTGACCCCCGCGCTCGCGGGGAGGACCGCTTGATCACAACGGCCATGCCCGGAGCATCGGCTGACCCCCGCGCGCGGGGAGGACACCGACTTCGTGGCCACCTACCTGCCGCCCGGCGGCTGACCCCCGCGCTCGCGGGGAAGACAAATTCCCTCCCAGGCCGGGCGCCCGGCGGCGCGGCTGACCCCCGCGCTCGCGGGGAAGACGTCCGGCCCGGTGCCGACAGGGCGGACGAGATCGGCTGACCCCCGCGGGCGCGGGGAGGACTTCGGTGCGGTTCTCGCTGGCGACCGCCACACCGGCTGACCCCCGCGCTCGCGGGGAGAACCTCTGCACCTGGGGGTTCGGCCGCGGCCTGCACGGCTGACGCCCGCGCCCGCGGGGAGGACGGCGGCGCCCGAGGTCGCGGCGATCGCCGAGGCCGGGGCCTGCATTCGGTGTCGTGGCGCGGGGACGGTGGAGCTGTCGTTCATGGCGGTGTGCTCTTTCCGGTTCGCGGCCGACGGCGGTTCGATGCCGTCGGCCGGCTGTCGTTCTTGCTTTCCTGGGGGTCGGGGTCGGATAGGTTGCCCGGATGACTGACATGGACCCGTTGGTGCCCGTTCTCGCCGGGCTGGTCGTCGACACCGTCCGGTTCCTCGACGGCTGCGAGGACGACGAGGTCGATGCCGACTCCGCGGTGAAGATGATGGAGAGCGTGGCCGGAGTGCTGCAGCGGCTGCCGGAGGACCAGCTCGGCCGGTTCCTGCGGACGCTCACGGATCTTGCCGAGGCCGAGCCGGACCCACACCGGCGGGAGTTCCTGGAGTCGTTCCCCGGCGCCTGCGGTCTGGTCGACAACGAAGACTGAGCCACTGGCCGGGGGGCCAGCCGGGTCTGCTCGGGTTACCCGAATCCCGGATCAGGCGGAAGTGCCCGACTGCCTCGTCTACGGGGCCACCCCCGCGCTCGCGGGGAGGACACCACTTGCCGGGCCGCCTCAACCAGCGACCCCGGCTGACCCCCGCGCTCGCGGGGAGGACAACAACTGCACCCCGTACAAGCTGCCCGACACCGGCTGACCCCCGCGCTCGCGGGGAGGACCGCCCCTATAAGAGAGGACAACCCCGATGGTGCGGCTGACCCCCGCGCTGACCCCCGCACTAGCGGGGAGGACATGATCCGCGCGCCCTCGTACCCTCGCCTGTCCGGCTGACCCCCGCGCTCGCGGGGAGGACGCCACCGTCACCCAACTGGTGCGTGCGTACCTCGGCTGACCCCCGCGCTCGCGGGGAGGACGCCACCGTCACCCAACTGGTGCGTGCGTACCTCGGCTGACCCCCGTGCTCGCGGGGAGGAGCGGGCCACGGAAACCTGGGCGGCGTCGGCCGCCGGCTGACCCCTGCGCTCGCGGGGAGGACCGGCGCGACCCGGTCTTCGCCGACCAGGTGCCCGGCTGGCCCCCGCGCTCGCGGGGAGGACCGCCGCTCATCGCCCGTCAGACCCGGGTCCACCGGCTGACCCCCGCGGTCGCGGGGAGGACCCGATGCCGAACCCGCTGCCGCCGACCGTCGCGGGCTGACCCCCGCGCTCGCGGGGAGGACCGTCTCTCGCTGGCCGAGTCCCTATCCAGTCGCGGCTGACCCCCGCGCTCGCGGGGAGGACCCTTCGTGACCTGCACCGTTCTGATGGCCTTTGCCATTTCTTGACCAGCCTGCCGAGGAGCACGAGGCGGGCCGGCCTGTTGAGGTGTCAACGAGCAGCGCCCATCGTGGCAGACGGCCACGACACCGTTCTCCGCGGACACCGCTGAAGGCCCGGGTGACGCTTGGGCCTGCCTGGGCGAGGACGAGGCAGGGGGAGGAGCCACTCCGGAGACCCGCAGCACCGCACGACGGCCGGCCCCGAAGACGAACCGATCTCCCGCTGGCCCAGGGGAGGACCTCGGCGCGGACGGTGGCGACCAGGGCGACGCCGGATGACCCCCGCGCTCGCAGGGAGGACCGGGGCAACGCCCGCACGGAGGACTACTACGTCGGCTGACCCCCGCGCTCGCGGGGAGGACCCACCCGCTGGGTGCGCCGGGGGGATCGATCCCGGCTGACCCCCGCGCTCGCGGGGAGGACCCACCCGCTGGGTGCGCCGGGGGGATCGATCCCGGCTGACCCCCGCGCTCGCGGGGAGGACGAGTGGTGGATGTGCCACACCGGCAGCGAGGGCGGCTGACCCCCGCGCTCGCGGGGAGGACCCCCGTCCAAACCGGCCCCGGCACCCGCCCGGAGGCTGACCCCCGCGCTCGCGGGGAGGACCCTTCGCGACCTGCACCGTCCTGACGGCTTTGCCATTTCTTGACCAGCCTGCCGAGGAGCACGAGGCGGACCGGCCTGTTGAGGTATCAAGGAGCAGCGTCCATCGTGGCAGAGGGCCACGACACCGTTCTGCGCGGACACCGTTGAAGGCCCGGGTGGTGCTTGGGTCTGCGTGGGCGAGGACGGAGCAGGGGGAGGAGTCACTCCGGAGACCCGCAGCACTGCACGACGGCCGGCCCCGAAGAGGAACCGATCTCCCGCTGGTGCGGGGGGACCGAAGTGCCCCCAGGTGCGGCCGCCGCCCAGGAGCGGTTGACCCCCGCGGGCGTGGGGAGGACTCCGGAGCGGGTAGCCTCGCAGCAGACGAGAGATGGAGTGTCGCCATGAGTCAGCCCGTCCATGACGGAGTCGAGCTGATCCCCCGGCCCGAGCGGAATCCGGCCGCGCTGAAGGCGGCGCTGGCGGTCGTCGCCGCGGACCGTCTTCCGGAGATGATCGACGGGCAGACGGGGGCCATGGCCGAGGCCATCGCCAGCGGGAGTGTCCAGCCGCTCCGCTCGTTCGTCGCGCACTGGGCCGCCGTCGTGGAGATCGAGCGGCACCCGGCCACCGCGCAGGCCTGGCACCGGGCGAACTACCTCGCCAACCACGCCGGCACCGTCCAGGAGTGCCGCGAGCACGCCACCACCGTCGCCGAGCTCTACCGCGCCGCCTACGCAGCGGTGAACGCGTGACCTGGAGCTGGGAGTACCTCCCCAACGAGCGGCACGTCACCGCCGGCTCCCCGGCCGACTTCCTCACCGCCGTCGCACGGCGGGCCGACGAACTCGTCCGCGCCGCCGAAGCGCTCTACCTGGACGGAACCTCCTACCAGGGCAGCGGCGAGCCGATGCGCTACCTCGACGTCGCCGGCGGCCTGCTCACCTACTACGTCGTCCCCCGCCTGGAGCTCGTCGTCGTCTGCCAGCTCACACCACCGCCGACACCCTGACCGGCCGACCCCCACAGAAGCAGGGAGGGCACGGAGGCGAGGATGCCGCCCGCGTCGGCCACCGGCTGACCCCCGCGCTCGAGGGGAAGACAGGTCCGGGCGGCGGCGCTTGAGGCGGCGCAGCGGCTGACCCCCGCACTCGCGGGGAGAACCCGAGGAGGGCCTTGGCTTCCTCGACCTGCGACGGCTGACCCCCGCGGGCGCGGGGAGGACGGCGTGCGAGAGTAGGCCAAAGATGGGCAGGTCGGCTGACCCCCGCGGGCGCGGGGAGGACGACCGGGATCGACCTGACGGCCGTGCTCCGCAACGGCTGACCCCCGCGCTCGCGGGGAAGACCGGGAAGGACCCCCAGATGCCGAGCTTGAGGCTACCGGGCGCCGTCAGGCTGTACGCGGCTTGGGCGGCGCGCCGGTCATCGCTTCTTCATACCAGGCCCAGAAGGCGATCAGGCTTCCGTGGTCCGCTTCGAGCTGCGGCACGATCTTCGAGTCGTGGCCTGGCAAGAACTTCCCACGGGCGGGGATGCCACCGCACCGGCAGCCACAGACGCGGCCCTCATTCATCGTCATGGTCGGCATCCTCCCGTGCGATCGACCAGTCCCGCCACTAACTGTGATGACGCTCTCTGAATTTGGCTCTGACCGGAGTTCCGGATGCTGTTGGTGATCTTCATGAGTGACGGGTTCGAGTCCCGCCATCCGGTTGTT
>NZ_JBSFKI010000059.1:0-42990 GCF_053598475.1 Kitasatospora sp. NPDC001119
TGCGGGAGGTGGGGGGCTGAGGGGGGGTGCGGGCGTGCGGGCTTTCGCCCGGCGCGCCCGCTGAGGGGGGTGTCAGGTGGGGATGCCCGGGAGGGCGGGGGTGGGGGCGCCCCAGGTGTGGGCGCGGAGGGTGGCTTCGCGGAGGGCGGTGGCGGCGAAGGGGCGGTAGGGGGTGGGGAGGGTGAGGAGCAGGTCGGCGTAGGTGGTGGTCAGGCGGGTTTCCAGGTGGACGGCGAGTTTGGCGGCGTCGGTGGGGGAGGTGACGGGGAAGGGGAGCTGGTAGCCGGCGGCGGCGGGGGGGGGGGCGGCGGTGACGGAGGTGAGGAGGCGTTGCCAGGCGTCGCGTTGGGCCTGGTGGGCGGCGTGGGTGGTGCGGGCGGCGGTGCGCTGGGGGTCGTCGGGGAGGTGGGCGCCGACCACGCCGTAGCCGTAGACGGCGGCGTGTTCGGCGCTGAGGGCGGCTTGGAGGGCGGGGACGGCGGCGTTGGCGTCGGCGGCGCGTTCGGTGGTGGTGCTGCCGGCGGTGGTGGTGCCGTCGGGGGTTTTGACGGGGGTCTGGTCGCCGAGGGCCGCGGCGTGCAGGGCGTTGCCTGCGGAGACGGAGGCGAGCAGGCGGGCGAGGGGCGGGCTGACCTCGTCGAGGCCCTGGAGGTGGGACTCGGCGGTCCGGTGCTCCATGAGGGCCAGCTCGGGGAGGGTGGGGAGGGCGCGGGACGGGGTGCCGGTGGGGGAGGGGCTCGCGCTCGGCAGGCCCTGGGCGAGGGCGGCGCGGTGCCGGGCGGTGTCGTCGCGCAGCGGTTGGAGCAGGGCGGTCTGGGCGCCCGGGGCGGTGAGCAGGCTGTCGTAGGCGCCGAGCAGGAGGTCGGTGTCGACGATCGCGCGCAGGCGGGCCGGGGTGTCGAGGTCGCGGGGTGGGGTGGGGCCGGCCGGGTGGGCGCCGTGGGGGTCGGCGGTGCAGGCGGTGAGGGTGGTGAGCAGTCCGAGGGCCAGGAAGGTCCGTCGGCTGGGCGGCTGCATCGGGATCACTCCGGGCGGGTACGGGAGGACGGCCTCCCCGCCTGCCCTCGTTGGCGTGAATGATTACAGAATCCCCACGTTCCCGGGTGCGGTTCGGGGATGCCGTGCCGGGTGTGAGCTTGCTCGCAGTGGGTGGCGTGGGCGTGGTCGGCGGAGGTCCGGAATCGGTGGTTGGGGGCTTGACCGGATAGGCTTTGGGCCGAGCTGCCGTGACCCGGTGTGGCACACCGGGGGCGCGGGGCGACCTTCTGACAACAGCAGACGCGGCCGAGGAGTCCACCCGGATGAGCACCACCCACACCGACCGGCTGCGAGCGTTGCTGGAGCCGCTGGCCGAGCAGGCCGGACTGGATCTGGAGGACGTCAGGGTCACCCGGGCGGGCAGCCGTCGGCAGGTGCAGATCGACGTCGACACCGACGGCGGCGTGGACATGGACGCCATCGCCGAGTTCAGCCGGGTGGTCGGTGAGGCCCTGGACGAGTCGGACCTGATGGGGGACGACGCGTACCTGCTGGAGGTCGGCTCGCCGGGTGCGGAGCGTCCGCTGGTCCTGCCCCGGCACTGGCAGCGCGCCGAGGGTCGGCTGGCCAAGATCCACCTGGAGGACGGCGGGGAGATCGTCGCCCGGGTGCTGGAGGCCGACGAGGACGGCGCACTGGTCGAGGTGCAGCCGGTGAAGGGACGCGGCCGTCCGAAGGAGCGCCGTCTGGCGTACGCGGAGGTGGCCCGGGCGCGCGTCCAGGTCGAGTTCAACCGCAAGGACGACGAGCTCCTGGACGAGGCCGCGGACTTCGACGAGGGGGAGGACGGCGCCGAGTGAACCCCCGGTGCCGTACGACCATGACGAACGTGACGAAAGACGAGGAGGCGTAGCCGTGGACATCGACATGAGTGCCCTGCGCACGCTGGTCAACGAGAAGAACATCCCCTTCGACCTGCTGGTCGAGTCCATCGAGTCCGCCCTCCTCACCGCGTACCACCGCACCGAGGGCTCGCGCCGGCGGGCCCGGGTGAACCTGGACCGCAAGAGCGGCCACGTCACCGTGTGGGCGATGGAGGACCCGGCGGAGCTGGACGAGGGCGTCGAGCCGAAGGAGTTCGACGACACCCCGAGCGGCTTCGGCCGGATCGCGTCCAGCATCGGCATCCAGGTGATGATGCAGCGCCTGCGCGACGCCGCGGACGACCAGACCTTCGGTGAGTACGCGGGCAAGGAGGGCGACATCGTCACCGGTGTCGTCCAGCAGGGCAACGACCCGAAGAACGTGCTGGTCGACATCGGCAAGCTGGAGGCCATCCTGCCGCCGCAGGAGCAGGTCCCGGGCGAGGACTACCGGCACGGCACCCGCCTGAAGTGCTACGTGGTGGCCGTGCGCCGCGGCGTGCGCGGGGCCTCGGTGACGCTGTCGCGCACCCACCCCAGCCTGGTGAAGAAGCTGTTCGCGCTGGAGGTCCCGGAGATCGCGGACGGCAGCGTGGAGATCGCGGCGATCGCCCGTGAGGCCGGCCACCGGACCAAGATCGCGGTCTGGTCGCGCCGCCAGGGCCTGAACGCCAAGGGCGCCTGCATCGGCCCGATGGGCTCCCGGGTGCGCGCCGTGATGGGCGAGCTGCACGGCGAGAAGATCGACATCGTCGACTGGTCCGAGGACCCCCGGGAGATGGTGGCCGCCGCCCTGTCGCCCGCACGGGTGACCAGCGTGGAGATCGTGGACGCCGCCCAGCGTTCCGCCCGGGTGATCGTGCCGGACTACCAGCTGTCGCTGGCGATCGGCAAGGAGGGGCAGAACGCCCGCCTGGCCGCGCGCCTGACCGGGTGGCGGATCGACATCCGGCCGGACACCGAGGTCCCCGCCGAGGAATCGCAGGCCCGGTAATCATCGTTGTCGTGTGCGCCCCTGCCGGTCCTCCGGGATCGGCGGGGCGGCGCCATGTCGCTTCGGAGGGGTAGACTTGCCTTCGTCTGGCCGGACGCATGTCCGAGCACGCCCGGAACGCACCTGCGTGGGCTGCCGCAAGCGAGCGGCCAAGCACCAGCTGTTGCGTGTCACGGCGGTCGAGGGCGAGTGCGTCCCTGATCCCCGCGGCGCACTCCCGGGCCGGGGAGCTCACCTGCACCCCGATCCGGCCTGCCTCGACCTCGCGGTCCGCCGTCGGGCGTTCCCCCGGGCCTTCCGGCTCCAGGGCGCGCTCGACACCGAGCGGCTCCGCGGGTTCATCGGGGAGCTGGTGGGCGGAGCCCCCTAGCCGGGCGGCCTCCCGCGACACTCGCCGCTCGCGCGGCGGAGAACCACCGCAACAAGCACAGCGCTCGGGCAGCCGCGCGCCGTGCCACCAGTCAGGTACCTCGCGATGTGGAAGTAGGTCGAGATTGCGATGAGCTCTCGATGAGTACGCGATGAGTACGCGATGGGTACGCCCATGAAGTAGCGACAGTCCGGCGGACGAGACCCCCGGACTCATAGACAGGAGTGAAGTGGCTAAGGTCCGGGTTTATGAACTCGCCAAGGAGCTTGGCTTGGAGAGCAAGGCCGTCATGGCCAAGCTCACCGAGCTCGGCGAGTTCGTCCGTTCGGCGTCCTCGACGATCGAGGCGCCGGTCGTACGCAAGTTGACTGACGCGCTTGGTGTGGCCCCCACCGGTGGTGGTTCCGCTGCCAAGCCGGGCCCGCGGAAGCCCGCGGCGCCCTCCCCCGCGGCCGGCTCGGGTGCCCCGAAGCCGGGCGCTCCGACCCCGGGTCCGCGCCCCAGCGCGACCCCTGGTCCCCGTCCGACCCCGGCTGCCGCCGCGCCTTCCGCGCCGGCCGCCGCCCCTGCGGCCCCCGCGGCCGGAGCGGGTGCCCCGAAGCCGGGCGCTCCGACTCCGGGCCCGCGCCCGGCCGCGCGTCCCGCCGCTCCGGCGGCTCCGGCCGCGCCCGCGGCCGAGTTCTCCTCGCCGGCTCCGGCCGAGGCCCCGCGTCCCGCCGCCCAGGCCCCGCGCCCGAGTGGCGGCCAGGCCTCCGGCGGTGCCCGTCCGGGCCCGCGTCCGGCCGGTCCGCGTCCGGGCAACAACCCGTTCACCTCGGGTAGCGCCACCGGCATGGGCCGCCCCGGCGACCGCCGTCAGGGTGGTCAGGGCGGTGCTCCGCGTCCGGGTGGTGCCCAGGGTGGCGACCGTCCGCGTCCGGGCGGCGACCGTCCGCGTCCCGCCGGTGCCCCGGGTGCCGGTGCGCCGCGTCCCGGTGGCGACCGTCCGCGTCCCGCCGGCGCTCCGGGTGCCGGTGCGCCGCGTCCGGGTGGCGACCGTCCGCGTCCCGCCGGTGCCCCGGGTGCCGGTGCCCCCCGTCCGGGTGGCGCTCCGCGTCCCGACGGCATGCCGCGTCCGGCCGGTCCGCGCCCCGGCGCGCCGTCCCCGTCCGGCATGCCGCGCCCGAACCCGGGCATGATGCCGCAGCGTCCGGCCGGCCCGCGTCCGGGCCCCGGTGGCCGTGGTCCCGGTGGCCCCGGCGGTCGTCCGGGTGGTCCGGGTGGCGCCGGTGGCGCCCGTCCCGGCTTCCAGGGTCGTCCGGCCGGTCCGGGCTCGCGTCCGGCCGGTGGCGGCGGCTTCGGCGGTCCGCGTCCGGGTGGCGGCGCCCCCGGTGGTGGCGGCGGCTTCGGCCCCCGTCCCGGCGGCTTCGGCGGTCGTCCCGGTGGCCCGGGTGCCCGTGGTGGCACGCAGGGTGCCTTCGGTCGTGGCCCGGGCGGTCGCCCGGCTCGCGGTCGCAAGTCGAAGCGGGCGAAGCGCCAGGAGTACGAGGCCATGCAGGCCCCGTCCGTCGGCGGTGTGATGCTGCCTCGCGGCAACGGCCAGACCGTTCGCCTGTCGAGCGGCGCCTCGCTGATGGACTTCGCGGAGAAGATCAACGCCAACCCGGCCGCGCTCGTCTCCGTCATGTTCAACCTCGGTGAGATGGTCACCGCGACCCAGTCGGTCTCCGACGCCACGCTGCAGCTGCTGGCGGACGAGATGGGCTTCCAGCTGGAGATCGTCAGCCGGGACGACGAGGACCGCGAGCTGCTGGAGTCGTTCGACATCGACTTCGGTGCCAACGAGGGCGACGAGGACCAGCTGGCCCCGCGCCCGCCGGTCGTCACCGTCATGGGTCACGTCGACCACGGTAAGACCCGCCTGCTGGACGCGATCCGCAAGTCCAACGTGGTGGCCGGCGAGGCCGGTGGCATCACCCAGCACATCGGTGCCTACCAGGTGGCGACGATGGTGAACGGCGAAGAGCGCCCGATCACCTTCCTCGACACCCCGGGTCACGAGGCGTTCTCCGCCATGCGTGCCCGTGGTGCCAAGTCCACCGACATCGCGATCCTGGTGGTCGCGGCCAACGACGGTGTCATGCCGCAGACGGTCGAGGCGTTGAACCACGCCAAGGCCGCCGGTGTGCCGATCGTGGTCGCGGTCAACAAGATCGACGTCGAGGGCGCCGACCCGACCAAGGTCCGCGGCCAGCTGACCGAGTTCGGCCTGGTGGCCGAGGAGTACGGCGGCGACACCATGTTCGTCGACATCTCCGCCCGCCAGGGTCTGAACATCGACCAGCTGCTGGAGGCCGTGGTCCTGACCGCGGACGCCTCGCTCGACCTGCGGGCCAACCCGCACCAGGACGCGCAGGGTATTGCGATCGAAGCCCACCTGGACAAGGGCCGCGGCGCCATGGCGACCGTCCTGGTCCAGCGCGGTACCCTCCGCGTCGGTGACTCGATCGTCGTGGGCGACGCCTACGGCCGCGTCCGCGCCATGCTGGACGAGAACGGCAACAGCCTCGCCGAGGCGGGCCCGTCCCGTCCGGTGCTGCTGCTCGGTCTGACCTCGGTGCCCCGCGCCGGCGACAGCTTCATCGTCGTCGACGAGGACCGCACCGCCCGTCAGATCGCCGAGAAGCGCTCGGCCCGCGACCGCAACGCCGCCTTCGCGCAGCGTCGGGTCCGGGTGTCCCTGGAGGACCTGGACAAGGCCATCGCCGCCGGCTCCATCGAGCAGCTCAACCTCATCATCAAGGGTGACGTCTCCGGTTCGGTCGAGGCCCTCGAGGACGCCCTCGTCAAGCTGGACGTGGGCGAGGAGGTCGAGCTCCGGGTCCTGCACCGCGGTGTGGGTGCCATCACCGAGTCCGACGTGGACCTGGCGATGGGCTCGGACGCCATCATCATCGGCTTCAACGTGCGCGCCGAAGGCCGTGCGCGCGCCGCGGCCGACAAGGAAGGCGTGGACGTCCGGTACTACTCGGTCATCTACCAGGCGATCGAGGAGATCGAGAACGCCCTCAAGGGCATGCTCAAGCCGGAGTACGAGGAGGTGCGCCTCGGCGCCGCGGAGATCCGCGAGGTCTTCCGCTCCTCCAAGTTCGGCAACATCGCCGGTGTCCTGGTCCGCGACGGCATCATCCGCCGCAACGCCAAGGCCCGCCTCATCCGCGACGGCAAGGTCGTGGCGGAGAGCCTCACCATCGAGGGTCTGCGCCGCTTCAAGGACGACGCGACCGAGGTCCGCGAGGGCTTCGAGGCCGGTGTCACCCTGGGGTCGTTCAACGACATCAAGGTCGAGGACATCATCGAGACCTACGAGATGCGCGAGAAGCCGCGCGCCTAGTCGGTGTCAGCCGGGGCCGGTCGACGGGTGGTATTTCCGTCGACCGGCCCCGGTCTCGCTGTGTAGGGTCCGGGGTAGTCACACAGTGGCGCCAGCCCGTTTCCGGGCTGCTCCCCGAGGCCTTCCAGGTCGGCGAGACCTGTCATACATGTTCGTGGGAACACTCACCTTCGACCTGCTGCTGGGCGACGTCCACTCGCTCAAGGAGAAGCGTTCGATCGTGCGGCCCATCGTGGCCGAACTGCAGCGCAAGTACAGCGTGTGCGCTGCCGAGACCGGGAACCAGGACCTGCACCGCCGGGCCGAGATCGGCCTCGCGGTGGTCTCCGGCGAAGCCGGGTACGTCACCGAGGTCCTGGACAGCTGTGAGCGGTTGGTCGCCGGCCGCCCCGAGGTACAGCTCCTCTCCGCGAGGCGGCGGTACCACAACGACGACGACGAATGAGGACCGTGGAGCCGGCCGACGGAAGTCGCCGTTCTCACACGGATCAGGACCGAGAGCGCCCGCAAGGCCGGGCGCGGGCCGGTACTTTGGGGCGTGGGCCCCGACGGGTGCGCAGTTCTCCCGGGTACCGGGCCCATTGCACGAGGAGGCAACGTGACCGACACCGCTAGGGCGCGCAAGCTCGCCGACCGCATCCAGGTGGTCGTCGCCCAGACCCTGGAGCGGCGGATCAAGGACCCCCGACTGGGGTTCGTGACCATCACCGACACCCGGGTGACCGGGGACCTGCGCGAGGCCACCGTCTTCTACACCGTCTTCGGTGACGAGACCGAGCGCGAGGCCACCGCGGCCGCGCTGGAGAGCGCCAAGGGCGTGATCCGCTCCGAGGTCGGCAAGATCGGGGTGCGCTTCACCCCGACGCTGACCTTCGTCGCGGACGCGCTGCCGGACAACGCCCGGAACATCGACGACCTGCTCGACCGGGCCCGCAACTCGGACGCCGCCGTGCGCACCCGGGCCGCGGGGGCGAGCTACGCCGGCGAGGCGGACCCGTACCGGGTTCCGGCGGCCGAGCGTGACGACGAGGACGAGTAGTCATGGCGGGTGAGCCGGCGCAGGCCGCCTCGCGAGCCGGATCGACCACGGGGGCGTCCTCCACCAGCACGGTGGAGGGTGCCCTCGTGGCGCTTCCGGGCCCGCGCGCCGAGGAGAGCGGGTTCGAGCTGCTCTGGCAGCAGGTGGTGGCGGAGATCGGGCGGGCCCGTTCGATCGACCTGATCTGCCACATCTGCCCGGACGGTGACGCGCTGGGCTCCTCGCTGGCGGCGGCGCTGGCGCTGCGCGCGCTCGGCAAGCAGGTGCGGGTCTCCTTCGGCGACGACCCGCAGGTCGTGCCCGAGTCGCTGGCCTTCCTGCCCGGCCAGGAGCTGATCGTGCCGGCCGTCGAGGTGCCGGACGTGCCGGAACTGGTGCTCTGCTTCGACGTGGCCGCGGAGAGCAGGCTCGGCCTGCTGCACGCCAAGGCCTTCGCCGCGCCCGTCCTGGTGGTGCTCGACCACCACGCCTCCAACCCGGGCTTCGGCACCCACCAGCTGATCGACCCGACCGCGCCGGCCACCGCCGTGCTGGTCGACGAACTGCTGCGCCGGCTCGGCGTGGAGCTGGACCAGGAGCTGGCCACCTGCCTCTACACCGGTGTCGCCACCGACACCGGTTCGTTCAAGTACCGGGCCACCACGCCCGCCACCCACGAGCTGGCCGCCCGGCTGCTGGCCACCGGCATCCGGCACGACCTGATCGCCCGGCAGCTGTGGGACACCTCCTCCTTCGGCTACCTCAAGGTGCTCGCGGGCGCGCTCGACCGGGCCGTCTACGAGCCGGAGGCGGCGGACGGGCTGGGCCTGGTGTGGACCTGGGTGCCGTACCAGGACCTCGCGCTGTTCAGCGTCACGGTCGAGGAGATCGAGGGGCTGATCGACATCCTGCGCCGCCCGGCCGAGGCCGAGGTGGCGCTGGTGCTCAAGCAGGACCCGGACGGCACGCTGCGCGGCTCCTCGCGTTCCAAGGGCGCGGTGGACGTCGCCGCGGCCTGTGCCGAACTGGGCGGCGGGGGGCACGTCTTCGCGGCCGGATTCAGCGTCCGGCAGGACGTGGCCGCGGTGGTCGAGCGGTTCCGGGGCGCCCTGCGACCGGTACGTTGATCATCTCTGCTGTTGTTGTTGAGAGAAAGAACCCGATGAAGCGCAAAGGCACCGGCCCGGACGGCCTGGTGATCGTCGACAAGCCTGAGGGCATCACGTCGCACGGGGTCGTCGCCAAGCTGCGGTGGCTGGCCGGGACCCGGAAGGTCGGGCACGCCGGCACCCTGGACCCGATGGCCACCGGCGTCCTGGTGATCGGCGTCGAGCGGGCCACCCGGCTGCTCGGCCACCTGATGCTCACCGCCAAGACCTACGAGGCGACCATCCGGCTCGGCCAGACCACCGTCACCGACGACCGCGAGGGCGAGGTCACCGCCTCGGCCCCGGCCGACGCCGTCACCCGGGAGGCGATCGACGCCGGGATCGCGGCGCTCACCGGCGAGATCATGCAGGTGCCGTCCAAGGTCAGCGCGATCAAGATCGACGGCAAGCGCTCGTACGCGCGGGTGCGCGAGGGCGAGGAGTTCGAGCTCGCGGCCCGGCCGACCACGATCCACTCCTTCACCGTGCACGGGCAGCGCGCGGCGGTCGCCGAGGACGGCACGCCGGTGATCGACCTGGACGTCACCGTCGAGTGCTCCTCCGGCACCTACATCCGGGCGCTGGCCCGGGACCTGGGCGCCGGGCTGGGCGTCGGCGGGCACCTGACCGCGCTGCGGCGCACCAGGGTCGGGCCGTACGGGGTGGAGTCGGCGCGCACCCTGGAGCAGCTGGAGGCCGACGTCACCGGCGAGTCCGCCAAGGGTCTCGAGGTGCTGCCGATCGGCGAGGCCGCGGCGGCCGCCTTCCCGCGCTGGGACCTGGACGAGGCCTCGGCGGAGAAGCTGTCGCACGGCGCCCGGCTGAAGGCGCCCGGGATGGGCGTGGACGGGCCGATCGCGGTGTTCGGGCCGGACGGGCGCTTCCTCGCGCTGGTCGAGGAGAAGGGCGGGCAGGCGAAGCCGGTCGCGGTCTTCGTCGGCTGACGCCCCCGCTGTTCGGAGCCCCCGTCGGGAATCGTCCCGACGGGGGCTTTCCCGTTCCCGGACCCCCTTTCACCCGCACGAGGGAGCGCGCGGAGTGAACGCCCGTGGTGAGCGGCGCGGGCGCGGTCGGACCGCCTCCCGCGCGGGCAGGCTCCGGGCGGCGGGCGAGCGACGGTCGAGGGGGCATGGGATGCCGGGGTTTCTGGAGGGCGATCCGGGGCGGTACCTGCTGCGGATCCGCGACCTCAACGGGCGGCTGCACGGCTTAGGGTTCGTCGCCGACCCGCAGGGGGGCGTGCTGACGGCACACGAGAGCGTGGCCGGACTGGACCGGGTCGTCCTGCACACCCCCGGCGGGCAGACCAGGGTGCTCGGCCCGGACGCCGTGCTGCCGCTGCCCGGGCACGGGCTCGCCCTACTGCGCACCGAGGCGGTCGGTGGGCTGCCGGTGCCGCCGCTGCCGCTGGCCGCCGTCGCGGCCGGGCACGAGGTGCTGCTGCCCGCGCTGGCGGGGGAGGACGGCCGGGTGGTCGCACTGCGCTGCGGGCTGCTCGGGGTCACCGGCGCGGCGTACGGCGGGCACCGGCTGGGCGGGGTGCTGCTGCTGGACGTGCCGGTGGTCGGCGGGGTCGCGGTGCCGGCCGGCTCGCCGGTGCTGGACGCCCGCAGCGGGGCGGTGGTCGCGCTGGCCGCGCCCGCCCTGCGCGACCCCCGGCACGGCGGGGCGCTGCCGGCCGTGGCGGTGGGAGCGGGCCCCGCGGGCGGGACGGCGGCCGCCGGGGTGCTGGCCGGGCTGCTGGCGAGCAACGCGGCGGCGGTGCCCGGCTACGGCCCGGCGCTCAACCTGGCCGGGGTGCTGCGGCTGGCCGCCGCCCAGGTGACGGCCGCCGGTGCCGGGTCGGCCCGGGTGGCCGACCTGGCCGCCGACCGGGTGGACCGGCCGGACGGCCTCGTCGGGGACGAGCCGGCCGCGACCGTCACCGCGCTGGTCGGCGCCCCCGGCAGCGGACGCACCACCGAACTGGCCGCGCTGGCCGCCCGCCGGCACGGCGGCGCCCACCCGCTGCCCACCCTCTGGCTGCGCGGCGCCGACCTGCGGGCCGGGGACCGCTCGCTCGCCGAGCCGCTGGAGCGGGTGCTGGCCGCCGCCGCGGCCGGACTCGGTACCCCGGCGCCCGCGCCGGAGCCGGTGGCGGCGCTGTGCGCGGCGGCGGGCCGGCCCCTGCTGGTGGTCCTGGACGGCCCCGAGGAGGCCCCGCTGGCGGTGGACGCGCGCTGGCTGCGCGGCGCCGGCCAGTGGCTGACCGGCTGCGGCGCCCGGCTGGTCACCGCCTGCGGCGAGGAGCTCTGGGAGCGGCTCGCGGCCGAGACCTGGGGGAGCGGCACGCCCGGCCCCCGCCGTACCGCCGAACCGCACCCGGACGGCGACCTGGGCAGCGCCCCCACCGTACGGATGGACGGCCGCGGCCCGGACGGGCCGAGCCTGGCCGGGCAGCGGCTCGGCCCGCTGCCCCCCGAGGCGGCCGAGCGGGTGCGCCGCCGGTACGGGCTGCCGCCGGGCCACCCGGCCGCCGCCGGGGACGGCGGGCACCCGCTGGCCGTCCGGCTGGCCGGGGAGCTGTGGGCCCAGGGGCTGCGCGACGGGCCGGTGCGCCGCGGCGAGCTGTTCGACGCCTTCCTGGACCTGCGCTGCCTGCGGGTGGCCCAGCGGCTGGCCGAGGACGGCCGGCCGCGCCGCCCGGGCGCCCACCGCCGGGGCGCGGTGCGGCCGGCCGGGCCGCGGCACCGGCGGGTGCGCCGGCTCGCGGCGGCGGTGGCCGGGCGGGTGCACGAGGCGGCCCGGCGGATGCTCGGCGGCCGGTCGGGCGGCGGGCTGGACCGGGCCGTCTTCGAGGAGCTGTTCCCGGTCGAGGGCGGCTGGGCCACGGCGGTGCTCGCCGAGGGCCTGTTCGTCCCGGCCGGGCCCGGGTTCCGCTTCGCGCACGGGGAGTTCGCGGACTGGCTGCAGGGCCGGCACCTGGACCTGGACGCGGCGCTGCGGCTGCTGCTCGGCGAGGCCGAGGACACCCCGCCGTGGCCCGCCGACGAGCCGGCGGAGCCCGGCGGCCACCCGGCGGCGGAGACGGCGGAGACGGCCGCCGGGGCGGACGCCGTCCCCCGGCACCGGATCGGCCCGGTCGCCGCCGCACTGCGCCGGGTGGCCGAGACCTGGGGCGCCGGCGCCCTGGACCCGTGGCTGCACCGGATCTGGCGCGCCCTGGACCTGCGCCCGCCGGGCAGCGAACCCGCCTGGTGGGCGGCCCGGTTGCTCGCCGAGGGCCTGGCCGTCGGCCCGGACCCGGCCGAACACCGGGCGCTGCTCGACCAGATGGCGGCCCGGATCGCCGAACGGGCGGGCGGGACGGGCGCGGTGGCGCTCCCGGCGGCCGGGCTCGGCCGCTTCGGGCCGGCCTTCTGGACCGGCCTCGGCCTGCCCGTCGAGGCCGAACTCGCCCTGCTGCGCAGCCTGGTGGCCGCCGACGGCCCCGGGCAGCGCTTCCTCGCCGTGGTGGCCCAGCGGCTGCGCGCCGACCCGGTCGGGGTGTTCCCGCTGCTCTGCGCCTGGTTCGAGGACCCGCGCGGCCTGCCGGGCCGCCCGGGGCGCACCGTCGCCGACCTCGCCCACGACCTGCTGTACGCCCACCGGCGGCTCGCCCTGGACGAGTTGGCCGACGCGCTGGCCGCCGCCGCGCACCCGCGGGCGGACGCGCTGCTCACCGTGCTCGCCGCCGAGGAGCCGTCCGCGCTCTGCCGCGCGGTGGACCGCTGGAGCCACGACCGGCGGCCCGAGCGGCACGTCGCGGCGGCCGTGCACGCGCTGCGGACCGCCCCGTACGCCTCCGGGGCCGGGGTCGAGCTGCTGCGGTACACCGCGCTGACCCTGCTCGCCCGCGAGGACGAGCCCGGTCTGCACGGGGCCGCGCTGGCGCTGCTGGTCGGCGATCCGGCGACCCGGGCCGAGCACCTGCCGGCCGCGCTCGCCCTGCTGCGGGCCGGCGGCGACGCCTTCCTCACCCCGCGGGCGCTCGCCCCGGCCCTGGAGAGCGACCCGGAACCCGTCCTGGCGGCCTTCGCCGAGTGCTCGGCCGCCCCCGGCGCGGCCCCCGCCGAGACGCTGCGGGTGCTCGCCGACGCCACCGCTCCGGCGGCCGTGCGGCGGGGCGCCGAGCTGGCCGCCGGGCTGCTGCGCGGGAACCCGGGGCTGGCCGGCCCGGTCGCCGTCGACTACCTCGGCCGCCGGCTGGCGCGCGCCGCCGCCGGCCCGGCCGACCGGCTGGAGCTGCGGGTGCTGATCGGCGCCGCGCTGGCGGCCCGCAGCGCGGCCGTCCGGCGGCCGTTCGCCGAGGTGCTGTCCGTCCCGGTGGCGGACCCGGCGGCGGACGCGCTGCGCTGCGAGCTGCTGGACACCCTGCTCGCCGCCGAGACCGACCCGGCGGTGCTGACCGTCGCCGTGGAGCGGCTCGCCGAGCACTGCGCGGCCGAGAACCCGGCCCGGGCCCGGGCGGTGCTGGCCCGGGCCGGCACCGGGCTGCCGGGCGCGGACGAGCTGCTGGTGCGCTGCGCCGGGCGGTCGGCGGCCTTCGCCCGGCTGCTCGCCCGGTGGCCGTCCGGGGCCGCGCCGACCGCCCCGGACGGCCCCCGGCTGGCCCGGATGCGGGCCCTGGCGGCGGCCGGACGGGACCCGCAGTACGCCGCCGCGGAGGCCGAGCGGGCCGTCTCCGGGCGGGCCGCGGGGCCGTCGGCGGGCTCAACCCGTATTCCGGTGCCTGAGCCGGGGCAGGCGCATGGCACGCTATAGGGGTTCGGGTTTTGAGCGTTTGAGCGTACAGAGGGTACGCGCCGTACGGAACAAGGAGCGGTCAGGTGCAGCGCTGGCGTGGCCTGGAGGAGATCCCCGGGGACTGGGGACGCAGCGTCGTCACCATCGGCTCGTTCGACGGGGTGCACCGAGGACATCAGCTGATCATCGGGCGGGCGGTCGAGCGGGCCCGCGAACTGGGCGTCCCGGCGGTCGTGGTGACCTTCGACCCGCACCCGCGCGAGGTCATCCGCCCGGGCAGCCACCCGCCGCTGCTCGCGCCGCACCCGCGCCGTGCCGAGCTGATCGCGGAGCTGGGCGTGGACGCGGTGCTGGTGCTGCCGTTCACCACCGAGTTCTCCCAGGAGTCCCCGGAGACCTTCGTCCGGCAGGTACTGGTGGACGCGCTGCACGCGCGGGTCGTCATCGAGGGCCCCAACTTCCGCTTCGGGCACCGGGCGGCCGGGAACGTCGAGCTGCTCGGCGAACTGGGCCGGGCGGACGACTTCGAGGTCGAGGTGGTCGACCTCCAGGTGTGCGGCACGGCCGGGGACGGCGAGCCGTTCTCCTCCAGCCTGACCCGCCGGCTGGTGGAGACCGGGGACATGGCCGGCGCCAACGAGGTGCTGGGCCGTCCGCACCGGGTCGAGGGCGTGGTGGTGCGCGGCGCGCAGCGCGGCCGCGACCTGGGCTACCCGACCGCCAACGTCGACACCGTGCCGCACAGCGCGATCCCGGCGGACGGCGTGTACGCGGGCTGGCTGACCGCCGACGGCGAGCGGATGCCGGCGGCGATCTCGGTCGGCACCAACCCGACCTTCGACGGCACCACCCGCACCGTCGAGGCCTACGCCATCGACCGGGTCGGCCTGGACCTGTACGGGCTGCACGTGGCCGTGGACTTCCTGGCCTACCTGCGCGGGATGGAGAAGTTCGACTCCATCGACGCGCTGCTGGACCGGATGGCCGACGACGTCAAGCGGGCCCGCGAGCTGACCGACGGCATCTGAGCGACGGCATCCGAGGCGTCGCAGGACGACGGAAGGGGCCCACCGACACCAGGTCGGTGGGCCCCTTCCGTCGCTGTCACTGCTGGGGCGGGGGCGGCGGGTAGCCGTAGCCCGGCCCCGGCTGCTGCGGCCAGGGCGCCCCGGGGGCGGGCTGCTGCGGGTAGCCGTACCCGGGCGGGGGCGGCGGGGCCTGGCCGGGCTGCGGGGCCCACGGCGCCCCGGGGGCGGGCTGGCCGGCCTGCTGCGGGTACGGCTGGGCCTGCTGCTGCGGGTCGGCGTACGGCTGGGGGCCGCCCGACTGCGGGTAGCCGGCCTGGGCCTGCTGCTGCCAGCCGGCCTGCTGGGCGGCGGCGGCCTGGTGGGCCCGGATGATGTCCTCGCCGACCAGGGTGGCCAGCTCGAAGTAGGCCTCCCGGACCTTGGGCCGCATCATGTCGAGGTTGACCTCGGCGCCGGCCGCCAGGCTCTCGTCGAACGGCACCACGATCACGCCGCGGCAGCGGGTCTGGAAGTGCGCGACGATGTCCTCGACCTTGATCATCTTGCTGGTCTCGCGCACCCCGGAGACCACCGTGATGCTGCGCTGGACCAGGTCCGCGTAGCCGTGCGCGGAGAGCCAGTCCAGGGTGGTCGAGGCGCTGGAGGCGCCGTCCACGCTGGGGGTGGAGACGATGATCAGCTGGTCGGCCAGGTCCAGCACCCCGCGCATCGCGCTGTACAGCAGGCCGGTGCCGGAGTCGGTCAGGATGATCGGGTACTGGCGGCCCAGCACGTCGATCACCTGGCGGTAGTCCGAGTCGTTGAAGGTGGTCGAGACCGCCGGGTCGACGTCGTTCGCCAGGATCTCCAGGCCCGAGTTCAGGTCCTGCGAGGTGAACTGACGGATGTCCATGTAGCTGCGCAGGTGCGGGATGGCCGTCACCAGGTCGCGGATGGTCGCGCCGGTCTGGCGCTTCACCCGGCGGCCCAGGGTGCCGGCGTCCGGGTTGGCGTCGATCGCGATCACCTTGTCCTGGCGCTCGCTGGCCAGGGTCGCGCCGAGCGCGGTGGTGGTCGTGGTCTTGCCGACGCCGCCCTTGAGGCTGATCACGGCGATCCGGTAGCAGCTCAGCACCGGGGTGCGGATGATCTCCAGCTTGCGGGCCTTCTCGGCCGCCGCGGCCTTGCCGCCGAACTGGAAGCGCGGCTGCTGGCGCTGCTGCTTGGGCTGGCTGCGCAGCAGCCGGTCCGAGGACAGCTCGACGGCGGCGGTGTAGCCGAGCGGCGCGCCGTGCGCGGTCTGCTGCGGGGCGGCGGCCTGCTGGAACGCGCTGGGCTGCGGGGCCTGCGGCTGCTGCTGCCACGGCTGGCCGGGCAGCGGCTGCCCCGGCAGCGGCGGGCCGGGCTGGGCCTGCGGGCCGGGCTGCGGCGGGACCGGCTGCTGGTACGCGGCGGGCTGCGGCCAGCCGCCCTGGCGCGGGTCCACCGGGCCGGGCTGGGGCACCGGGCCGGGCTGCTGCGGGGCGGCGGCGTGCTGGGGCGGCAGCGGCTGCGGCTGCTGCGGCTGTTGGACCTGCTGCGGCTGCTGGGCCTGCTGGGCCTGCTGGGCCGCCCACGCGGCCTGCGGGTCCCAGGCGGCCGACGGGTCCTGGGGGTACTGCGGCGGGGCCTGCTGGACCGGCGGCTGCGCGAAGTTCTGCGGCTGCGCGGGCGCGACGGGCGCGGGAGCAGGGGCGGGCGCCGGGTACGGCTGCGGCGCGGGCTGCTGCGCCGCGGCCTCCGGCGTCGGCCAGGCCGGGGCACCGGCCTGCGGCTGCTCGGCGACCGGCGGAGCCGGGGCGGCCGCCGGGAACGGGACGTGCTGCGCCTCGGCCTGCACCGGCGGGACCGGCGCGGCGGGCGTGGGCGTGGCAGCGGGCGTCGGGGCCGGGACGGCGGCCGGCGCGGCCTCCGCCGCCGGGGCGGCGGCCTGGCCGGGCACCGGAGCCTGGGCCTGCCGCTGCTCCGGAGCGGCCTGCTGCGCCGGGGCCTGCTGGGCCTGCGCCGGAGCGGCGGCGGCGGGCACCGGGGCGTCGGCCGAGGCCGGAGCCCCGGCAGCCGGAGCCGAAGCGGCCGGAGCCCCAGCGGCCGGAGCCCCAGCAGCCGCCGCGGGCTCCGTCTGCACGTACCAGGACGGGGGAGTGTAGTCAGGCGCGTCCGACCAGTCGTCGTCGTCCTCCGCCGCGTTGTCGCCGACGTAGACGCCGTCCCGATCGCTGCTCACTTTTCTGGCTCCCTCGTGTTCGCCGCCGCTTGTTCAGCGGTGCCGTTGCCGCATCAAAGACTAGGCCGTACGGCAACCCCCGTTGAAGGCGGCTTCGGTTCCCCGACGGCCCGCCCGGTGCGGCGAGCCGCTGCTCAGTCCATCCGGCGCGGCCCGCCGAGCACCTGTTGTTCGGCCTGCCCGGCCACGGCCCGTACGTACTGGCGCCGCATCCGGGTCGCCCACAGGGTGAGGTCGTCGCCGAGGGTGGGCAGGGCGGCCACGTCCTCCGGGGGCAGCGAGAGCACCCGGCCGGTCAGTTCCGCCTCCTGCGGCGAGATCCGCTGCACGCCGACCAGGTCGGCCGCGTTCAGCACCCGGGAGGCGTTCGGGCCCAGGTAGGGCAGCAGGGTCAGGGTGGTCTGCCAGGGCGCGGCGGAGAGCCGGCTGCGCGGCGGGCGGGCGCCGAGGTCGCGCACCACCAGGACCGGCGAGGCCACCGAGGCGCCCTGCGGGCCGAGCCGGCCGACCTGGTGGACCGTCACGCAGGGCTGGCCGCCGCCGGCGGCCTGGGCCAGCGGGCCCCACAGCTGTCCGCGGGCGGTCTCCACCGCGACCCGGGCGCCGATCGCGGCCGCCCGCAGCGCGATGACCTGCGCGGTCCACATGCCGCCGACGAGCACCAGGTCGTACGAGGTCGGGCGGAACAGGCCGAGCACGGCGGGCAGTCCCTGCGGGTCGACGCCGATGACCACGCCGTCGTCGCCGACCGGGAAGGCCAGCGCCGCGAGGTCGGCCGCCTCCAGGACGTGCTTCTCCCGGCGCGGGCCGCGCAGTCCGAAGCCGGGCAGGATCCGCGGCCTGGTGCGGCGCTGCTCGGCCCCGGGCTGCGGGCCGACGGTGGGGTAGGTCTGGTACGCCATCAGGAAGCCCCTCCGAGCGGCAGGGTGGCGAGCATGCCGGGGGCCTGCTCCAGGTCGAGCCGGACGAGGCCGAGCCCGGTGCTCTGGGCCCGGGTCTCCACCTGGCGGCCGACCTGGCCGACCTCGCTCTCGTTGCGCCCGGTCACCCGCAGGTGCCCGCTGACCGTCACCGAGCCGCCGGTGCCGTGCCCGGCGGTCAGGCTGAAGGTGCTGGCGAGGGCCGGCGAGCCGGTGATCAGGTTGACCAGGTCCGGCGCGGCGATCCGGCCGGGGGCGCCGCCGGGGCGGCTGAGCTGCGGCCAGCGGGAGATCCAGTACGTGGTGTGCCAGCGGTCGTCGATCCGCCAGAACCGGTTGCCCTCCTGGGTGCGGCGGGTGGTGCCGCCGCCGCTGCCGGTGCCCTGGCGGCCGGCCACCGCGATCGGGTTGGCGCAGGTGGCGATGGCCAGCGCGGCGATCAGCTCGCGCTCGTCCAGCACGGTCGCGTTGAAGCCCGCGCTGTTGAGCCGGCCGGCCAGCTGGTCGGTGACCCGCTGCAGCGCCTTGCGGGCGCCCTCCTCGCCGCCGCCGCGGGCCCGGACGGCGGTCGCCGCGCGCTCCGGGTCGAGCTTGAGCGCGACCCAGGTCAGCCGCAGTCCGGGGGTGGAGGTGCCGTCCGGCAGCTCGCGGTAGGCGCGGGCGGCCAGCGACTGCTCGGGCAGGTGCTGGGCGGGGGCGGGCTGGGTGTGCTGGACCAGCTGCACCGACTCCAGGGTGATGTCGTCCACCGTGAGCGCCGAGCAGACCACGTCCAGCGGCAGCGGCAGCGCGGTGCGCACCGGGCGCAGCGGCTGGTCCTTGGCCTGGACGAGCAGGACCGAGGTGAGGAAGGTCCCGTCGCCGACCATGCCGGTCTCCCGGCGGACCGGGCGGCCGCCGAACTCGGCCTCGGTGGCGTGGGTGCAGGTGCGCAGCCCCGGTTCGAGCTCCAGCGCGGGCGCCAGCGCCGGGTCGGTGCCGGCCGGCGGCAGCAGCGTCCGGGCCTGCCTGCGGCGGGACTTGAGGGCGGCGCGGACCCGCAGCAGGTCCGGGACGGTGCGGCCGCGCACCGGGAGGAGGGCGAGTACGAGCAGCACCAGCGCGACGGCGCCGAAGCCGGCCGCGACCGTCCGGCTGATCGTCCAGCCGACGGCGACCAGGGCCGCCGCGACCTCGACCAGGACGAGCTGCTGGAGCTTCAACCGCCCGCCGAGCAGCCCCGGTCGGGGGTTGATCCGGACCTGGACGGCGCCGCCGCCCCCGGTGCCGGTCGGCTGCGGCCGGTCGGGCCCCGTCCCCGGTCCTGTCCCCGTCCCGGTCTCGGCCGTCGGCGTGCTGTGCTGCGCCCGGCCGGCCCGGCGCGCCCTCCCGCCGCCCGCACTGCGGCGGCGTCCTGGAGCGGTCTGGCTTGGCATCCCCCGGTGGCCCTCTCTGATCCGTTCTCGCGGCCCGGCTGGCTGTGTCGCGGACCGTACCCGTACCGTACTCACCGTCTGCTGCCGCATCGTAGAGGGTTCGCGCCGGTTCGTGCCCGGCGGGTGACCACGGGGCAGGTCGGTCTGACAACGCCCGACAACGTCTGACTAGGGGGACGACGAGGTATGGCATCGCGCCGGGACGAGCTGAACGCGTACACCTTCGCCCGCAAGCGCACGGTGGGCGCCTTCCTGCTGCCCGCCGGCGGCGGCAGCGACGAGGACGCGCCGCGTCCGGTGAAGGCGGTGCTGCCGAGTGTGCTGGCCGGGGCGGTGGTGGTGGCCGGCTTCGGGCTCTGGGGGGTCTTCAAGCCGAGTGCGCCGGTGAAGTGGGACGACGGCAAGAACATCATCCAGGGCAAGCAGTCGACGACCCGGTACGTGGTGCTCACCGACCAGGACAACAAGACCAAGCGGCTGCACCAGGTCCTCAACATGTCCTCGGCGCGGCTGGTGCTGCCCGCGGGCGCCAAGGTCGTGGTGGTGGACGACGGGGTGCTCGACCGCTACCCCAACCACGGGCCGACGATCGGCATCCCGTACGCGCCGGACAAGCTGCCGACCACGGACAACGCGAACAAGCCGATGAAGTGGGCGGTGTGCGACCGCCCGGGTTCGGACGACAAGCAGGAGACCGTCAACCAGGCGGTGTTCGTGGCGGCCGGGGCGGACGCGACGGCGCTGGCGGCCAAGGACCGGATGCTCGGCCCGGACCAGCTGATGCTGGTGCAGCAGGCCGACGAGCAGCAGATCTCGGCCGCGCCGGCGGCGGGTCAGCCGGCCGCCTCGGGTGCGGCGGTGTTCCTGGTCGACGCGCAGGGCCGCAAGCACGAGATCGGCACCCCGCAGTCGGACGACAAGGAGCGCAAGGCGCTGATCACCGCGGTGTTCGGGCCCAACGCGGTGCCGCAGCGGGTCAAGCGGGACTGGCTGGACACCCTGGTGACCGCCACCCCGATCACCTTCCCGCAGGTCGAGGGCGTGGCCGACAGCCAGGGCGCCAACTCCAAGGTGGAGCTGGGCAACCAGGCCGACCGCCGGGTCGGCCGGCTGGTGCACTACCAGGACCGCCACTACGTGGTCGGCAAGGAGCAGCTGTTCCTGGTCACCCCGTTCCAGGCGGAGCTGATCCGGCAGAACCCGGCATACCAGATGCTCTACAAGTACGACCAGGACAAGAAGCCGCGCAGCGACGAGATGATCCCGGCCGACAACGCCCAGTGGGGCGGCGACGTCGCGCTGAAGGGCACCGCGCCGGACTGGCCGCTGAAGACCGGTGCGCCGGTGAACAACTGGCAGGACCGCCAGGACGCCCGGATGGTCGTGTGCAGCACCTACGACGGCGTCGCCGCGGACGGGGCCACCGCCAAGCGCAGCGTCTGGGCCGGGACGACGTACCCCGCGCCGTACAACAACGGCGCCGGGGCCGCGTACGTGACCCCCGGTCACGGGCTGTTCTACCGCTCGCTGGACCACGCGGCGGCCGGCTCCGGGACCGACTTCCTGATCACCGAGACCGGGTTGCGCTACTCCGTCCCGTCCAACGGCGACGGCGGCCAGCGTCCCACGGCCTCGCCGCAGCCCGGCCAGAGCGCCCCGCCGAAGCAGCCGACGCCGCAGCCGACGGCCACGCCGGCCCCCGGGGCGCCGTCCCAGGAGCCCGGCCAGCAGGAGGAACCGGGCGGCAACCAGGCCAGGTTGGGCTACCAGGGGGTCCAGCCGCTGCCGGTGCCGAAGGAGTGGTCGAACCTGGTTCCGGCCGGTCCGCCGCTGACCGCGAAGAGCGCCGCCCAGCCGCAGAACGCCTGACCGGCCAAGCGCGGCAACCGAATTGGCCGCAGTGTCATGGTCTGGTAACTACTCTGTGCTCGGTGTTGGGCGAGCTGCGTGTGCCGACTACAGTGCTGCTGGACATCACACGGGTGATGGCACGGTGGGGCCCCTCGCGGGCCCTCCGTGCACGCAAAATGTTGTCTCATGGGGGACGGTGGAGCATGGCTCAGGGTCAGTTCACGATGACGGCGCAGGAGATGCTGGCGTTCGCCAAGCAGATCGAAGAGGCCATCGGCAAGATCGAGGCCGAGCGGACCAAGCTGATCAGCACGGTCTCCGGCATCACCGGCGGCTGGCAGGGCCAGGCCGCGAGCGCCTACACGACCCTGCAGAACCGGGTCAACGAGGACATCGCGAAGCTGAAGGAGTCGCTGACCGCGATCAAGCACGCGATCGAGCTGACCACCAAGCACTACGCGAGCACCGAAGAGGAGCAGAAGGCGATGTTCTCCTCGGCCCAGGGCTGATCACCGCTTCCGCGTTGATCGTCGCACCCGCGCCGACCGCCGTTCTGTCCCGATCCACCGCTCCGCGGAGCGCCCGCCACTGACCGCGTGGCGCTCCGCACCCTCGTCTAGGGAGACAACGTGTCCGACCACATTCTCGTCAACTTCGAGACCGTTCACCACGCGTCCGAGGAGGTCAAGGCCTCGGCGAGCCGCATCGACCACCTGCTGAACGACCTCAAGGGCAACGTCACCCGCATCGCCTCCAGCTGGCAGGGTGCGGCCCAGGAGGGCTACCAGGCCCACCAGGCCCAGTGGGACGCCCGCGCCGCCGACCTGCAGAAGACCTGCACGCAGATCGCGACCTCGCTGGACCAGGCCGCGCAGAGCTACCGGACGACCGAGGACGCCAACGCCAAGCTCTGGGGCTGACGTTCGGGTTCCGTAGGGAACAGCAGGGGGCGGGTACCCGGATTCCGGGCACCCGCCCCCGACGCGCGACACGGGTGGACGACATGAGGGGTGGCAGGGTGTCCCGACACGGGTACCGGAAGGCGGCCGCGGCGCTCGCCGCGCTCGCGGTGCTGGGCGGCCCGCTCGCCGCCCCGGCGTACGCCGAGGGCGGGCCCGGACTGGCCGCGGCCGGCGACTGCCCCAAGCCGGCGCCCGACGTGCCGACCGTGCCGTGGTCGCTGCAGCGCCTGCTGCTGGACGAGCTGTGGCAGGGCGGGAAGACCACCGGCGCGGGCGTGACGGTCGCGGTCATCGACACCGGGGTGGACGTCAACAACCCGCAGCTGAGCGGAAAGGTCGACGAGGGCCCCAACCTGCTGGTCAACCGGGAGACCAAGGAGGCGATCCCGGGCAAGTCCATCGAGGACCCGGTCGGCCACGGCACCAAGGTGGCCGGGATCATCGCGGCCGGCCCCAGGAAGACCACCGGTTTCGTCGGACTGGCCCCCGACGCCAGGATCTTCTCGATCCGGCAGAACGACAGCGACGGCAACGGCGACGTCTCCACCCTGGTCACGGCGATCAGGAAGGCGGCCGACCAGCCCGGCGTCAAGGTCATCAACATCTCCCAGGACGTGCGCGGCGCGGGCGACGCCCGCTTCGGCGGGTACCAGGAGCTGAAGGCCGCCGTCGACTACGCCGAGGCGAAGAACATCGTGGTGGTCGCCTCCACCGGGAACGACGGCAAGGAGGGCGACACCTACCCGGGCGCCTTCCCGACCGTGCTGGCCGTCGGCGCCTCCGACCGCAACAACGAGCGCGCGCCGTTCTCCCAGTACGGCGGCTTTGTGAAGGTCGCCGCGCCCGGTGTCGACATGCTGTCCACCGTGCCCGGGAGCGGCCAGTGCGTGGACAACGGCACCAGCTTCGCCGCCCCGTACGTCTCCGGGCTCGCCGCGCTGCTGTGGAGCGCCCACCCGAACTGGAAGGCGGCCCAGGTGCGGGCCTGGATCGAGCAGACCGCGCAGCGCACCCAGCGCGAGCCGGACAACTTCACCGGCTGGGGCGTGGTGGACCCGGTCAGGGCCGTCACCAAGGCCCCCGACGACGCGCCCTTCGCGCCCACCCCGGACGCCCCGGTGCAGCTCGCCGCCGCGCCGATCGTGCCGCGCCCGGTGGGTCTCGGCGAGACCCAGGCCGACCGGGACGGCCGCACCGCGACGTACGTCCTCGGCGTCGGCGCGCTGCTGGTCGCCCTGCTGATCGGCGGCGGCACGGTGCTGCGCGACCACCGGCGCAAGTCCGCCGACTGACGCCCGACTCACGCCCGACCCCCGCCAGCTCGGGGCCCGGCCGGGCCGGCGCGTCGAAGAACCGCCGGAACCCCTGTAACACCGCAGCCCGCCCGCCGCATCGATGAAGTGTCAGGGACGGCGGACCGCGGGGGGCAGGGCGCATGGGGTGGATCGGGGCGGGCCGGGAGGCCAAGGACGCGGAGTTCCTGGAACTCGTCTCCGGCCGGACCGGCCACCTGTACCGCTCGGCCTGCCTGCTCACCAGCGGCGACACCCACTACGCCGAGGACCTCGTGCAGGAGGCCCTCAGCCGGATGTACGTGCTGTGGCGGCGCAGCGCCTTCACCGGCCGCGGCCGGATCGACAACCCGGCGGCCTACACCCACACCGTGATGGTGCGCACCTTCCTCGCCCAGCAGCGCCGCCGTTCCAGCGGTGAGCGCCCCAGCGACGCCCTGCCGGAGCCGGAGGGGCAGGACGCCGACCGCACGCTGCGGCTGACCCTCCTCGACGCGCTCGGCCGGATGCCGCCCAAGGACCGCGTGGTCCTGGTGCTGCGCTACTGGGAGGACCGCAGCGTCGAGGAGACCGCCGAGGCCATGCGGGTCTCCTCCGGGGCCGTCCGTACCCGCACCACCCGGGCCCTGGCCCGGCTGCGCGCCCTGCTCGGCGACTCGCTGGCCGAGCTCGCCGCCCGCTGAGGCAGGCCGCCGACCGCCCGGTACCTCTCACCACCACCCGCGACGCAAGGAGACGGTGAACACCCATGTCCGAACCAGACAAGTTCGAGGACGATCTTCTCTATGCCCTCACCCGTACGGGCGAAGGCTTCCGCCCCGGCCAGGCCGACCTGGTCGCGGGCGGCTACCGGCGCGGCCGCGGCCGCTGGCGCCGCCGTTCGACCGCCGCCGTGGTGGGCGGGGCGGCGGCGCTGGCCCTGGTGGGCACCGGCGCGGTGTACCTGGGCTTCCCGGGGACGAAGGACGCGGGCACGGTGAGCGCGGCCTCCGCCCCGGCGGCCACCGCCGGCGGCGACGGCGCCACCGCCTCGGCCACCCCGACCTCGGTGAAGTCCTCCGCCCCGGTGGTGATCACCGGGGACGAGGTGGTCGCCACCTTCCAGGCCCTGCTGCCCAAGGGCCAGGTGTCCGACGCGAAGGGGCACGGAACCGACGAGAACAAGGGGATGTACGCGGACGCCAACCTGGTGTTCGACGACGGCCAGGGCCGGTCGCTGATGGGCCTCAGCATCCAGAAGCACCGCCCCAAGGACGTCCAGCCGCAGACCTGCCCGACGGACCTCAAGCTCGCCTCGCTGGACTCCTGCGCCGTCACCGTGCTGCCGGACGGGTCGAAGCTCATGCTCACCCAGGGCTACGAGTACCCGGACCACCGGGCCACCACCAAGGAGTGGCGCGCCTCGGTGGCCCGTCCGGACGGCGGGCTGATCGGCCTCAGCGAGTGGAACTCGCCCCAGGAGAAGGACGCGCCGGACAGCCGGCCCAACCCGCCGCTCACGCCGGACCAGCTGAAGGCCGTCGTCACGGACCCGTCCTGGAACCGGGTCGTCGCGGCCCTCAGGTTCGACGGCGTCGACACCGAGGCGATCGACCCGGGCCTGTCGCTGCAGGACCGCGAGTCCGTCCTGACCGGGCTGCTGCCCGCCGGGGTGACGGTGACCGACCGCAGGAGCCGGGACCTGCGGGCGGACTTCGAGCTGGCCGGGGGCGGGCGGACCGGGACCCTGACGCTGACGGTCGAGAACTGGGCGAAGGCCCCCGACGACCGGCCGGGGCCGGAGGCGTACCAGGGCGCGGAGACCCTGCCGGACGGGACGAGGCTCCTGGCGCGCGGCGCGGCGGCCAAGGTCCCGAAGGGGGTGCAGGTCGTGGACGCGATGCGGCCGGACGGCGTGGAGGTCCTGGTCACGCTGGTGTCGAAGGGCGATCCGCTGCTGACCGAGGCGGAGCTGCGGGCGGTCGCCGCCAGCCCGCAGTGGACGCCGAAGAAGTAGCGCGGGAGACGGCGGTGCCCCGGGCCTGGGGGAGGCCCGGGGCACCGCCGTGTGGGGGAGGGGTGGGGGTCAGTCCTGCTGGTCCTCGGGGAGGCTGATCACCCAGCGGGTGTCCTGCCGGGGGCGCAGGTAGAACAGCCAGTAGAGGGTGGCGGCGGCGGTGATGCCGCCGGTCCACAGCAGGGGCTCGGTGTCCAGCTTGGTCATCACGTAGACCAGGACGGCGATCAGCACGACCGGGACGGCCGGCCACAGCGGCATCCGCCAGGCGGAGGCGTGCTTGTGGTGGCCGCGGCGGGAGAGCAGCGCGGCGATCGCGACCAGCAGGTACATCCCGGTGACGGCGACGCCGGTGATGTTGCTCAGCAGCTCGCCCTTGACGAAGCAGAGGGCGGCGCCGGGCAGGCCGACCGCCAGGGTGGCGATCCACGGCGAGCCGAACCGGCCGAGGGTGCCGAAGGCCTTGTTGACCGGCTCCGGCCAGGCCTTGTCGCGGGCGGAGGCGAACAGCACCCGGGAGTTCTGGATGACCATGACGATGCCGGCGTTGATGATGGCCAGCGCGACGCAGAGGCTGATGAAGGTGCCGACCGCGGAGTTGCTCCAGGCGGTGACCATGCCGGAGATGTCGCCGGAGGCCAGGGTCTGCAGGTCGGGGGCGCCCACGGTGATCGCGACGACCGGGACCAGGATGATCGCGGAGGAGATGCCGAGCGTCCACAGCACGGTGCGCGAGACGTTGCGGCGCGGGTTCTCCAGCTCCTCGGACAGGTAGACGGCGGTGGAGAAGCCCTGGGTGATGAACAGGGCGATGCCGAGCGCGCCGACGATGGCGCCGACGGTCACCGTGGTGGTGGCGCCGCCGTCCCCGGTGACCACGCCGTGCAGCAGGCTGGGGGCGTCGCTGTTGGTGTGGGCGAAGCCGAGCACCGAGACCACGCCGGCCGCGATGACCTCCAGGACCAGGAAGACGCCGGTGATCCAGGCGTTGGCGCGCAGGTCGAGCAGGCCGGCCAGGGTGGCGGCCAGCATCACGGCGGCGCCGGTCATGGCCTTGTCGAGGTGCAGGACGGGCGCGAGGTAGTCGGCGGTGCCGAGGGCGATGACCGAGGGGACGATCATCACCACGATCAGGGAGAGCACGAAGACCAGCCAGCCCATCAGCCGCCCGGCCAGGGTGCCGACCATCGCGTACTCGCCGCCGGCGCTGGGGATCAGGGTGCCGAGTTCGGAGTAGCAGAACGCGACCGCGACGCAGAGCACGGTGCCGATCGCGATGGCCAGCGCGGTGGCGCTGCCGATGCTGGAGAACAGCTCCGGCACGATCACGAAGAGCGTCGAGGCGGGGGTGACGCAGGACAGCGTGAGCAGGGTGCCGCCCACGACGCCGATCGAGCGCTTGAGCTGCTGGGGCGCTGCCGCCTCGGCCGCGGGGGCGGCTACGGTCTGTGGCGGGCGAAGCGTGTCGGTCATGTGGCTTCCGATCGGCTCTGTGCGGTGCTGGGGTGGGAGCGGTATCGCCTCCGCTGGCTGGTTGCTCGGTGTCCGGTTCCAGGCGCTCCCTGGCCGCCATGGAACCTTGGGCGTATTGATCGCGTCAACGCCGGAACTGCTTCGGAATCCGTTGCGGTGAACGGCATAGACATACGATCCGATGATCACGTTCGGTCATTGCCAGCTTTGTCCGACTTGTTACTTTGGCCACATGGCAATTGAATCGAAGGTGAACAAAGGGGGCGGACCGCGATTCCAAGGTCGTACTTCGAGTGAGCGGTGATACGCCCAGGTGCCCCTGAGATGCCCGGCAACTCCCCGGCGGGGTACGGGAACCGCAGCCCCCGCCCGGAAAGATCTAGGTAACGTTTCGGAACCCGGGACGCCGAAGGGGCCGGACTCCACGAGTCCGACCCCTTCGCTCACCGTCCGTGACGGCCGGCGCGGCTACGCCACCGGCAGCCAGCCCGTCTGGACCATCTGCCCGCTGGTCACGCGGCGTGACACGAAGACGGCGCGGCCCGGCGGCAGCGCCTGCGGCTTGACCGTCCCCAGCAGCGCGCCCTCGTCCCGGTTGCCGGAGAGGATCACGCCCTGGCCGCCGAGCTCGCGCATCCGCTGCAGCACCGGCTCGTACAGCGAGCGGCCGGCGCCGCCCGCGCTGCGGGCCACGATCACCCGCAGGCCGATGTCGCGGGCGAACGGCAGGAACTCGGCCAGCGGGGCCAGCGGGTTGCCCGAGCTCGTCGCGACCAGCTCGTAGTCGTCGACGATCACGAACATGTCCTTGCCGCTGTACCAGCTGCGGTTGCGCAGCTGCTCGGCGGTCACGTCCGGGCCCGGCAGGCGGCGCGAGCAGGCGCCGCGCAGCATGTCCACGATGGCCGCCATGGCCGGCTGCGCGGCCGCGTACTCCACCAGGTACTCCGGCGGCACGGTGCCGAGCAGCGCGCGCCGGTAGTCGCCGACCACGATGCCGGCCTGGTCCGGGGTGTACCGCTCGGTGATCTGCTTGATCAGCATCCGCAGCACCGCCGACTTCCCGGACTCGGTGTCGCCGAAGACGATGAACAGCGGGTCGGTCTCGAAGTTGACGAAGACCGGTGCCAGCTCCGCCTCGTCCACGCCGAAGGCGACGCCGCGCTCCGGGTGCTCGAAGCCCTTCGGCAGCGCGTGGCCGTCCAGGACGGCCGGCAGCATCCGCACCTGCGGGGCGCGCGGGCCGGTCCAGGCCCCGTCGACGGCGGCGACCAGCCCGGCCACGCCGTTCTGGAGGTCCTCCACCGAGGAGGAGCCGTCCAGCCGGGGCAGGCCGGACAGGAAGTGCAGCCGCTCCGGGGTGATGCCGCGCCCGGCCAGCGACGGGACGTTCTGCGCCACCCGGCGGTCGACCTCGGACTCCATCGCGTCACCGAGCTTCAGCTCGGTCCGGTTCTGCAGCAGGTCCTTCAGGGCCGGGCGCACCTCGGCGTACCGGGCCGCGGTGATCACCAGGTGCACGCCGTAGCCGAGGCCGCGCTGGGCGATGTCGCCGATCACCGGCTCCAGGCCCTCGAACTCCTGCTTGAAGGTGTTCCAGCCGTCGATCACCAGGAAGACGTCGCCGAAGGCCTCGTCCGGCAGCCGGCCGGCCGCCCGGCGGGCCCGGTAGGTGGCGATGGTGTCGATCCCGGCGGCCCGGAACAGCTCCTCGCGCCGGTTGAGCACTCCGTGCACCTCGGAGACCATCCGGCGCACCTTGTCCACGTCCAGGCGCCCGGCCACCCCGCCGACGTGCGGCAGCCCGCCCAGCGACTGGAAGCTGCCCGCGCCGAAGTCGAGCAGGTAGAACTGCACCTCCAGCGGGGTGTGGGTGAGGCCGAACGAGGCCACCATGGTGCGCACCACGGTCGACTTGCCGGAGCGCGGGCCGCCCACGATCAGACCGTGGCCGGCCGCCCCCGCGTAGTCGACCTCCAGGATGTCCGTCTTCTGCTCGCGCGGCCGGTCGACGATGCCGATCGGCGCCCGCAGCCGGCCCGCCGGGTAGCCGGGCGCGGTCAGCCCGCGCTCCGGCACGACCTGCAGCGGCGGCAGCAGGTGGTCCATGCTCGGCGCCTCCTCCAGCGGCGGCAGCCACACCTGGTGCGCGGCCGGGCCCTGGCCGGCCATCCGCTGGACGAAGACGTCCAGGACGGTGTCCACCAGCGCGTCGTCCTGCTCCGGGGCCTGCGGGACGACCTCCACCTCCACCGGGTCCGGGAGGTCCACGAAGGCGGCGGTGAACTCCACCGGGCGGGTGTCGACCCGCCGCCCGCCGGTCGACCGCTGCTGCCCCGGCGCCCGGTACGGCCCCGAGACGTAGGCGGCCTTGAACCGGTCCATCACGTCCTCGCCGAACTTCAGGTAGCCGACACCCGGCACCGGCGGCAGGTGGTAGGCGTCCGGCACGCCGATCGCCGCCCGGGACTCCGCGGCCGAGAAGGTGCGCAGACCGATCCGGTACGACAGATAGGTGTCCAGGCCGCGCAGCTTGCCCTCCTCCAGGCGCTGCGAGGCCAGCAGCAGGTGCACGCCCAGCGAGCGGCCGATCCGGCCGATCTGGATGAACATCTCGATGAAGTCGGGCTTGGCGCTGAGGAGTTCGGAGAACTCGTCGATGATCAGCACCAGTGAGGGCAGCGGGTCCAGCGCCGCGCCGGCCGCCCGGGCCCGCTCGTACTCGTGGATGTTGGCGTAGTTGCCCGCCGAGCGCAGCAGCTCCTGGCGGCGGTGCAGCTCGCCCTCGATCGCGTCGCGCATGCGGTCGACCAGGGTGAGCTCGCCCTCCAGGTTGGTGATCACCGCGGAGGTGTGCGGCATGTCCGCCATGCCGGAGAAGGTCGCACCGCCCTTGAAGTCGGCGAGGACGAAGTTCAGGATCTCCGAGGAGTGGGTCATCGCCAGCGCCAGCACCAGCGTGCGCAGCAACTCCGACTTGCCGGAACCGGTCGCGCCGACGCACAGGCCGTGCGGGCCCATGCCCTCCAGCGCGGCCTCCTTGATGTCCAGGTAGACGTGCTCGCCGTTGGCGCCGACGCCGATCGGCACCCGCATCCGCTCGTGCTGGGCGCGCGGGCGCCAGCTGCGGGCCACGTCGAAGGAGCCCGGGTCGCCCGAGCTCATCATGTCGGTGAAGTCGAGGTTGGACAGCAGCGGCTCGTCGTCCCCGCCGGCCGAGATCCGGTACGGCGCCAACTGCCGCGCCAGCGCCTCGGACTGCCACACCGAGAGCAGGTCCGGCTTGCCGGTGTACGTCGCGCCGGAGGCCGAGCGCAGCACCAGCTCCTCGGCGTTGACCGTCACCATCAGGTGCCCGCTGGGCTCGTCGACCTCGCCCGGCACCACCTCGATGACCGTCACGCCCTGCACGCCCTCCGGGCTCGCCAGCAGCGAGTCGTGCGGCACCCCGGCGCCGTCCATGACGACCACCAGGTGCGGCTGGTCGGCCGGCGGGGCCACCTCCCGCACGAAGCGCTGGCGGCCGGCCAGCTCGTCCTGGAGCAGGTACTCCAGGTCGCCCAGGTCGGCGGCGAACAGCCGGCGCGAGCCCGCGCCGTCGGCCTCCTTGCGGTGCTGGTTGTGCGGGAGCCACTTGGTCCACTCCCACTCCTCGGCCGCACCGGGCGCGGCCGCGACCGCCACCATCAGGTCGTCCGGCGAGTGCAGGGTGGTCAGTTGGGCGATCATCGCGCGCACGTTCCCGTACACCGAGTCCGGGTCCCCGCACACCGTGATGTGGTAGAACGCCCGCAGCGAGACCGCCAGCGGCAGGTCCTGGAGGGTGCCGTGCGCCTTCAGGAAGGAGTGCATCGCGGCCGCCGACAGCGGCTCCAGCTCGTCCATCGGCGCGGTCTGCGGCGCCACCAGCGGCGTGGACAGCTGCACCGGCCCGAGGCCCACCCGGATCTGCGCGAAGTCGCCGTCCCCGGTGCGCCGTTCCCACAGCCGGCGGCCGTCCTCGACGATCGACCAGAGCTGGTCCGGGGCCGGGTTCAGGAACAGCAGCGCGCCGCGCTGGCGCTCCGCCGTGCGGCGCACCTGGCGGCGGGTCTGCTGGAGGTACTTCAGGTAGTCGCGCCGCTCGTCCGCCATCGCGGTCGAGCCGCCCTTGCGGGCCCGGACGATCTGCGCCAGCACCATGCCGACCGTCGAGGCGATCATCAGACCGCCCATGATCTTCATGGGTGCGGCGGCCCCCGGCGAGAAGAAGAACACCGCCGATCCGCCCATGCCCAGCATCGGCAGGATGCTCATCAGCCAGTCCTCGCCGCCCTGCCGGGGCAGTTCGGGCGGGCTCACCAGCTCCACCGGTTCGTCCGGCACGGTGGGCGGATACGCCCTGGCCGGTCGCTTGACCGTGATCACACCCATGTGTCATCCACCCCGCGGCGTCGATCGATCACTTCGGCATCAGCCCTCACGTGACTTGCGCACGCTCCGTACGGGAATCCGGTGACTGGGGACGCCCCACCCAGCGCAGCCCCCGTACCTCTGCGCAGGCGCCGATCCTAACGGTCGCCCCCGCACCGCCCGCCAGGGCCCGGCACGCACCGGCACCGGACACGAACCGAACGGGTAGGGTAACGCCGCGCCAACTCGCGGCCCGGTCGGGCCGGTTCCACAGCAACACCGAGCGCCGCCGGGCCTCGGCACCGTCAACAAGGGGGAGCGCCACGTGCGTCGAAGGATCGAGGTGCGGGCATGAGTGAGCGGAGCGAGCTCATCATCGAACACCGCGCAGTGGGCGGAGCGCCTGCCGGGCGAAGCGGGGTGGGAGCGTGAGCACCGCGGCCGCCACCGGCTACTGCCGGGTGACCGTCGTCGCCCCGGACCGCCGGATCGACGTCGCCCTGCCCGAGGACGTCCCGCTCGCGGACGTCTACCCCGAGGTGCTGCGGCTGGCCAACCAGAGCCAGCCCGACGGCACCCCCACCGGCTTCCACCTGGTCCGCCGGGACGGCACGGTGCTCGACAGCGGGCTGCCGCTGGCCGCCCAGCAGGTCCGCGACGGCGACCTGCTGGCGCTGCGCCCCTTCGCCGAGTCGCTCCCGCCGGCCGTCTACGACGACGTCGCCGACGCGATCGCCAGCGCCGTCGAGGCCGACCGCCGGTTCTGGACCGCCGAGCTGATGCGCGGCTTCGGCCTGATCGGCGCCGGGGTGCTGCTCACCCTGCTCGGCTTCGCGCTCTGGTTCTCCGACCTGCGCCACGACATGCACGGCCTGCCCGGCGTGCTGGCCGGCGTCACCGCCGTCGTGCTCACCGCGCTCGCCGGGGTCCGCGCCCGGGTCTACCAGGACGCCCACGCGGCCGTCGCGCTCGGCCTCGGCGCGCTGCCGCACGCCATGATCGGCGGCAGCGGCGTGATCGCCGTCGCCCACCTCGGGGACGGCCCCGGCCGGCTCCAGTTCCTGGTCGGCTGCGTCGCCGCCCTGGTGGTCTCCGTACTGCTGGCCGGCCTGCTGCCGGAGAAGGACGCGGTGTTCGTCGCCGCCGCCCTGGTCTCCACCGCCGGCGCGCTCGCCACCTTCGCGGCCGTCCTGCTCCCGGAGACCCCGGCCGGGCACATCGCCGCCGTCACCGGCGTCGCCGCCGTCGCCGTGGTCGGCTTCCTGCCCAGCCTCTCCGCCCGGTTCGCCCGGCTGCCGGTCGGCTTCAGCGCCCCCGGCCAGACCCGCACCCGCAGCCGCGACTACGACGAGGAGGCCGAGCGCGCCGAGGCCGTCCAGTACGAGCGGATCGCGCACCAGGCCCGCCGCGGGCACGAGGTGCTGGTCGGCCTGGTCGGCGGCTGCGCCGCGGTCGTGGTCGGCGCCTGCGCCGTCCTCGGCTTCACCGACGAGACCTTCCCCGAGGTGCTCGCGCTCGCCCTGGGCCTGACCACCATGCTGCGCGCCCGGCTGTTCCGCTACACCGCGCAGGTGCTCAGCCTCACGGTGGCCGGCCTGCTCGGCCTGAGCCTGCTGATCGTCGGGCTGTCCCTGCACACCCCGCAGTTCTTCCTGCGGGCGGCCGGCTCCACCACCGAGCTCGACCTGCGCACGATCTGGCTGACCGCCTCGATCGCCTTCGGCGCCGCGCTGCTCACCGCGATCGCCCTGGTGGTGCCGCGGCTCGGGGTCTCCCCCTTCTGGGGTCGCATCCTGGACCTGGTGGACAGCCTCACCCTGATCTCGCTGGTCCCGCTGGCGCTCGCCGTCCTGGACGTCTACCGGCTGGTCCGCGGCGCCACCAGCTGACCGCAGGCCCCCCCGGAGCCGCCCGCGGAGGCCCCGGAACCGGCCCCGGAGCCGCCCGCCCGACCGCCGAACGGCCGGGTGGGCGGCACTGGTACGCTTGGCCTTCGAGCGCAGCCGTGTGTCCGCCCCCCGTGGGCCGACGACCGCCGGCCGCGCCCGCGACACCGAGTTCTCGATGAGTCCTGTGTTGTCGACCAGGACCGCTCGGTAGACCCTGAAGGAGTTGCAGTGGCTCTCGCCTCTGACGTCAAGAAGCAGATCTTCGCCGAGTTCGGCCAGAAGGAGGGCGACACCGGTTCCCCCGAGGTCCAGGTGGCCATGCTCTCCCGTCGTATCTCGGACCTGACCGAGCACCTCAAGACCCACAAGCACGACCACCACTCGCGTCGTGGCCTGCTGATCCTGGTCGGCCAGCGCCGCCGCCTGCTGCAGTACCTGGCCAAGAAGGACATCGAGCGCTTCCGTACGCTCGTCGACCGCCTGGGCATCCGCCGCGGTGCCGCCGGTGGCGCCCGCTAAGACCGCCGCTCGGGGGCGGCTCCCCACACCGGGGAGCCGCCCCTCGCGCGTATGCCGCGGCCGTTGAGCCGCGGCGCCCGCAGATAACAACTCGCGCGCACCTCCCCAGGTGGCCGAGGATTGCACCGTAGGGTTGTGGGCATGCCGGGTGATGGCGCACCAGCGCGCCACCCGGGCAGAAGGACCCAACCCCCCCGCGGGACGAAGGCTTCAAACGGAAGCCGCCCGCATCCGAGAGAGCGTCCAGACGCGGACCGCCCTTCCGGGCCCGGCAGCCGTGAGGCGCCGGTCCTCGGTAGTGGCCGTCGGAACCCCCGCAGACCGAGCGGGGCACTCCGGAGGCTTCGATCGAAGACCGGCCCGACTGCCGCCCTCCCCGAGGAGGGCCCGGGGCCCACCGCAGGCAGTACGCGGGGACGCTCTCCCGGAGACGTACGAAAGAGGAGATCTTCCAGGTGGAAGAGAACGTGTTCTACGCCGAGGCCGTGATCGACAACGGTTCCTTCGGCACCCGTACCATCCGCTTCGAGACCGGCCGTCTGGCCCGTCAGGCCGCCGGCTCCGCCGTGGCCTACCTGGACGACGACACCATGGTGCTGTCGGCCACCAGCGCGTCCAAGCAGCCGAAGGAGCACTTCGACTTCTTCCCGCTGACCGTGGACGTCGAGGAGCGGATGTACGCCGCGGGCCGCATCCCCGGCTCGTTCTTCCGTCGCGAGGGCCGGCCCTCCGAGGACGCGATCCTCACCTGCCGCCTGATCGACCGCCCGCTGCGCCCGTCCTTCGTCAAGGGCCTGCGCAACGAGGTCCAGGTCGTCGTCACCGTGATGGCGCTCAACCCCGACCACCTGTACGACGTGGTCGCGATCAACGCCGCCTCCGCCTCCACCCAGCTGGCGGGCCTGCCGTTCTCCGGCCCGATCGGTGGCGTCCGCGTCGCGCTGATCAACGGCCAGTGGGTCGCCTTCCCGACCCACAGCGAGCTGGAGTCGGCCGTCTTCGACATGGTCGTCGCCGGTCGCGTCCTGCCGGACGGCGACGTCGCGATCATGATGGTCGAGGCCGAGGCCACCGACAAGACCATCAAGCTCGTCGAGGGCGGCGCCGAGGCGCCGACCGAGGAGATCGTCGCCTCGGGCCTGGACGCCGCGAAGCCGTTCATCAAGGTCCTGTGCGCCGCGCAGTCGCAGCTGGCCGCCCAGGCCGCCAAGCCGACCGGCGAGTTCCCGGTCTTCCTGGACTACCAGGACGACGTCCTCGCCGCGCTGTCCGCCGCCGTCAAGGACGAGCTCGCCCAGGCGCTGACCATCGCCGGCAAGCAGGAGCGCAACAACGAGCTGGACCGCGTCAAGGCGCTGGCCGCCGAGAAGCTGCTGCCCGAGTTCGAGGGCCGCGAGAAGGAGATCAGCGCCGCCTACAACGCGCTGACCAAGAAGGTCGTCCGCGAGCGCGTCATCAAGGACAAGGTCCGCATCGACGGCCGCGGCGTCACCGACATCCGCACCCTGGCCGCCGAGGTCGAGGCCATCCCGCGGGTGCACGGCTCGGCCCTGTTCGAGCGCGGCGAGACCCAGATCCTGGGCGTCACCACGCTGAACATGCTGCGCATGGAGCAGCAGCTGGACACGCTCTCCCCGGAGACGCGCCGCCGCTACATGCACAACTACAACTTCCCGCCGTACTCCGTCGGTGAGACCGGCCGCGTGGGCTCGCCCAAGCGCCGCGAGATCGGCCACGGCGCGCTGGCCGAGCGCGCCCTGCTGCCGGTGCTGCCGACCCGCGAGGAGTTCCCGTACGCCATCCGCCAGGTCTCCGAGGCGCTGAGCTCCAACGGCTCCACCTCGATGGGCTCGGTCTGCGCCTCGACCATGTCGCTGCTGAACGCCGGTGTGCCGCTGAAGGCCGCCGTCGCCGGTATCGCGATGGGCCTGATCTCCCAGGAGATCGACGGCGAGACCCACTACGTCACGCTGACCGACATCCTCGGCGCCGAGGACGCGTACGGCGACATGGACTTCAAGGTCGCCGGTACCCGCAACTTCATCACCGCCCTCCAGCTGGACACCAAGCTGAACGGCATCCCGGCGTCGGTGCTCGCCGCCGCGCTGAAGCAGGCCAAGGACGCCCGCCTGCACATCCTCGACGTGATGAACGAGGCCATCGACTCGCCCGACGAGATGTCCCCGAACGCGCCGCGCATCATCACCATCAAGATCCCGGTGGACAAGATCGGTGAGGTCATCGGCCCCAAGGGCAAGATGATCAACCAGATCCAGGAGGACACCGGCGCCGAGATCACGATCGAGGACGACGGCACCATCTACATCGGTGCCGCCGACGGCCCGGCCGCCGAGGCCGCCCGCACCACGATCAACCAGATCGCCAACCCGACCATGCCGGAGGTCGGCGAGCGCTACCTGGGCACCGTGGTCAAGACCACGACGTTCGGCGCGTTCGTGTCGCTGATGCCGGGCAAGGACGGCCTGCTGCACATCTCGCAGATCCGCAAGCTGGCCGGCGGCAAGCGCGTCGAGAACGTCGAGGACGTCCTCGGCGTCGGCGCCAAGGTCCAGGTCGAGATCGCCGAGATCGACCCGCGCGGCAAGCTCTCCCTGATCCCGGTCATCGAGGGCGAGGAGGGCGGCGAGGCCGCTTCCGAGTGAAGCGCCGCTAGCTGACCCCCGCGGCCCGTACGCCTCACGGCGTGCGGGCCGCACCCCGTTGTCCACGCGTTCGTCCGTACGTGCCCATCCGCACGTGCGTTTCCTCTGGAGGTACCCCCCGTGGCGCAGGCCCCGGCGGTAACGCAGCGTCCCGGCACGACCCGGACCCTGCTCAAGGGCGTCGACGGCGCCGGCACGGTGCGCCGCACCGTGCTCCCCGGCGGCCTTCGGGTCGTCACCGAGACCCTGCCGACGGTGCGCTCCGCGACCTTCGGCATCTGGGTCGGCGTCGGCTCGCGGGACGAGACCCCGCAGCTCAACGGCGCCACCCACTACCTGGAGCACCTGCTCTTCAAGGGCACCGAGCGGCGCAGCGCGCTGGACATCTCGGCGGCCCTGGACGCGGTCGGCGGCGAGATGAACGCCTTCACCGCGAAGGAGAACACCTGCTACTACGCCCGGGTCCTGGACACCGACCTGCCGCTGGCCATCGACGTGGTCTGCGACATGCTCACCGGCTCGCTGATCCGCACCGAGGACGTGGAGTCCGAGCGCGGCGTCATCCTCGAGGAGATGGCGATGGCCGAGGACGACCCGGGCGACGTGGTGCACGACCTGTTCGCCAAGGTGATCTTCGGCAGCGGCCCGCTCGGCCGCCCGATCCTCGGCACCCAGGAGACCATCAGGACGCTCACCCGGGACCAGATCGCCGGCTTCTACCGCCGCCGCTACCGGCCCGAGCAGCTGGTCGTCGCCGCGGCCGGCAACCTCGACCACCGCAAGGTGGTCAAGCAGGTCGAGCAGGCCTTCGCGCCGCTGCTGGCGGCCTCCACCGCGGCGCCGGCCGAGGCCCGCCGCGGCGTCAAGGCGCTGCGCACGGCCGGCCGGGTCGAGGTGCTCAACCGCTCCACCGAACAGGCCCACCTGGTGCTGGGCGTGCCCGGGGTGCCCCGGCACGACGAGCGCCGCTGGGCGATGGGCGTGCTCAACGCGGCCCTCGGCGGCGGGATGAGCTCCCGGCTGTTCCAGGAGGTCCGCGAGAAGCGGGGCCTGGCGTACTCGGTCTACTCGTACTCCTCGTCGTACGCGGACAGCGGCCTGTTCGGCATCTACGCCGGCTGCCAGCCCAAGCGGGTCGAGGAGGTGCTGCGGATCTGCCGCGCCGAGCTGGCCAAGGTGGTCGAGGAGGGCATCACCGAGGAGGAGCTGGGCCGGGCGATCGGCCAGATCTCCGGCTCCACCGTGCTCGGCATGGAGGACACCGGCTCGCTGATGAACCGGATCGGCAAGGCCGAGCTCAGCTACGGGCACCACCTGTCGGTGAACGAGATGCTGGAGCGCATCGCAGCGGTGACCCTGGAGGACGTCCACGCGGTGGCCCGTGATGTGCTGGGCGCGTACCGGCCGTCGCTCGCCCTGATCGGCCCGGTCAACGACAAGCGGGCCGCCAAGCTCGCCGATCTGCTGGTCTGATCCGCTTTTCCGGATCCGCTGAATCCCAGGTGAGAGGAACTTTTGCCATGACGCTGCGTGTCGCCGTGATCGGCGCCAGGGGACGGATCGGCTCCGAGGCGGTCAAGGCCGTGGAGGCCGCGCCGGACCTGGAGCTGGTCGCCACCCTCGGCCGCGGGTCGGACCTGGAGGAGCTGACCGAGGCCGGCGCCCAGGCGGTCGTCGAGCTGACCCACCCCGACTCGGTGATGGGCAACCTGGACTTCTGCCTGCACCACGGCATCCACGTGGTCACCGGCACCACCGGCTGGACGGACGAGCGGCTCGCCACCGTCCGCGGCTGGCTGGACGAGGCCCCGGAGCTCGGCCTGCTGATCGCGCCGAACTTCTCCATCGGCGCCATCCTCGGCATGAAGTTCTCCCAGATCGCCGCCCGGTACTTCGAGTCGGTCGAGGTGGTCGAGCTGCACCACGACCGCAAGGCCGACGCCCCCAGCGGGACGGCCACCCGCACCGCCCAGCTGATCGCCGCCGCCCGGGCCGAGGCCGGCCGGCCGCCGCAGCAGGACCCGACCACCCACAGCCTGCCCGGCGCGCGCGGCGCCGACGTGGACGGGGTGCCGGTGCACGCGGTGCGGCTGCGCGGCCTGCTCGCGCACCAGCAGGTGATGTTCGGCGACACCGGCGAGACGCTCACCATCCGGCACGACTCGCTGCACCACAGCAGCTTCATGCCGGGCATCCTGCTGGGCGTGCGCAAGGTCGTCGGGACGCCGGGGCTGACCTTCGGCCTCGAACACTTCCTGGACCTGTGACAGTGTCGAACCAGACCGTGCCGTACCAGAGCACGCCGAACCGGACCGTACCGATCCCCGGAGGGGCCCGATGACCTCCCGTACCGGTTTCTTCGTCCTGTCCGGCGTGCTGCTGCTGGTCGCCCTGGTCTGCGTGGGCGAGGGCGTCCAGCTGATCGCCACCGGCAAGCCGCTCGGCATCGGCATCGGGGTCTGCGCCTTCGTGATCCCGGTGATCGGGGTCTGGTTCCTGCGCCAGACCGTCCGCTTCGGCCGGGACAGCGAGCGGCTGGCCCGCGAGCTGGAGGCCGAGGGCGGCCTGCCGGTGGACGAGCTGGAGCGCAGCAAGGGCGGGCGGATCGACCGGGCCTCGGCCGACGCGGTGTTCGCCCGCCGCCAGGCCGAGGCACAGGACGCGCCGGGCGACTGGCGGGTCTGGTTCCGCCTCGCCGTGGCCTACGCCGACGCCGGCGACACCCCGCGCGCCCGCAAGACCATGCAGCACGCCATCAAGCTGCACAGCACCGAACCCGCAAGGAGTAACGCGTGAGCGACGAACCGACGGCCCCCAGCTTCCGCAGCGACGTGACGGTGGAGCTGGTCCGCAGCGCCGCCGCCGACTCGGACGTCATCTGGGCGGCCCGGGTCTCGACCGCGGGCGAGCAGTCCCTGGAGGCCCTCCAGCAGGACCCGGAGAAGTCCAAGGGCCTGATCAACTTCCTGATGCGCGACCGGCACGGTACGCCCTTCGAGCACAACTCGATGACCTTCTTCATCAGCGCGCCGATCTTCGTGTTCCGGGAGTTCCACCGGCACCGCAGCGGCTGGTCGTACAACGAGGAGTCCGGCCGCTACCGCGAGCTCCAGCCGGTCTTCTACGTCCCGGGCGAGGAGCGCAAGCTGGTCCAGGAGGGCCGCCCCGGCAAGTACGAGTTCCACGAGGGCACGCCGGAGCAGCACCGGACCACGACCGCGGCGATGGAGGCCGCGTACGTCGAGTCCTACGCCCGCTACCAGGAGATGCTGGCCGCCGGGGTGGCCCGCGAGGTGGCCCGCGCGGTGCTGCCGGTGGGCCTGTTCTCCTCGATGTACGCGACCTGCAACTCGCGTTCGCTGATGCACTTCCTGTCGCTGCGCACCCGGCGGGAGAACTCGGCGGTGCCGTCCTTCCCGCAGCGCGAGATCGAGATGGTCGCCGAGCAGATGGAGGAGCAGTGGGCCCGGCTCATGCCGCTCACCCATGCGGCCTTCGAGAAGCACGGCCGGGTCGCCCCCTGACCTGGGACGACAGGCATACGGGCAGAGTGTCTGGCATGTCTGGATTGCGGCTTTTCTAGCCGCTCCCTACATTCGTGAACACGGATTCCGGTGCTGCCCGAACCCCCGAGCGGGCAGCACCGGAATCCCACGTCCGCGCCACCGACGCGCTGCACCTGTCCGAACACCGGACCGGCATGGGTACCGCCCCACCGCCTACGAGTAGCTTTGGACGCATGGCTCCGACCTCCACCCCCCAGACGCCGTTCGGCCGGGTCCTGACCGCCATGGTCACCCCGTTCACCGCCGACGGCGCGCTCGACCTCGACGGCGCCCAGCGCCTCGCCACGCACCTCGTGGACTCCGGCAACGACGGCCTCGTCGTCAACGGCACCACCGGTGAGTCCCCGACCACCAGCGACGCCGAGAAGGCCCAGCTGGTCCGCGCCGTGGTCGAGGCGGTCGGGGACCGCGCCCACGTGGTGGCCGGCGTCGGCACCAACGACACCCACCACAGCGTGGAGCTGGCCCGCCAGGCCGAGGCGGCCGGGGCGCACGGCCTGCTGGTCGTCACGCCGTACTACAACAAGCCCCCGCAGGAGGGCCTGTACCGGCACTTCACCGAGGTCGCCGACGCCACCGGCCTGCCGGTCATGGCGTACGACATCCCGGGCCGCAGCGGGGTCGCGCTGAGCCACGAGACGCTGGTCCGCCTCGGCGAGCACCCGCGGATCGTCGCCAACAAGGACGCCAAGGGCGACCTCGGCGCCGCGGCCTGGGCCATCGCCCGCGCCGACCTCGCCTGGTACTCCGGCGACGACATCCTCAACCTGCCGCTGCTGTCCGTCGGAGCCGTCGGCGTGGTCAGCGTCGTCGGGCACGTGGTGGCGGCGGACCTGCGGGCGATGGTCGAGGCCTTCCTGGCGGGCGATGTGGTCAAGGCCACGAGCATCCACCAGCGCCTGCTGCCGGTGTTCAGCGGTATGTTCCGCACCCAGGGCGTGATCCTCGCCAAGGCCGCGCTGGAACTCCAGGGCCTGCCCGCCGGCCCGCTGCGACTCCCGCTGGTCGGAGCGACGCCCGAGGAGATCGAGCGGTTGAAGCAGGATCTCGCCTCCGGCGGGGTACACCTTTAGCAGACACGGACGTGCGCGCCCCCGGCTCGCCGGACCTCCCCGGGTCCGCCGCTGGACCGGACCGTAGGCGCGAGAGCACAGACCCAGTAGGAAAACGACACTGAGTACGCGCGCCATATGTCTCCAGGGGGAGGACCCCGGACATATGGCGCGCGTCGTGAGGAGAGTCTTTTGAGCCACCCGCACCCCGAGCTCGGCGCGCCCCCGGCACTGAAGGAGGGCGCCCTCCGCATCACTCCGCTCGGCGGCCTCGGCGAGATCGGCCGCAACATGACGGTCCTCGAGTACGGCGACCGCATCCTGATCATCGACTGCGGCGTCCTCTTCCCCGAGGACGAGCAGCCCGGCGTGGACCTGATCCTCCCGGACTTCAGCTACATCCGGGACCGTCTCGACAAGGTCGACGGCATCGTCCTCACCCACGGGCACGAGGACCACATCGGCGCCGTCCCCTTCCTCCTGCGGGAGAACCCGGACATCCCGCTGATCGGCTCCAAGCTGACCCTCGCCCTGATCGAGGCCAAGCTCGCCGAGCACCGCATCCGGCCGTACGTGCTGGAGGTCAAGGAGGGCGAGCGCGAGCGCATCGGCCCCTTCGACTGCGAGTTCATCGCCGTCAACCACTCCATCCCGGACGCCCTGGCGGTCGCGGTCCGCACCCCCGCCGGCATGGTCGTGGCCACCGGTGACTTCAAGATGGACCAGCTCCCGCTGGACGGCCGCCTGACCGACCTGCCGACCTTCGCCAAGCTGGCGGAGGAGGGCATGGACCTGCTGCTGGTGGACTCCACCAACGCCGAGGTCCCCGGCTTCATCCCGCACGAGCGGGACATCTCGGCGGCGCTGCGCAACGTCTTCGCGAACGCCGACAAGCGCATCATCGTGGCCTCCTTCGCGAGCCACGTGCACCGCATCCAGCAGGTGCTGGACGCCGCGCACGAGTACAAGCGCAAGGTCGCCTTCGTCGGCCGCTCGATGGTCCGCAACATGGGCATCGCCCGCGACCTCGGCTACCTGAAGGTCCCCGGCAACATGGTCGTGGACGTCAAGCAGCTGGACGACCTGCCGGACAAGGAGGTCGTGCTGATCTGCACCGGTTCGCAGGGCGAGCCGATGGCGGCGCTGTCCCGGATGGCCAACCGCGACCACCAGATCCGCATCGTCGAGGGCGACACCGTCGTCCTGGCCTCCTCGCTCATCCCGGGCAACGAGAACGCGGTCTACCGGGTGATCAACGGCCTGACCCGCTGGGGTGCCAAGGTCGTGCACAAGGGCAACGCCAAGGTGCACGTCTCCGGCCACGCCTCGGCCGGCGAGCTGCTCTACTTCTTCAACATCTGCAAGCCGCGCAACCTGATGCCGGTCCACGGCGAGTGGCGCCACCTGCGTGCGGCCGCCGAGCTGGGCATCGCCACCGGGGTGCCGCGCAACCGCGTGGTCATCGCGGAGGACGGCGTCTGCGTCGACCTGGAGAAGGGCGTCGCCCGGATCGTCGGCAAGGTGCAGGCCGGGTACGTCTACGTGGACGGCTCCTCGGTCGGCGACATCACCGAGGCCTCGCTCAAGGACCGCAGGATCCTCGGCGAGGAGGGCTTCATCTCGGTCTTCGTCGCGGTCGACTCGACCAACGGCAAGATCGTCGGCGGCCCGACCATCCAGGCCCGCGGCTCCGGCATCGACGACAACGCCTTCGGCCCGGTCGTCGCCAAGCTCCAGGAGGGCCTGGACCGCTCGGCGAGCGACGGCGTGCTGGAGCCCCGTCAGGTGCAGCAGCTGGTCCGCCGGACCATCGGCAAGTGGGTCGCGGACAACTATCGCCGCCGGCCGATGATCCTGCCGGTCGTCGTCGAGGTCTGAGGCTCGCTCAAGACCGGCTGAGGCCGGTTTGACGTGGGGCGACCCGGTGCGTAATGTTCTCCGGGTTGCCCCACGGGACGGCCCCTCGGAAACGGGCTCGAATTCGGATTCGAATTCGAGAACGACCGGGGAAAACGGACCGAAAGACTCTGATAGAGTTCGGGAGCGCCGAAAGGCGAAAGTAAATCGGATGAATGAAACTCCGGAAAACGGAGCGGAAAACATCTGATAAGCTGGAAACACGAAAGAACGAAGCCCGGAGGGTCCGCTGGAAGGCGGTCCGA
>NZ_JBSFKI010000060.1:0-42413 GCF_053598475.1 Kitasatospora sp. NPDC001119
CACGCTGTTGAGTTCTCAAGGAACGGACGCTTCCTTCGGACCGCCTTCCAGCGGACCCTCCGGGCTTCGTTCTTTCGTGTTTCCAGCTTACCAGACGTTTTCCGCTCCGTTTACCGGCGCTTCATTCATCCGATTCCCACTGGGGGGATTTCCTGCGAACTTCGTTCCGAAGCCTATCAAGGCTTTCGGAGTGATCCGTCCGTGGGATTTTGCTTCGTCAGAGGACGCGTATTCCGTGGAACACGCTCGCCTCGATTCGGCGGTGTCGTAGACACTAACGCCCGGGACCGACCGTTGTCCAGTCAGTCCCAACCGTTCAAACCTACTAGCCCACCCTCACCACGTCAATGGTTTGGCCGGACGAGTAGAAGACTAGCAGGTCAGAGACCTGTCGATCACATCGGCTCAGGCCGCGACGGGCTGGAGGTCCGCCCGGTCGGCCGCGTCCAGATCGCCGAACTCCCCGTCCCCGGCGGCCCGCCGGCCCAGCACCAGGGCATAGAGGAGGAAGGCCGCCTCGGCCAGCACACCGATGGAGATGCGGGCCCAGGTCGGCAGGCCGGACGGGGTCACGAAGGCTTCGAGGACGCCGGAGACCGCCAGGACCGTCGCCAGGCCGATCGACATGCCGATGATCGCGCGGCCCTGTTCCGCCAGGGCCACCGAGCGGGTGCGCGGGCCGGGGTCGATGACGGTCCAGCCGAGGCGCAGCCCGAGGCCGCCGGCCACGAAGACCGCGGTCAGCTCCAGCAGGCCGTGCGGGACGAGCAGGCCGAGGAAGACGTCGAGGCGACCGGCGGAGGCCATCAGCCCGACGCCGATGCCGAGGTTGAGCACGTTGGTCCACATCACGTAGAGCACCGGAATGCCCAACGCGATCCCGAACAGCAGGCACTGCACGGCGATCCAGGCGTTGTTCGTCCAGACCTGTGCCGCGAAGGAGCTGGCCGGCCGGTCCGAGTAGTACGTCTCGTACTGGCCGCCGGGACGGGTCAGCTCCTGGAGGTGTTCGGGCGCGACCAGGCTGTTGCGGACCTCGGGGTGGGTGGCCATCCACCAGGCGAGCAGTGCGGTGGCGACCATCGAGACCACCGCCACCGGCACCCACCAGCGGCGTGAGCGGTAGAGCGCGGCCGGGAAGCTCACCGTGTAGTAGCGGGCGACGTCCTGCCAGCCGTTGGTCCGGGCGCCGGTCACCGCGCTGCGGGCGCGGGAGACCAGGCCGGTCAGCCGGCTCACCAGGGCCGGGTCCGGCGCGGCGGCCTGGACCTTGGCGAGGTGTCCGGTGGCGCGCTGGTAGAGCGTGACCAGCTCGTCGGCCTCCTCCCCGCCGAGCCGGCGCCGGCGGGCGAGGGCGTCCAGTCGGGCCCACTCCCCCTGGTGGGTGGCGACGAAGACGTCCAGGTCCATTTCGGCGGCTCCATAGATCGGCGGCGTGCGCGGACGTGCGTGCGCGGGCGGGTCCGCGGGCGGGCGGGTCCGGGCTGGCGGGTCCGGGCGGACACGCGCGGCCCAGCATGCCAGCAGCGGCCGCCGCCCCGGCCGTCGGGATCTCACTTCCCGTGCGCCCACCGGGCCCCGTATGTTTGCGGCTGCGGATCAGACTGCGGAGAGCGCGTCACGGGGAGCCGGTCCGGGGTGGTTCCCTCCCCCGGCACCGCCGCCCTCCCAGGCGCCGGATCCCCATGGGCGAGCCGTACCGGCTCCAAGAACGTGAACGGACAGGTGTCTTGAGCGACCTGGTGACGGGTGAGGCGGTCGTCCTCGGCCTGCAGACGGCGAAGCTTCCGAGCAGGGCCCTGGCGATCGTGATCGACCTGCTGGTGGAGTTCGCCGCCCTGCTGGTGTTCACGCTGCTGCTGAGCCTCGCGCTGATCGGGCTCGACGGCGCGGCCCTGGCCGCCACGATGATCGGCCTGATGGTGTTCTTCCTGGTCGCCGTGCCCGTGATGGTCGAGACCCTCACCCGCGGCCGCTCGCTCGGCAAGGCCGCGCTCGGCCTGCGCGTGGTGCGCACCGACGGCGGGCCGGTGCGCTTCCGGCACTCGCTGGTGCGCGGGCTGATCGGCTTCTTCGAGATGATCGTGCTGACCGGCGCCCCGGCCGTGATCACCTCGGCGGTGCACTCGGACGGCAAGCGGCTCGGCGACATCTTCGCCGGGACGGTGGTCGTCCGCGAGCGCACCCCGGGTGCGGGCGGCTCCGCCACCCCGCTGCCGCCGGTGCACCCGCACCTGCTCCAGTCGATGGGCCACGAGCTGGTCGCGATGGACCTGTCCGCGGTGCCGGAGCCGCTCTGGCTGGCCGTCCGCCAACTGCTCGGCCGGACGAGCCAGTTGGACCCGGCGGTGATGCACCGGATGTCCACCCGGCTGGCGGAGGACCTGTCCGCCCTGATCGGCCACCCGATCGCGCCGGGGCTGCACCCGGCGGCGTACCTGGGCGCGGTGCTCACCGAGCGCCAGCGGCGGGAGTGGACCCGGGCCCAGCAGCAGCTGTGGGCGGCCGGGCCGATACCCGGCCGACCGATACCCGCCCAGGTGCCCGCTCCCCGCCCGGCCTCCGGTCCGCTCCCCGCGCCGGCTCCGACCGGCCCGGCCGACGGACGGCCCGTCCGGGTCCTCGGCCTGCCGACCCAGCAGCCCGCGCCCACGGCTCCCCCGGCCCCCGCCGCGGCCCCGGCAGCCGCACCGACCGCCCCGACGGCCCCGTCCTTCGACAAGCCCGCCGCCGGCAGCGGCTTCGCCCCGCCCGCCTGAGGCGAACCGCCCCGGCCGCAGCAGCCCGGCCGCACCGGCCCCGGCCGCGAAGGCCCGCTACTCCTCCTCCGCCCCCACCCGCCAGGCGTTCGGCGGCGACTCCAGCTCCTCCAGCTCGATCCCCTCCGCCGCCAGCACCACGTCGCCCGCCAGGTGCACGACCTGCTGCTCGCCCGTCTCCAGGTCCGCCACCTGGTACCGCTCGACCAGCAGCGGCCCCGAATCCGTCTCGTGGGTGTCGACGCCCTCCAGCAGCCACCCCTGGTCGAGGGTGCGCGGCGCCAGCACCGGCTCGGTGAAGGCCACCAGCCGCACCCGCGCGCTCGCCCCCTCCCGCAGCCGCAGCAGCCGGGCGGTGGCGACCAGGAAGCCCGGCGAGCGGCCGGTGAAGGCGTGCGCCCGGTCGTGGCCCTCCGCCGCGTGCTCGCCGCCGGGATCGGCCGCGTCGGTCCGGACCCAGGCCACCCCGTCCACCGCCCCGCCGCGCACCTGCCAGCCGCCGGCCCGCAGCTCCAGCCGCAGCGGCCGGGCGCGCGAGTCCAGCGTCAGGTCGGTGCTGCCGAGCACCCGGCCGTCCGGCGCGTAGGTCTTGGAGACGTACCGCCACCCGGCCGCCCCGGGCGCGCAACTGAAGCGCTCCTCCCCGAGCGGGACGTGGTCGTGCGGGTCGTGGAGCGAGTACCGGCCGTTGGGCATGCCGGAAAGCCTACGTCCGCGGTTCGCGTGCAACGTTCCGGCCGGTGCCCGCATTAGAGGGGCGGACGGCGCGCCGGTGCGCCGCCACCACGACGAGAGGGGGTGCGGATGGCGAAGCAGACGCGCGACGTGGAGTTCACGGAGTACGTGGCCTCCAGGAGCGGCTGGCTGCGCAAGGTCGCCTATCTGCTGTGCGGGGACTGGCACCGGGCCGACGACCTGGTGCAGGAGTGCGCGACCAAGCTGTACGTGAACTGGTCGCGGGCCGGCCGGGTGGAGAACCTGGACGGCTACGCCCGCAGGGTGCTGGTCAACACCTTCCTCGCCGAGCAGCGCTCGTCCTGGTGGCGGCGGACGTCACGGACCGCGGCTCCGGTGGACGTGGCGTCGGTGGCCGCCGACCTCGACGCCCGGCTCGACCTGCGCAAGGCGCTGGCCGCGCTGCCGCCCAAGCAGCGGGCCACCGTGGTGCTCCGGTACTACTGCGACCTCACGGTCGATCAGACCGCCGATGCGATGAGCTGCTCCTCGGGCAATGTGAAGAGCCAGACCTCACGGGCTCTCGCCACCCTCCGGACGACGCTCTCCCCCCGTCCCACCACCGCCGAGAGGACGTCATGAGGTCGCACGAGCAGCGTGATCTGACCGCCCGGCTGAGCGCCCTCGCCGAGGCCCCGGCGCCGCCCGCCGCACTCGACACCTCAGCGGTGATCGCCCGCGGCCGGGTCCGGCTGCGCCGCCGCCGGCAGGCCCTGGTCGGTGTGGTGGCCGGGTCGACCGCCGCCGTCCTGGCCGGCGTCCTGCTGCTGCGCCCGGCCGGGGCGCCGCCCGCGCCGGCCGTCCCCGCGCCCACCGCCCCGGTCTCGCTCGCGCCGTCCCCGACGGCCGCACCGACCCCGGCGGCGCGGACCGGTCCGCTGAGCGCCGAGGCCCGCTTCGGCTGGCTGCCGTCGTGGCTGGCCCGGCCGGCCATCGGCTACGCGAACAGCGACAGCCGTTCCGTCACCACCGCGGCCACCACCACCGCCGTCCTCAACGCGACCCCCGCCCTGAAGCTGGAGCTGCTGCGCGGCCCCGGCGAGTCCCCCGCCCCCGGGCAGCACACCGCCCCCGCGCCCCCGGTCGCCGGCCGGGAGGCCCAGTGGCTGCTCACCGACGCGTCGGGGTCCCTGGGCGGGCTGCGCTGGCTGACCGCCTCCGGCCGCTGGGCCCAGCTGACCGCCACCCTGTGGTTGGACGCGAAGGTCCAGGACGACCTGCTCCGGGTCGCGGCCGGCGCCGAGTTCGGCAGTTGGGACGTCCCCTTCCCGGTGCGCCCGACCGGCCTGCCCGCCGACCTCGGGCTGCGGAACGCCGAGGTCCACCGGCCCACCAGGGACTCCGAGCCCCCGTGGAGCGCCATCCTGTCGTACACCGTCGGCGACAAGTGGCTGAGCGTCACGGTCCAGCCGGACGGCTTCGGGAAGTTCGCGGACGGGCGGCCGAACGGCGGCACCCCGGTGTGCCGGGTCGAGAAGGGCGTCCAGCTCTGCGCCAACGGCACCGCGGCGGGGCTCCCGGCCGTCCAGGGGGCCGGCGGACTGGCGGGTCTGCTCGAGCGGTTCGAGGTGCTCGGCGCGGACGAGGCCTCCTGGACCCGCTGAACCGCCCCGGCGGAACGCCGACGGCCGGCGCCCCCGGAGGGGAGGGCGCCGGCCGTCGGATCCGCTGATCGGTCAGTAGCGGTACTGCTCCGACTTGAACGGGCCCTCGACCGGGACGCCGATGTAGTCGGCCTGCTCCTGGCTCAGGGTGGTCAGCTTCACGCCCAGCGCGTCGAGGTGCAGGCGGGCGACCTTCTCGTCCAGGTGCTTCGGCAGCACGTAGACGCCGATCGGGTACTGCTCGGTCTTCGTGAACAGCTCGATCTGGGCGATCGTCTGGTTGGCGAAGGAGTTGGACATCACGAAGGACGGGTGGCCGGTCGCGTTGCCCAGGTTCAGCAGGCGGCCCTCGGAGAGGACGATGATGGTGCGGCCGTCGGCCTTGCGCCACTCGTGGACCTGCGGCTTGATCTCGGTCTTCACGACGCCGTCGAGCTTGGCCAGGCCGGCCATGTCGATCTCGTTGTCGAAGTGGCCGATGTTGCCGACGATGGCCTGGTGCTTCATCCGGGCCATGTGCGAGGCCATGATGATGTCCTTGTTGCCGGTCGTGGTGATGAAGATGTCGGCGATCTCCACGACCTCCTCCAGGGTGGTGACCTGGTAGCCGTCCATCGCCGCCTGCAGCGCGCAGATCGGGTCGATCTCGGTGACGATCACGCGGGCGCCCTGGCCGCGCAGCGACTCGGCGCAGCCCTTGCCGACGTCGCCGTAGCCGCAGACGACCGCGACCTTGCCGCCGATCAGGACGTCGGTGGCGCGGTTGATGCCGTCGATCAGCGAGTGGCGGCAGCCGTACTTGTTGTCGAACTTCGACTTGGTGACCGAGTCGTTGACGTTGATGGCCGGGAACAGCAGCTGGCCGTCACGGTGCATCTCGTACAGGCGGTGGACACCGGTGGTGGTCTCCTCGGTCACACCCTTGATCGTGGAGGCGACCTCGGTCCACTTGTTCGGGGTGTCCTTGAGGGTGCGGTTGAGCAGCTCCAGGATGATCCGGAACTCGTCGTTGTCCGCGGTGGACGGGTCCGGCGCGACGCCGGCCTTCTCGAACTCGACGCCCTTGTGGATCAGCAGGGTGGCGTCGCCGCCGTCGTCCAGGATCATGTTCGGGGTCTTGCCGTCAGGCCAGGTCAGGGCCTGCTCGGTGCACCACCAGTACTCCTCCAGGGTCTCGCCCTTCCAGGCGAAGACCGGCACGCCCTGCGGGTTCTCCGGGGTGCCCTCCGGGCCGACGGCGATGGCGGCGGCCGCGTGGTCCTGGGTGGAGAAGATGTTGCAGGAGCACCAGCGGACCTCGGCGCCCAGCGCCGTCAGGGTCTCGATCAGCACGGCGGTCTGGATGGTCATGTGCAGCGAGCCGGTGATGCGGGCGCCGGCCAGCGGCTGCGCCTCGGCGTACTCGGCGCGGATCGCCATCAGACCGGGCATCTCGTGCTCGGCCAGCTGGATCTCCTTGCGGCCGAACGGCGCCAGGGAAAGGTCGGCGACCTTGAAGTCACCGGTGATGTCGGTCGACATGCGTCTGCTCCTCGCTGATGGGGGTGGGGCCATAGGTCCGGGCGTGCGTCGCGTGCGTCAGGCCGTACGGGTGCACGGCCACGCCGGGACCGCCGGGTCCGTGGTGGTGGACCGGCTTCCCGTTGCGCAGCACAAACCGTCGGAGGACCTCTCTCCCTCGACCGGCGCGCGCCCCGCGGGGTGCGGACCGCCGATCGACCGCCATCAGCAGCGACGTTCTGGCTCTGGTGACGAATCTACACCGATGGCCCCGCCGGCCGTCCGCCGATGACCGATTTCGGCCCCCGGTCCGACCCGCTCTCAAGCCGGGCCCCAGGACGGGCCGGTGTACGGGACAGGTCGGTCAGCGGGACGGGGGCGCGGGAGGGGTCAGTGCGCGCCGCCCGGGCCGGGGCCGCCGGGCGTGGCGGCCGGGTCGTCGCCCGCCGCGGCCTTCTCGGCGCTGTACACGTCGGGCTCCAGGTAGATCGCCCGGGCGATCGGGACGACCGCGCGGACCCGCGACTCGGCGGCGTCGATCGCCTCCGCGACCCGGGCGGCGCTGTCCTCCGCGTTGACGGCGATCTTGGCCGCGACCAGCAGCTCCTCCGGGCCGAGGTGCAGGGTGCGCATGTGGATCACCCGGGTGACCGCCTCGCCGTCCACCAGCGCCTCCCGGATCCGGCGCACCGAGTCCTTGTCGGCCGACTCGCCGAGCAGCAGCGACTTGGTCTCCAGGGCGAGCACCACGGCGATCACCACCAGCAGGAGGCCGATGCACAGAGTGCCGATGCCGTCCCAGACGCCGTCGCCGGTGATCACGGTGAGCCCGACGCCGAACAGCGCGAGCACCAGGCCGATCAGCGCGCCGGTGTCCTCCAGCAGCACCACCGGCAGCTCCGGCGCCTTGGCGGTGCGGATGAACTGGGTCCAGCTCTGCTTGCCCTTGGCCTTCTCCGACTCCCGCATCGCGGTCAGGAAGGACCAGCCCTCCATGCCGATGGCGAAGACCAGCACGCCGACCGCCCAGCCCCAGGAGTCCAGCGCCTCCGGGTGGCTGATCTTGTGCCAGCCCTCGTAGACCGCGAACAGGCCGCCCACGCTGAACAGCACGATGGCCACCAGGAAGCCGTACACGTAGCGCTCGCGGCCGTACCCGAAGGGGTGCTCCTCGTCGGCCGCCCGGCGCGCCCGCTTGCCGCCGATCAGCAGCAGCACCTGGTTGCCGGAGTCGGCCACCGAGTGCACGCCCTCGGCCAGCATCGAGGAGGAGCCGGTGAAGCCGAAGGCGGTGAACTTGGCCACGGCGATCGCCAGGTTCGCGGACAGCGCCGCGATCAGTGCCTTGGTACCGCCTTCGGTGCTCATGCTTCCAGGTCCTCACGGGTCGGTCGGCGTCGTCGAGCGCTTACCGTACCGGCCCCGGGGGCCCGATCGGCCGACCGTCTCAGGACTGCGCGGCGGCGAGCCCCAGGTAGACGGCGGCGAAGTCGGTCAGCGCGACCAGGTCGGCCAGCGCGTGCAGCGCGTCCGGCCGGGTGCTCGCGTACTCGGTCAGCCGGACGTCGTGCGCGGCGGCCAGCCGGTGCGCCCGGGAGACGCCGAAGCTGCGCGGCCCGGCGTCCTCCTCCGGCACCTCGGCCGGGCCGTCCTGCTCGTCCGGCGCCGCCGGGCCGGCCGCGCCGGGGGCGTGCCGCAGCAGCAGGACCTGGAGGTGCAGCGGGTCCGGCTCCTCGACCCGGTCGCGGAAGAAGTCGTCCGGATCGGCGCCCGCGCCCAACTGCCCGGTGAACATGCCGCGGTGGGCGGTGAGCACCTGCGGCAGCGGCCCGGCCAGCGCCGGACGCCCGGCCCGGTCGGCCAGCTGGGCGGCGAACCGGGTGGCGGCCGCCCCGGCGATCGGGCCCTCGGCCCACAGCAGCGGGACCGTCCCGGCCAGCCGGGCGGCCAGGCCCTTCGCCGGGTTGGTGTACGCGGCGGCGTCCGGGCGGCAGCGCACCGCGGCGGCGTCCAGCAGGTCCGCGAGGGCCGGCAGCGCGTCGTACGGGAGCTGGGTGAGGCCGATCTTCTGGGCGAGCGCCAGCAGCGGGGCGAGGTGGGACCAGAGCGCCGCCGGGTCCTCGGCCGGCAGGTCCGGCTCGACGGCCGTCACGGGCGCGAGGTCCTCGGGCAGGACCGAGGCCACGAACGGCAGCGGCAGCGCGCGCACCTGCAGCGCGGCCTCGGCCAGCGCGCTGCCGGCCGGGGCGGTCACCACGATCGCGCAGCCGCGCGCGTACGCCTGCTCGGCGAGGGCGACCAGGCCCTGCTCGCCGCCGTCGGCGGAGCTGATCACCAGCAGGTCCAGCGGGCCGGCCCAGCCGGGCAGCTGCCAGCCGAGCCCGGCGGTGAAGGCGGGCGGGGCGCCGGCCCGGTCGGCGCGCGGGGCGGCCGCCTCGGTCGGCGGCAGCGGGGTGACCAGGGAGCTCGTACCGGCCAGCGCCGAGAGCATCTCGGCGGCGGTCAGCGCGCTGCCGTGCCCGGCGACCAGGACGGCACGCGGGCGGCCGTCCGGACGCAGCCGGTCGAGGCCGGCCGCCTCGGCCTGCCGCAGCGCGGTGCGGACCCGCGCACCGGCGCCGGCCAGGGCCAGCAGGGCGCGGTCGTGGTCGGCGCGCTGGAGGGCGGCCGGGTCGTCGAGCAGGGTGTCGTCGAGCATGCGGCGAACCTCCGGCTGCGGTCCTGGACGGGCGGTCGGGGCGGTCGGGGCGGCTTCGTCCCGGGGCTTCCGCCCGGGCTTCGTCCCGGGCGTCGCCCCCAGGATCAGGCCGGGCGGCGGGCCTCGTCCACCAGGAGGACCGGAATGCCCTCGCGGACCGGGTACGCGAGGCCGCAGTCCGCGCCGGTGCAGACCAGCTCGGGCTGCTCCTCGGTGCCGCCCTCGACGAGCGCGGCCCGGCACTGCGGGCAGACCAGGATCTCCAGCAGGAAGGATTCGAGCTTCATGGGGCTCTCCAAGGTTCGGGGGTGGCACGGAGGTGCCCCGGCCGATAGGAAACCCTACCGGCCGGGGCACCGGGGCCCGTGCTCAGGCGCTCCGCGCGGGCGCGAGCCCGGTCGGGGGCCCGGGCTCGGCGTCGGGCGAGGGGCTCAGCCGCGGACGACGGCGAGCACGCCGTCGCGCAGCTCGGCCATCTTCGCCGGGTCCTTGGCCTCGACGTTCAGGCGCAGCAGCGGCTCGGTGTTGGAGGCCCGCAGGTTGAACCACCAGTCCGGGCCGGCCACGGTCAGGCCGTCCAGCTCGTCCACCGTGGTGCCCTCCCCGCCCGCGTAGGCGGCGCGGACGGCGGCGGTGCTGGCGGCCTGGTCGGCCACGGTGCTGTTGATCTCGCCGGAGGCGGCGTAGCGGTCGTACTCGGCGGTGAGCCCGGACAGCGCGGACGGCTGCCCGCCGAGCGCGGCCAGCACGTGCAGCGCGGCCAGCATGCCGGTGTCGGCGCGCCAGAAGTCGCGGAAGTAGTAGTGCGCGGAGTGCTCGCCGCCGAAGACGGCGTCGGTCTCGGCCATCTCCTGCTTGATGAAGGAGTGGCCGACCCGGGTGCGCACCGGCTTGGCGCCGAGCTCGCGGACCACCTCGGGGACGGTCCAGGAGGTGATCAGGTTGTGGATGACGGTCGGCTCGGCCTCGCCGGCGGCCCGGGCGCGGGCGATCTCGCGGACGGCGACCAGGGCGGTGATCGCCGACGGGGAGACCGGCTCGCCGCGCTCGTCCACGACGAAGCAGCGGTCGGCGTCGCCGTCGAAGGCCAGGCCCACGTCGGCGCCGACCTCGCGGACCTTGGCCTGGAGGTCGACCAGGTTCTTCGGGTCGAGCGGGTTGGCCTCGTGGTTCGGGAAGGTGCCGTCCAGCTCGAAGTACATCGGGACGAGCTCGATCGGCAGGCCGTCGAAGACGGTCGGCACGGTGTGGCCGCCCATGCCGTTGCCGGCGTCCACCACGACCTTGAGCGGGCGGATCGCGGTGAGGTCGACCAGGCCCAGCAGGTGGTCGGCGTAGCCGCGCAGGGTGTCCTGGGCGGACAGCGCGCCCGGCTTCACGTCCCTGGCCGGGACGGTGACGGTGTCGTCCTCGGCGGTCCAGGACTCGACCAGCTCGCGGATCTCGGACAGGCCGGTGTCCTGGCCGACCGGGGCGGCGCCGGCCCGGCACAGCTTGATGCCGTTGTACTGGGCCGGGTTGTGGCTGGCGGTGAACATCGCGCCGGGCAGGTCGAGCTTGCCGCTGGCGTAGTACAGCTGGTCGGTGGAGCACAGCCCGATCTGCACCACGTCGGCGCCGTAGGCCGCGGCGCCCTCGGCGAAGGCCAGGCTCAGCGACGGCGAGGAGGGCCGCATGTCGTGCCCGACCACGATCGCGGTCGCGCCGGTGACCTGCACGAACGCGGCACCGAAGGCCCGGGACAGGCTCTCGTCCCACTGGTCCGGGACAACGCCTCGGACGTCGTACGCCTTCACGAGCTGCTTGAGGTCGCGCACTGCGGCTCCACCCTGGTTTTAGGACTGATCACGAAACGTCGGGGCCACCGCGCGTCGGTCGACGGGCGCGGTGACGGTAGACGGGCAGCGTACCCGGGCCGGACGAACGCCCCGTGCCAGGACCGGGGACGCCCCGTACCGGGAGGGGTGTCAGTTGTCGGGCGAGCGCAGCACCCGGAGGTGGCCGCGGCGGCCGCCCTCGGTGGACTCGCCCTCGAAGCCGCGGCCCTGACGGGGGGTCTGCGGGCGGGCGGCCTCGCGCACGGCGTTGGCCAGCGCCTCCAGGTCGTCGCTGCTGCGGCGCAGCGGCCCGGCCTCGGCGGCGAGCCGGACGACCTCCCAGCCGCGCGGGGCGGTGAGGCGCTCGGCGTGCTCGGCGCACAGGTCGTAGCAGTGCGGCTCGGCGTAGGTGGCGAGCGGCCCGAGGACGGCGGTGGAGTCCGCGTAGACGTACGTCAGCGTCGCGACGGCCGGCCGGCCGCACGCGGTCCGCGAACAACGACGTACAGAGCTCACGAGGGTGGACGGTACCGCACTCCCCGCCGGGGAGCGAAGACCGCCTGCCCGGAGGGGGTGCCGTGTCGCCCCGCGGGCGCCGGGTCCGCGTATCCGACGCCCCGTGCGATTCCCGGTCGGAGTGGTCCACTTCCGACCGTCCAAGGACTACCCTCGGCAGTGATATGGACAGCTCCGCACCGCAGTCATCGACAGGCCCGGCGCGCCGCCCCCGGCACCGCGACCGGCACGGGCGGGGCCTGCGCGGCCCGCTGGCGCCGCCCCAGGTGCCGATCTCGCTCACCCGCTCCGAACTGTTCGACGACTACGTGCGCGAGTCGGTGGAGCGCCTCGAACGGCGTTGGCCGCAGTTGATCGAGGTGGAGTTCGCCGTCCAGGAGGTGCCGCTGCACGAGCCGGACGGCGCCGACGCCGAGGACGGCGTGCCGCTGGGGCGGGTGTCGCCGGGCCAGCAGGGGCGCAAGAGCCAGATCGTGGTGTACCGGCGGCCGGTGGAGATCCGGGCGAAGACCCGGGAGGACCGCGCGGCGCTGGTGCACGAGATCCTGATCGAACAGGTCGCGGAGCTGCTCGGGCTGTCGCCGGACGCCATCGACCCGCGCTACGACGAGGACTGAGACGGGTCGGGGCCCGCGCCGGGTGTCCGGCGCGGGCCCCGCTCGGCGCGCTCAGCGCAGGACGACGCCCGGGTCCTGGCCGGCCTGCGGGACCTTGACGGTGCTGCGGTCGTCGCGCAGCGCCTGGACGGTGAACATCGGCACGTCCTTGGCCGGCAGGGAGAGCATCCGGGCGGCCACCACCGGGCCGCCGGAGACGGTCTCCACGGTGAGCGCGAAGACGCCGTTCAGCCCGGCGGGCTCGGGCGCCGGGAGGGCGACCGTGCCGCCGGCCGGCAGCTGGACCTCCTTGGTGGCCGGGGTGCCGCCGCCGCTGCCGGCCGAGGCGGTGACCCGGACGGTGGCGGCCTCGCCGCTGGAGGTCAGGTAGAGCGTGGAGGCGCCGGCCCGGTTGTCGGCGACGGTGGCGCGGGCGCCGACCGGGTCGCTGCCGGTCAGCCAGGCCGCGTCGGTCTTGCCGTTGGCCGCCGCCCGGTCGACCCGCAGCCCGGCCACGACCGGGGTGCGGTGCTTGTCGTCGCTGGGCGACAGCCGCAGCCCGGCGACCTCGTCCCGGGTGAGCTTGCCGAGGTCGACGGCGGCCACCATGCCCGCCTTGACGTGGATCGACTCGTTGCCGGCCGGGCTGAACCAGCCGTTCTTGCCGGACAGCTGGATCTTCAGGTCGGCGTCGTCCTCCGGCGGCGCCCAGACCACCAGGCGGGCGGAGGCGGTGTCGGCGGGCAGGCCGGGCATCACCTGGACCGGGGCCGGGGCGTCCGAGGCGGGGACCCAGTCGGCGCCCTTGCCGCCGTCGGCGGCGTGCAGCGCGGCGCCGACCCGCCCGGAGCGCACCACCACGTGCACCGCGAGGTCGGCGACCGCGCCCTTGGTGAGGGTCGACAGCAGGACGGCCTGGGAGCTGCCGGGCGAGACGGTGATCCCGTTGGCGGCGTCGTTGTCGATCAGGCCCTTGTCGCCGTACAGCTTGATGTCCACCACCGCGGCGGCGGACTCGGTGTTGACCAGGCTGAGGTAGTCGACCCGGTCGGCGGCGGTGCTGGCCCCGGCGAACCAGAAGCTGGTCGCGGCCGGGGTGCAGGTGAGGCCGGACAGGCCGAGGCCGCGCTGCTCGGTGACCACCGTGGTCTGGGTGACGGTGAAGCCGGGGGCGAGGGCGCCGGTGGCGACGGCCCCGGTGCCGGGCGCGGCGTCGCCGTTGGCGGCCGGGCCGGTGGCCGGGGTGCCGGGCTTGGGCACGGTCAGCCGGGCGTCGGCGGGCGCCGCGTTCTTGTCCTGGACCGGGGCGCCCGGGGCGCCCGAGCCGGTCGGGGCAGGGGTGGCGGCGGCCGGGGCCGCGGGGGCGGTGGTCGGCTGGGCGGCGGGCACGGCGGGCGCGGCCGCGTCGGAGAGCCAGCCGGCCCCGCCGGTGGCGGAGCCCGTCCCGGGCGGGGTGTAGGCGGTGAGCGTGGTCGAGCCGGTCAGGCCCTGGACCGGCTGCGGGCAGACCACCGAGGTCCGCTCGACCTGCGCGGTGGTCGCGGCGGCTCCGGTGCCGGCCTTGGCCGGGGCGGCTGGCGGGCGCACCTGGGCGATCCCGAACACCGCCGCGAGCACCACGGCCGCGGCGAGCAGGGACTGGGTGGTCTTCGCCGCCCCGCCGGACCCGGCTGCTCCGGGCCCCTCGGCTCCTCCGGCTCCTCCGGCTCGCCCGGCGAGCGGGCCCCGGCCGCGGCCGGGGCGGGACGTCCGGGCCGGGCCGGACGGCTCCGCCGCGACGGCGGGCCCGGCCGGCTCGGCGGCCTCGCCGGCGCCGGCCTTCTTCCTGAATGCGGGCTTCTTCATCGCGGGTCAGCTCCCCGATCCGTGCTGGTGCGGGTACCGGCCGGGGCCGTTGGGGTCGTTCGGGTCGTACGGGGCCTCGCCCTGGGGCTGGCCGGGCAGCCAGGGCTGCTGCTGCTCGGGCTGCTGCCCGCCGTCGTAGCCGTGGACCTCGTAGTACGGCTGCTGCTCGGGCTGGTACGGCTGCTCGTAGCCCTGCTGCCGGCCGTACCCGTGGGCGTCGTACCCCTGGGTGTCGTAGCCCTGGCCGCCGTACGGCGCGGCGACCGGCTGCTGGGCCGCGTACTGGTCGTAGCTGTACGGGTCGGCCTGCTGGTACGCCTGGTACGGGTCCGTGTACTGCTCGGCGTCCTGGATGGCGGCGGCCGCCTGGACGGCGCCGGTCACCGGCTCGGAGCTCGGCTGGGCCGGGATCGCGCCCGGCCGGTCGTACACCCCGGACTCCTCGGCACCGCCCTCGGCGCCCTCCGCGCCCTCGCCCCGCTCGGCCATCCGGCGGGCCCGGCGGCTGCCGGGGGCGGGGGCCTGCGCCTGGGCGGCGGCGGCCAGCGCGGCGGTGGCGACGGCCTCCTCCGGCAGGTCGTCGTCCTTGTGGCTGCGGCGGCCGGGCAGGGCCAGCACCAGGATGGTGAGGCCGAGCAGCACCTGGGCCCAGATCCAGCCGGTGTGGGCGGCGCCGCCCTCGCGGGTGACGGCCAGCTTGCCGCCGGCGGCCGGGAGCTTGAAGCCCTGCGCCCAACCGTCGACCGTGGTGGGCTCCAGCGCGGTGCCGTTGACGGTGGCCTTCCACTCCGGGGCGGCGGACTCGGCGAGCCGCAGCACCCGGCCGTCCGGGCCGGCCGGGACGGTGGCGGACAGGTCGCGGGCCCCGGACGGGACGACCACCGGGGTGGCCCCCGGGGCGGTGATCACCGCGCGGACCGCGGGGGTGCCGTTGACCTGCCAGAGCGCGGCGGCGCCGTCCTGGTTGGCCTTGACCAGGCCGGGGGTGGTGTCCAGGACGTCCTTGAAGGCGTCGATCACCGGCTGCTGGACCAGCACGTAGGCGATGCCGTAGCCGGCCAGGGCGCTCGCCTGGTCGGCACCGGAGCCGGCCAGCAGGCTGCCGACCATCTTGTTCAGGCCGTCCTGGGTGCCGGTCGCCGGGTCGACGGTGGACTCGGCCTGGCCGAGCGTCAGACCGGCGCCGCGCAGCACGGTGTAGCGGACCGCGCCGCCGCCCTTCTCCCCGGTGACGACCAGGGTGCGGGCCCGGTCGGTGGTCCCGGCCTCCTCGGCGATGAACGCGGGGACCTGGTCGGCCTGGCCGCGGTGCAGCGGGCCGCCGGCGCCGGTCAGCGCCCACCACAGGCCGGTGCCCAGCGGGGCCAGCACGGCCGAGGCCACCACCAGGGCGGCCACCGGCTGGCGCCAGCCGAAGGCGATCCCGGCGACGCGGGCGTTGGCGCCGTCGGCGCCGATCGCGGCGGCGGCGAGCAGGGCGAGCCCGGCGATCAGGGTCGCCGGGCCGGTCCAGGCGGGCACCGCCGGACCGCCGGAGGCCGGGGTGACGGAGGTGCCCGCCACCACGACCGAGAAGACCAGGCCGGCGCCGGCCGCGCCCCAGGCGACGAGCACCGCACGGCGGCGGTCGGCGCGCAGCAGCGCGGCCAGCGCGGCCAGCACGACACCCGCCGAGAGCCAGACCGGCGGCACCCCGGCGCCGCCCGGGTTGACCAGCAGCAGGCCGGCCGCGCTCGCGCCGGTGCCGTGCAGACCGGGCAGCCCGGCCTCCAGCAGCAGCCACTGCGGGTGCGACAGCACCTTGAGCGACCACGGGGCCAGCACCGCGACCGGCACCGCCAGGATCACCAGGACGCGCAGGCCGAGCGGCCGCAGGGCCGCGCCACCGGAGCCGAAGGCGCTGCCGCGCAGCACCCCGACGACCAGCATCGCCAGGCAGAGCGGCACCGCGAGCGCCCACGTTATCGGGACGAAGGCGGTGGCCAGGGTGAGCAGCAGGACGGTCATCCAGACCGGGCGCCAGCCCGGGCGGGCGCCCTTGGCGGCGCTCTCGGCGCGGATGCCGAGGCCGGCCGCGATGGCGGCGGCGCGGGCCAGCGGCGGCAGCAGCACGGCGAGCACGGCGGTGCCGATCCGGCCCTGGGCGAGCGCGCCGGTCGCGGCGGGCAGCAGCGCGTAGGTGGCGCTGGCCCAGGCGCGGACCAGCTTGGAGTCCAGCAGCGGCCGGGACACCAGGTAGGCGCTGACCGCGGACAGCGGGACGGAGAGCACCACGAGCAGGGTGAGCGCGAGGTCGGCGTGGTCGAACAGGATCCAGGAGAGCACCGCGAGCACGCCGAGGTACGGCGGTGCGGCGGCGGTGGACCCGGTGCCGACCGGGTGCCAGGCGTCCGCGTACATCGACCAGAGGCCGCCGGCCCCGTCGGCCGCCGGCAGCAGGGCGCCGCCGAACAGCTCGCCGCTGCCGAGCAGGCCGCGGCAGGCGATCAGGGCGAACACCAGCAGGGCCGCGAACAGCACCGGCGCCGGGCGCCGGGCGAGCTTCTTGAGCAGGGCGAACTGCTCGACGACCAGGTCCTCGGCGTCCTCGTCGCCGCCGGCCTCGGCCGAGCCGTGCCGGCCGGTGTCGTCGCCGCCCCCTATCCCGAGCGAGCCGACGACGCCCTCGACCGCCAGCCGGGTGGTGGCGCCGGGGGCCGGGAAGAGCGTGCGGTCGTCCAGGGCGTCCGCCGACCGGGACTTGGCGCGGCGTTTGCGCCCGGCCAACAGCCGTGGGAAGCGGACGAGTTCGTGGCCGAGGCCGGCGAGTTCGTCGAAGGCCTGGCGCGGATCCTTGCCGAGCAGGTTGGTGACGGCCCGCAGCAGGGTGCCGAGCACCAGCCGCAGCAGGACGTAGGGGAAGAGCGCGCCCTTGCAGTTGGTGAGCAGGGTGTAGACGGCGCCGGCCTTGTCCATCCGGTGCGGATGGGCGGGGCCGCAGTCGATCGCCCGGCGCTCGCGGGCGGCCGCCTCGGCGTGCCGCAGCACGGCGTCGGGGGCGACCACCACGCGGTGGCCGGCGGCGTTGACCCGCCAGCAGAAGTCGGTGTCGTCCCGCATCAGCGGGAGGGCCCGGTCGAAGCCGCCGAGCTCCTCGAAGACGTCCCGGCGCACCAGCATGCCGGCGCTGGAGACGGCGAGCACCGGGCGGACCTGGTCGTGCTGGCCCTGGTCCTGCTCGCGGCGGTCGAGGCCGGTCCAGCGGCGGCCGGAGCGGGCGATGGTGACGCCGACCTCGAGGAGCTGGCGGCGGTCGTACCAGCTGCGCAGCTTGGGGCCGACCACGGCGGCGCTGGGGGTGGAGTCGGCGACCTGGAGCAGTCGGCGCAGGGCGTCGGTCTGCGGCTCGCAGTCGTCGTGCAGCAGCCAGAGCCACTCGACCGGGCGGGTCTCGCGCGGGCCGCCGCGGCCGAGGTCGTCCTCCTGGGCGAGCGGGTCGCCGAAGTCGTCCCAGCCGCCGGTGACCGGGTCGTAGCCGGAGGGGTCGAGCCGGTACGGGAGGTCCTCCGGGCGCAGGGGCGCACTGCCCGCCACGGCCTCGTGGACGGCGGTGCCGAAGCCGGCCCGGCGGCCGAGGACCAGCGGCCCGCTCTCGGGCAGCCAGTCGGCGAGGGTGTCCGCGAGCAGTTGCGGAGAGTTGTCGGTGGATCCGGTGTCGACCGCGAGGACGCGCTGGACCTGGCGGTCCTGACCGAGCAGGCCGGCCATGGCCCGCGGGAGCCAGCGGGCGCCGTCGTGCGAGACGATCACGGCGGTGACCAGGTGGCGCGGATAGGCGGGCGGCCGGGAAGCGGTGGAGCCGCTCTGGTGGCTGTAGACGGTCATCGCGTGCGCGGGCCCCAGTTCTCGGTGGACACAGCCGGTGAACGGCAACCGGATGGCGCACCACACTAACGGCTCCGGGTGGCCGCTTCGTCCGGGGTGTGCGTGCGGGGACGGTGAAGGGGCCCCGGGAACACGAAAGCGCCCCACCACCGCGGTGAGGCGCCCGTACAGCTGTGCGGTTGTCCGTCGCTGTCGAAGGGTCAGCGGGGGGCGGGGGCCGCCCGGTCAGACCGCGCTCTTCTTGAGCCGACGGCGCTCGCGCTCGGAGAGGCCGCCCCAGATGCCGAAACGCTCGTCATTGGCGAGGGCGTACTCCAGGCACTCGGAACGGACCTCGCAGGCGAGGCAGACCTTCTTGGCCTCGCGGGTCGAGCCGCCCTTCTCGGGGAAGAAGGACTCGGGGTCGGTCTGGGCGCACAACGCGCGCTCCTGCCAGCCGAGTTCCTCCTCGTCCTCCGCGATGCCGTCCCCGATCAACAGCTCAAAGAGCTCGCTCATGTGGCGCGCCTCCTCTGCCCCTACTTGGCGTCCCCGTGGTTGCCGTTGCCTCGTGCGGCTGACGACACGAGTGAAATTACAGTTGCGTCACTCTGGCCCAGTCAAGCCGAGCTCTGGTATTGGGGCTGGGATTCACTCCCTGGCACCAAGCCGTTACGAATAGTGTACATATCCGGACACATCGGACCTTCCACCTCAAGGTCCTGAACGGTGCCGAACCATCCGCAACCATTCACCGGGTGACGCTCGGTCACCGTCACAGGCCGGTCATCGGCCTGCCTTCCCGGCGATCTTCCCATCGAAACATAGAGAGTGATGAATCACCCCATCAGGGAAAGATCCGGACCTAACCCACTCGAATGCCGCATCCTTCGGTTTGACACCGCCCCTGCGGATGCGGTGTCCTTGCTCCTATGTCAGAGTTCGCCAGCCCCCGGAGCGGTTCCACGCTCCGCCGTGCCGTGAACTCTTGTTGTCGCCTCTGTTCCTGCTGTATCTAGGCGCCCGCGTCCCACCGCGCGCCGCCCCCAGGAAGCACAGAGGCCGCCCGCGATTCCCGTCCCAGGACATCCCGGATCCGGCCGATCCCGACGAACCGGCCGACCCTTCCGAGGACGACTCCCGTGCGCATGATCCGCATCCGCAAGCGGAACCGCGACCGCAACAAGCTCTCCCGCCGTGGCCCCGCCACCGTCCGCACCGGCACCCCCGCCGACGCCCGGACCCGCCAGTGGGCCGACGGCCTCAGCGACGTCTCCATCGCCGGCGACCCGCTCGCCTTCCCGCACCTGGCGCGCACCGACCTGCCCGCCCACCCCACCACCGTCGCCGAGTACGCCCGGCTGGTGCGCGAGATCGCCGCCGACCGCTCCCGCTGGGAGCCGCTGGTCCGCTACGACGCGCTGACCCGCTGGTACGCCCGGCTGGAGACCGGCCCCGGCTACGAGGTCTGGCTGCTCAGCTGGCTGCCCGGGCAGTCCAGCGGCTTCCACGACCACGGCGAGTCCTCCGGCGTGATGAGCGTCGTCCGGGGCGAGCTGATCGAGCGCTCCCTCACCCTCCCCCAGCCCTCGGCCGGGGGCGACCCCAGCGGCGCGATCGCCCGCACCCTGCGGCCCGGCGGGCAGCGGGTGTTCTCCTCCGGCTACCTGCACGAGGTCGTCAACGGCGCGCTCGAACCCGCCGTCTCCATCCACCTCTACGCCCCCGGCCTGACCGAGATGAACCAGTACGGCGCCACCGCCGTCCCCGAGCAGCACCAGGAGCAGCACACCGGGCGGCAGGCGCAGGCCGGGTCGCACTGATCACGGCTGACGGAAAGTCGGACCGTGGCAGGATGAACCCCATGCGCATCGTGGCACTGGCAGGCGGAATCGGCGGGGCGCGCTTCCTGCGCGGACTCCTCGCGGCGGTCGGACCGCAGGACGAGATCACCGTCATCGGCAACACCGGCGACGACATCCACCTCTACGGCCTCAAGGTCTGCCCCGACCTCGACACCGTGATGTACACCCTCGGCGGCGGCATCCACGAGGAACAGGGCTGGGGCCGGACCGACGAGACCTGGTCCATCAAGGCCGAGATGAAGGAGTACGGCGTCGGCCCCGAGTGGTTCGGGCTCGGCGACCGCGACTTCGCCACCCACCTCGTGCGCAGCCAGATGCTCACCGCCGGGTACAGCCTCAGCCAGGTCACCGAGGCGCTGTGCGTGCGCTGGAAGCCGGGCGTGCGGCTGCTGCCGATGAGCGACGACCGGGTCGAGACCCACGTGCGGATCACCGACGAGCAGGGCACCCGGGCGGTCCACTTCCAGGAGTACTGGGTCCGGCTGCACGCCGAGGTGGACGCCGAGGCGATCGTCCCGGTCGGCGCGGACACCGCCAAGCCCGCGCCCGGTGTGCTGGAGGCGATCGCCGAGGCGGACGTCATCCTCTTCCCGCCGTCCAACCCGGTGGTCTCGATCGGCACCATCCTCGCCGTCCCCGGCATCCGGGAGGCGGTCGCCGCCGCGCCCGCGCCGGTGGTCGGGCTCTCCCCGATCATCGGCGGGGCGCCGGTGCGCGGCATGGCCGACAAGGTGCTCGCCGCCGTCGGCGTCGAGGCCACGGCGGAGGCGGTCGCGCTCGACTACGGCGCGGCGCTCGTCGACGGGTGGCTGGTGGACACCGTGGACGAGGCCTCGGTGGCCGCCGTCGAGGCCGCCGGGATCGCCTGCCGGGCCGTCCCGCTGCTGATGACCGACGTCGAGGCCACCGCCGAGATGGCGCGGGCGGCGCTCGCGCTGGCCGAGCAGGTGCGCAAGTGACGCTGGAGGTCCTCGGCGTCGAGGGGCTGCCCGAGGTCGCGGCCGGGGCGGACCTCGGCGAGCTCATCGCCAAGGCGGGGACGTACCAGGACGGCGACATCCTGCTGGTCACCTCGAAGATCGTCAGCAAGGCCGAGGGCCGACTGCTGCACGCCGCCGACCGCGAGGCCGCGATCGACGCCGAGACCGTCCGGGTGGTCGCCCGGCGCGGGCCGGTCCGGATCGTGGAGAACCGCAACGGCCTCGTCATGGCCGCCGCCGGGGTCGACGCCTCCAACACCGCCCCCGGCACCGTGCTGCTGCTGCCCGAGGACCCGGACGCCTCCGCCCGGGCGCTGCGGGCCCGGCTCCAGCGGCTCACCGGCCGCCGGCTCGCCGTCGTCGTCACCGACACCTTCGGCCGGCCCTGGCGCAACGGGCTGACCGACGTGGCGATCGGCGCCGCGGGCCTCTCCGTCCTGGAGGACCACCGCGGCCGCACCGACAGCCACGGCAACCGGCTGGAGATGACCGTCACCGCGACGGCCGACGAACTCGCCGCCGCCGCCGACCTGGTGAAGGGCAAGGCCAGCGGCGTCCCGGTCGCCGTCGTGCGCGGACTCGGACACCTCGTCACCGCCGAGGACGGCGACGGCGCCCGGCCGCTGGTCCGGCCCGCCGTCGACGACATGTTCCGGCTCGGCACCTCCGAGGCGCTGCGGCAGGCCGTCACCCTGCGGCGCACCGTCCGCTCCTTCACCACCGAGCCGGTCGACCCGGCCGCCGTCCGCCGCGCCGTCGCCGCCGCCGTCACCGCGCCCGCCCCGCACCACACCACGCCCTGGCGGTTCGTGCTGCTGGAGTCGGCGGACACCCGGGTCCGGCTGCTCGACGCGATGCTCGCCGCCTGGCAGCGCGACCTGCGCGAACTCGACGGCTGGGACGAGGCGAAGATCGCCCGGCGCACCGCCCGCGGCGACGTCCTGCGCGACGCCCCGTACCTGGTGGTGCCCTGCCTGGTGACGGACGGCTCGCACGACTACCCGGACCCGCGCCGGGCCGCCGCCGAACGGGAGATGTTCACCGTCGCCGCCGGCGCCGCCGTGCAGAACCTGCTGGTCGCGCTCACCGGCGAGGGGTACGGCTCCGCCTGGGTCTCGTCCACCATGTTCTGCCGCGACACCGTGCGGGAGGCGCTGGACCTCCCCCAGGGGTGGGACCCGATGGGTGCCGTCGCCGTCGGCCGCCCGGCGGAGGCGCCGAAGGTCCGTCCGGAACGCGACGCGGGGGCCTTCATCACCGTCCGGTAGCGGCAGCCGCCGGGGTCAGCGGTGGCGGTGGTCGTTGGGGGTCAGCCGGGGGCCGTAGCGGGGGGCGTGGGCGGCCGTGGCCAGCAGGAGGCGGCAGACCCGGTGGCGCTGAGGGCGGTAGGGCTCCAGGAGCGCGAGCATCTGGGCGTCGTCGCTGCGGGGGCGGCCGGCCAGCGCCCAGCCGACCAGGTTGGGCAGGTGGAAGTCCCCGACCGAGACCGCGTCCGGGTCGCCGTTGCTGCGCTGCAGCGTCTCGGCGGCCGTCCAGGGCCCGATGCCGGGGACGGCGGTGAGGCGGGCGAAGGCCTCCTCGTGGCCCATGGCCGAGGCCTCCTCCAGCCGCGGCGCCAGGCGGACGGCGCGCACGACCGTGCCCGAGCGCTTCGGGTCCACGCCCGCCCGGTGCCACTCCCAGCTCGGCACCAGTGCCCACTCGCGGGCCGACGGCGCCACCCGCATGCCCTCGGCCGGGCCCGGCGCCGGGGTGCCGAAGTCCCGCAGCAGGAGGCGCCAGGCGCGGTAGGCCTCGTCGGTGGTGACCTTCTGCTCCAGGATCGCCGGGACCAGCGACTCCAGCACCAGGCCCGTCCTGGTCAGCCGGACCCCGGCGGTACGGCGCTGGGCGTCCCGCAGCGGGCCGGGCGGCAGGACCAGCGCCTCCGGGGCGTCCTCGGCGCCGAGCAGGGCGGGGAGGCGGTCGAGGAGCCAGTCCGCGCCGGGGCCCCAGGCGCTCGCCTCGACCTCGCCGGCGGCCGGACGCGGCAGCACCCGCAGGGTGCCGATGCCGCCCGGGGTGCGGGAGGCGCGCCAGACGGCGCCGTCGCCGGTGCTGCGGTACGCCGGGTCGGCGGGGCCGCGGCGCAGCGGGAGCAGGGTGCGGGCGACGTCCAGCGGGAAGTCCGGGCGCCAGCGCCGTACCGCTTCCACCGCCGTCGCCTCCCGGGTCGCCTCCGGACATGAACGATACGCGGGGGGTCGGACAGCGCGGGAGGGACGGCGGAGGGCCCCGGGGTCAGCGGGTCTGGAGGCGGGCCGCCGCGGCGCGCAGGGCGGGGAGGCGGGCGTAGAGGGCGTTGCCGGGGCACTCGGTGTCGAAGGCGTCGCGGTGGCCGGAGACGGCGTCGAAGTCGACGGTGCTGCCCTTGGGGTAGCGGCTGGCGTCCGAGGAGGAGGTGAGGCGGGCGCGGCCGTCGGCGGGGCGGGCGGCGAGGCCGAGCTTCCAGGCGGCGAGGGCGGCGAGGCCGTCGAGGAGGGGGCGGGACGGCTGGTCGCTGGTGTAGGTGCCGAGGGCGGCGACGCCGGCGGAGTCGGTGTTGAAGCCGAGGGTGTGGGCGCCGTGGACGGGCTGGTCGACGCCGCCGGCCCGGCCCTCGTAGACGGTGCCGCAGCGGTCGACCAGGAAGTTGTAGCCGATGTCCCGCCAGCCGTTGGTCTTCACGTGGTACTGGTAGATCGCCCGGACCACCCGGGGCGCGTCGGCGCAGGCGTAGTCGGTGGTGGTGGCGGTGTGGTGGACGAAGACCTCGCGGACCGGGCCGGTGTACTCGAACTCCGGGTCGCGCAGCGACTCGTCGGCGCCCCAGCCGGCCCGGGTGACGATCCTCGGGCGCGGGGCCTGCCCCTTGGCCGGCCCGGCGGGCGGCGCGGTCGGCGGTTCCGCGGGCAGGGTCCGTACGGCGGCCGGGGCGGCGCCGCGTCCCGGGTCGACCAGGTCGAGCCGCAGTCCGGGCGGTGCTCCGGCGGGCCCGGGCCGGAACTCGACGGCGACGCCGTCGCTGCGGCCGGTCCAGAGCGGGGCGGTGGCGCCGTGCGCCGTGTGGTCGGGGCCGTCCTCGGCGTCGGCCTCCAGCCGGTGCCAGCCGCTCCAGCGGCCGGTGGCCGCGTCCCGGGTGCGGACCCGGAGCACCGCGCCGGCGAGGGCGTCCGCCGGGCCGTCCCAGCCGAGGCCGAGGAGTTCGAACGGTACGGTGCCGCGCGGGGCGAGGCCGGTCCCGGCGGGCAGCGGGAGCGTGGTGGTGGAGCCGCCGCCGGCGAAGTCGTGGCGGCGCGGGGCGGACGAGGGGGTCGCACCGGCGGCGGGCTGGAGCAGGAGGGCGGCGGTGCAGCCGGCGAGCAGGGCGGCCGGAAGTGAGAGGCGCATAAACCGGATCGTCGCCGCAAACCGGACCGCCCGCCACGCCGCTCCGCGCCCGTTCGGCCGCCCCTCCCGACCTCCCACCCGAAGGCCGTAGGCTGGGGCGCACCATGACTGCGCCCTTCGCTGCCGACGCCCGCACCCCCGTCGAGCTGCTGCACGCATTCCTGCGCGGCGGCACGCCTTCGGTCGATCCCGCGGCCCCTCTGGTCACCTTCTACGACGACGCCACCGGCGAACGGGTGGAGCTGTCCGCCCGGACCTTCGACAACTGGGTGGCCAAGACGGCCAACCTCCTCCAGGACGAGCTGAACGCCGGCCCCGGCGACCGGGCGGCGCTGCTGCTGCCCGCCCACTGGCAGAGCGCCGTCTGGCTGCTGGCCTGCTGGTCGGTCGGGGTGACGGCGGTGCCGGGCGGCGACCCGGCCGCCGCCGACCTGGTGGTCAGCGGCCCGGACGGACTGGAGGCCGCCCAGGCCTGCGAGGGCGAGCGGGTCGCGCTCGCCCTGCGTCCGCTCGGCGGCCGCTTCCCGCAGCGCCCGGACGGCTTCCTCGACTACGCCGCCGAGGTGCCCGGCCAGGGCGACCGCTTCGCCCCGTACTCCCCCGTCGCCCCGGAGGGGCCGGCGCTGGAGACCGCGGTGGACGGGCTGCCGCTGAAGCTGACGGGCGAGCAGACCGTGGCGCTGGCCCGGGAGGGGGCGGCACGGCTCGGCCTGAAGCCCGGCGACCGCGTGCTGTCCACCCTCTCGTACGACGACTGGACCGGTCTGGAGGCCGGTCTGCTGGCACCGCTGGCGGCCGGCGCCTCGGTGGTGCTCTGCCGCAACTCGCAGGCGCTGGACGCCGGGCAGTGGGAGAAGCGGACCGAATCCGAACGGGTGACACTGCGCCTCGGCTAACCCCCGGCCCGGGCCCGGCGGGTAGGGATCGCTGCCATGGCCGAGGACGACACCGAGCACCCCCCGACCGCCACTCCCCCGACGAACGGCGCGGCCCAGGACGGCCCGCCGACGGACACCCCTCCGGGCGGGAGCGGACGCCCGCGCAGGCGCCGGCGGTGGCTGATGATCACCGCCGGCGCCGTCGCGTTCCTGCTGGTCGCCACCGGGGTGCTGCTCTGGATCGCCTACCGCACGCTGGACGGCAACATCCGCGCGGACTCGGCCACCGACCGGCTGCTCGCCAAACTGGAGGCCGAGCGGCCGAGCCGCACCGCCGGGGCGCGGGGCGCCGAGAACCTCCTGCTGATCGGCAGTGACGACCGCTCCGGCGCGAACGGCTCGTACGGCGGCGAGCCGGGCAGCCAGCGCTCGGACACCACGATCCTGCTGCACCTGGCCGCCGACCGCAGGCACGCGACGGCGGTCTCCGTGCCGCGGGACGTCATGGTCACCGTCCCCGCCTGCGAGAAGCCGGACGGCACCCGCAGCAGGCCCGCGCTGATGCAGTTCAACTGGGCCTTCGAGACGGGCGGTCCGGCCTGCTCGATCCGGGCCGTCGAGCAGTTGAGCGGCATCCGGATCGACCACTACGTGATCCTCGACTTCAGCGGCTTCAAGACGATGGTGGACGCGATCGGCGGGGTCGAGGTGTGCGTGCCGCAGCCGATCCACGACAAGGACGCCAAGCTCGACCTGGCCGCCGGCCGGCGGACCCTGCACGGCGAGCAGGCCCTCGGCTACGTCCGGGCCAGGGAGAGCCTGGGCGACGGCAGCGACACCCAGCGCATGGGCCGTCAGCAGCAGTTCCTGGCCGCGCTGATCCGCAAGGTGCAGTCGCAGGGCGTGCTGCTGAACCCGGCGAAGCTGTGGCCAGTGCTGGACGCCGCGACCTCCTCGGTCCGGGCGGACGGCGCGCTGTCCTCGCTCGGCGCGCTGTACGACCTCACCCAGGACCTGCGCGGCATCCCCTCGGCGGACGTGGTCTTCCTGACCGCGCCGCGCCGCCCGTACCGCTACGACTCGGACCGGGACGAGTTCGTGCAGCCGCAGACCGGCCAGCTGTTCGCGGCGCTGCGGGACGACCGGCCGGTCGCCGTCCGGGCGCCCGGGTCCACGCCGTCCCCGGGGCCGGTCCCGGGGGCGGGCCGCTCGCCGGCGGCGGGGCCGGGGGCGGGCGCCGGGAGCCAGCCGACGGCCGAGGTGGCGGCGCTGGCGAACGCGTCACCCTCGGCGGGCGCCGCGCCCACCTTCGAGGGACGCACCGCCGACGTGGACGCCTGCGCCCAGCACTGAGCCGGGCACCCCCGGCCGCCCCGGCCGCCCCCGGGCCGGCCGCGCCGACCGATCCGGACGCTTCCGCAATTGGTCGGCCACGTACGGTATTTACCTCCGCATTGCCGGAACATGGCGGAGATCACACCGGGAACGACTCCCGCGTTCGGCTCGTCTACTGTGTCCGGATCGGCCCGTCCGTACGGGCGGTCCACAGCCGTGACCGGTCGAAGGTAGGGAACCCCCGTGCACGAGGAGCAACCGGAAACCGGACGGTACCGGGTGGACCCGGCCCCCGGCGTCCCCCGGCAGCGCCGCGGGGCCGCCGCACCGACCGCCGAGGAGCCCGCCGCACCGGCCCCGGAGGGCCGCCGGGACACCCGTCGGCGGGCCGCCGCGCTCGCCAGGCGCAGCCGGCGCCGACGGGCCCTCAAGTGGACGGCCGGGGCGGGCGCCCTGGTGATGGTCGCGGGCTGCGGCGGGGCGTACTACCTGTACCGGCACTTCAACGACAACCTGACCTCGGTCAAGGTCCAGCTGGGCGACGAGTCCGAGCGCCCGCCGGCCGCCGGGGACGCGCTGAACGTCCTGGTGATCGGCACGGACAGCCGGGAGGGCCTCGGCCGGGAGTACGGCGACGAGGGCAGCACCGGGCACGCCGACACCACCCTGCTGTTCCACATCGCCAAGGACCGCACCAACGCGACGGTGATCAGCCTCCCGCGCGACCTGATGCTGCCGATCCCGGAGTGCCAGAGCACCCAGGGGAAGAAGATCCCCGGCTCGGCGCGGGAGGAGTTCAACAACAGCCTCGGCCAGGCGGGGCGCGACGCGGGCTGCACCTGGAAGACCGTCGAGAAGAACACCGGGATCCGGGTCGACCACTTCGTGCAGGTCAACTTCGAGGCGGTGAAGAGCCTGTCCACCGCCGTCGGCGGGGTCGAGGTCTGCGCGGCCAAGGACATCAACGACTCCGGCTCCCACCTCAAGATGACCAAGGGCCGGCACGTGGTCCAGGGCGAGGAGGCGCTGGCCTTCGTCCGCACCCGGCACGCGGTCGGCCAGGGCGGCGACCTCACCCGGATCCCGCTCCAGCAGCAGTTCATCAGCTCGATGATCCGCAAGATCAAGAGCGACGACACCCTGACCAGCCCGACCAAGCTCTACAAGCTCGCGGACGCCGCCACCAAGGCGCTCACCGTGGACTCCGGCATCGGCAGCGTGGACAAGCTCAAGGACCTCGCGCTGGACATCGGCAAGGTCGACACCAAGAACATCACCTTCACCACCGCGCCCGTCCTGGACGACCCCAAGGACGAGAACCGGGTGATCCTCAAGCAGCCGGACGCCGGGCAGCTGTTCGCGATGGTCGCGGCCGACCGCTCGCTGACCGAGACCGCCGCCCCGCCCGCCCCCGAGGCACCGGCCCCCACCACGCCGGCCGCCACCCTCCCGGCGATCCACCTCAAGACCGCCCAGCTGACGGTCCGCAACGGCAGCGGCAAGCGCGGACAGTCCGGGCCGACCGTGGAGAAGCTCCGGGCGAAGGGCTTCGACCGGGCCGCGGTGGGCAGCGACGCACCGCCCGCCGACACCACCACGGTGTCCTACCCGAGCGGCATGGAGGCCGAGGCCGGCGCCCTGGCCGCCGCCCTCGGCCTGCCCGGCGACGCCGTCCGGCCGGCCGAGAAGTCCGACCCGAAGAACGGGCTGCTGCTGGTGCTCGGCAAGGACGTGCTGACCGCCCCCGCCACCCCGGCGGTGCCCACCGAGGCGCCCGAGGACCTCCAGCGGGTGCAGGCGGACGACACCGACGTCTGCGCCAAGTAGCTACAGCGGTACGAGGGTTCCGTCCTGCTCGCGGTAGCGCTCGGCGGTCCGGGGGCACTGCCAGCCGCCGTCCCCGGCGGGCCGCAGCGGCTCGCCGGCCCGGCCCACCCAGCCGATCCGGCGGGCCGGGACACCGGCGACCAGGGCGAAGTCCGGGACGTCCCGGTGCACCACGGCGCCGGCCGCGACCAGGGCCCAGCGGCCGACCGTCACCCCGGCGACCAGCACCGCCCGGCCGCCGATCGAGCAGCCGTGACGGAGCGTCACCCCTTCGGCACACCAGTCGAGTTGGCCCTTGGGGCGGCCGTCGGGGGTGACCGCGCGCGGGTACCGGTCGTTGGTGAGGACGGCGGCCGGGCCGATGAACACCCCGTCCTCGACCACCGCCGGCTCGTACACCAGCGCGTGGTTCTGCACCTTGACCCGGTCCCCGATCCGGACGCCGGGGCCGACGTACGCGCCGCGGCCGATCACGCAGTCCGCGCCGACCACCGCGTCCTCGCGGACCTGGGCGAGGTGCCAGACCGTCGTCCCGGCGCCGATCGCGGCCCGTTCGTCGACGTCCGCGCTCGGCTCGATCCGGGCCGCGCCCGACCCGCCCTCAACTGTCGCCATGCGCACCGACGATAGCGGTGCCGAGAAGGGTGCCGGACGGGTTCCGGGCGGTGCCACCGAGAAGGCGTCGAGAAGGCGCCGGGGCGGCTGCCGAAACGAATCGGCGGATCCGCGGATCAGCCGGTCTTCGAGAGCACGTCCTTGGCGGCCGGGCCGACGCTGGCGATCACTCTCCGGGCCAGCGAGCGCGGTGAGGTCAGGAAGCCGAAGCCCCAGCTGAGGTGCATGGTCGCGAAGGCCACCGGCAGCAGCGCCTTGGCCTTGAACGACAGGCCGCGCCCCTCGACCGCCGCGCCGCCGAGGATGCCCAGCAGGTACGCGCCGGGCACCGCGAGGAAGGCCGGGTGGACGGCGGCGCCGAGCCCCAGCCCGAGCAGGACCGCCGCCAGCGCGGCCGGCGGGGCGAGGTAGCGCAGGTTGACCGAGCCCCGGTGGTAGCGGGTGACCACCCGGCGCCAGCGGCCGTAGTCCTTGTACTGCTTGGCCAGCGCCCGCACCGAGGGGCGGGGCCGGTACGTCACCTTGAGCTGCGGGGTGAACCAGACCAGGCCGCCGTCCTGGCGGATCCGGTAGTTCAGCTCCCAGTCCTGGGCGCGGATGAACTCCTCGTTGTAGCCGCCGAGCTTCTCCAGCACCTCGCGCCGGAACACCCCGAGGTAGACGGTGTCCGCCGGGCCGGCCAGGCCGCCGGTGTGGAAGGCCGCGTTCCCGACGCCGATCTTGGAGGTCATCGCGGCGGCGACCGCGTTCTCCCACTCGGTCTCGCCCTCGGCGTGCATGATGCCGCCGACGTTGGCCGCGTCCATCTCGCCGAGCAGCCGGACCGCCGTGGTGATGTAGCCGGGGGTGAGCAGGCCGTGGCCGTCCACGCGCACGACTATCGGGTGCCGGGAGCCCCGGATCGCGGCGTTCAGCCCGGCCGGCGTCCGGCCGGTGGGGTTCGCCACCGTCCGCACCCGCGGGTCCTCGGCCACCAGCTCGGCCGCGATCTCCGCGGTGCGGTCGGTGGAGGGACCGAGGGCGATCACCACCTCCATCGGCCCGGGGTACTCCTGGTCCAGGATGCGCCGGACCGCCGTGCGCAGGTGACGTTCCTCGTTGAGCACCGGCATGATCACGGAAACAGCCGGCAGCTCCTCAGCAGCCTTGGTGTTCATCGGGGCCAACCGTACCGGTGCGGACGTGTCCTCGTCTTGTCCCGGTCCGGGCTGCCGGGGACGCCTCGCGGTGCCGCGCCGGTGCTGTGATCAAGAACACCGTACTCCCCCTTACGCGCAGGCCGGAAGCGGTGTGGATCCGGTGGCGGTCCGGGGTGGGTTCAGAGTGCGTAGTGGGCGACGGTGAACACCGCGTAGCCGGTCAGCGCGAGCCGGTTCACCAGGTGCTGGGGGCCGCCCAGCCGGTCCGGCAGGGCCTGTGCCGGGCGCAGGTCGGGGCGGTGGGCGGCGGTGGCGACGGTCCGGGCCACCGCGCCCGGGTCGTACCGGCCGCCGAAGAGGGCGGCCAGCCAGACCGCCGGGCGGCTGAAGAAGGAGAACTCCCGCCCGCCGTGCAGCCGGATGGTGAGCAGGTTCCGGTGCGCCGCCGCCGCCGAGATCTCCGCCCACCGGTAGCAGCGGGTGCGCAGCGCGGTGGCCACCCGCAGGCCGTTGCGGTCGGCGACCAGCTGCCAGGACAGCGTCTGGGCGCAGGCCAGGATCGCCAGCGAGCCGATCCACAGCGGGCGCAGCAGCCCCTCCCACCAGCCGTCGTCGTCGAGCAGCACCACGGCGGCGGCGACCACCAGGGCCGCCACCGGTCCGGCGGCCGCGCGCAGCGGCAGCGGCATCTCCCAGCGGCGGGCGGCCAGCGGCTCGGCGTCCGGACCGGCCGCCGGGGCGGCGGCGACGGTCTCGGCGGTCAGCGCGGCGACGGCCAGGTCGCGCTCGCGGTAGCGCCCGGAGCGCCGGCCGACGCGCGGGGGCCGGGCGGCGGGGGCGACCACGGCCGCCACCCAGTGCGGGTCGCCGTCCAGCAGGCCGGGGCGGACCAGGAGCTGGTGGTCGGGCCCGTCCGGGCCGCCGTACAGCACGGCGGGCACGCTGCGGCCGGCCCGGGCCAGCCACTCGGCGGCCTCGGCCGGGGTCGCCCGGTCGAACAGCTCCCAGTGCTCCTCCTCGTCCTCGTCGTGGTCGAGCACCGGGTCGGGGTAGTCGGCGTCCTCGTCCTCGGTCTCCAGGTGTTCGGGCACCCAGGCCGGGGCCGCGCCGTCCGGGGCGGCGTTCCGGGCCCAGCGGTAGCGGTCGCGCTCGACCAGCCGCCAGAGCCCGGGGCCGTCCGGCGGGCCGTCCAGCGGCAGCACCAGCAGGTCGCCGCGGGCGTCGGCGCGCACCCGGACGGCCAGCGCGGGGCCGGCTCCGGCGAAGGCGGGCCTGCCCCGGCGGGCGCTCGCGACGGCGGCCGAGCCGAGCAGCACCAGGCCGGGCAGGGCGATCAGGCCGCCGGCGGCCAGCTGGCCGGAGACGTCGTAGTCGTCGCCCAGGGCGCGCACCGAGTCGCCGTCCACCAGCAGCGGGACGGGCTCGCCGGGCTGCGGCCGGCGCTGCCACCAGACGTCCAGGGCGGCGGTGCGCTCGGGGCCGCCGCCGGGCGGCTGGAAGCGGACGGTCAGCGCGCCGTCCCGGTCGCTCCCGTCCGCGGTGCCGGTCACCCGGGTGGCCCGCTCGGCGGCGCCGTCCGCCCGGGCCTGCGCCCAGAGGCCGTACACCGGGAAGGCCGCGGCGACCACCAGCAGCAGGACTCCGAGGGCGCGGCGCAGCACGGGCGGGCCGTCCCGGTGGACGGGCGAGGGCCCGCCCGCGGCGCTCCAGGGATAGGGGACGGGCGGGGCCATCAGCTCGTCCAGCTGCTGGCGGGCGCGGCGGCGGCCGGACTCGGCGCCGAGCAGGACGGCGGTGAGCAGCACGTGCAGCAGCACCGCCGACCAGCGGGCGACCGGGGTGACCAGGCCCTCCGGGAGGTACCAGAGCAGCGCCAGGACGACCGGCGGGACGAGCACCCGGACCCGGGCCCTGGTGGCCAGCAGGACGATCTCGGCCAGCACCGACCAGCCGGCCAGCCCCGAGCCCCAGGTGTCCCGGCAGACGTTCTGGACGTTGCACCGGCCCACGTCCGGCTCCACCGCGCCGGCCAGGACCACGAACGCGAGCGGCACCAGCGCGAGCCAGCGGCCGTCCAGTCGCCAGGCGGTCCGGGCGGCGCGCCAGCGGGCGGCGGCCGCGCTGGTGAGGGGCGCTGCGCTGGGCAGGGGCGGGGCGTCCGAGGGGAGCATCGGACGATCATCCCAGCACCCGGGAAACGGACGGTACGCCCGCCGGACCGGCCCGGACCTGCGGGGGCGGGGCACGGCGCAGGGGCCGGGTGCTGTGCGCACCCGGCCCCTGTCCCCCGTGCCCCCCGGTCCCCCGTGGGTCCCCCCGTTTCCCCCGTTCCCCCGTGGGTCCCCCCGTTCCCCCGTTCCCCCGTGGTCCGGGCCCGGCGCCCCCCGGCGCCGGGTCAGTCCGTCGCGATGGCCGCGAGGACGTTCATGCGTCCGGCCCGGAAGGCCGGGACGAGTGCGGCGAACAGGCCGATCAGCACCGAGGCGACCAGCGTGACCGCCACCGTGACGGTCGGGACGGAGAGCGTCCCGAGGCCCTGGTCCCGCAGCACCCGCTGGGCGGTGACGCCCCAGCCGAGGCCCAGTCCGGTGCCGAGGACGGCGCCGAACACCGCGATCACCACGGACTCCAGCCGGATCATCCGGCGCAGCTGGCGGCGGGAGAGCCCGATCGCCCGCAGCAGGCCGATCTCGCGGGTCCGCTCGACCACCGACAGCGCCAGGGTGTTGACCACGCCGAGCACCGCGACCGTGATCGAGAGGGCGACCAGCCCGTAGATCAGGTAGAGCAGGGTGTTGATCTGGGACTGGGCGAGCTCCTTGTAGCCGGCCCGGTCCTTGATGGTGAGCTGCGGGTACTCCTTCAGCCCGTCCTCCAGCGCGGTCAGCGTCCGGTCGACGTCGGCGCCCTGGGAGGCCTTGGCGAAGAAGGTCCACACCGGCGGCTGCTCGGCGGCCGGGACGACCTTCTCCATGGTGTCCATGGCCACGAAGGAGCCGTCGCCGAACAGCTCGCCCTTGCCGAAGACCGCGCCGACCGGCACCGTCTGGGTGCGGCCCTGGCCGTAGTCGACGGTGACCTGGTCGCCGACCTTCAGGCCGTGGTCCTTGGCGAAGGCGGCGCCGATCCCCAGCGAGCCGCGCTGGAGCGAGTCCACCGCACCGGAGTCGACGGTCGGCCGGAAGTCGGTGCCGAAGAAGGACGGCGGCACGGCGGTCAGCGGGGTCTTGGCCTTCTGCCCGTCCGGCAGCTGGACCTTGGCGGCGAAGAACCGCTGGGTGGTGACGTGGTCGATGCCCGGGGTCTTCCGGACCGCGTCCGTCATCTCGGGGGTGATCGCGGTACGGCCGCCGGAGACGATGTAGTCCGCGCCCACAGACTTGTCGATCTGCGCGCTGGTCGAGGTGACGGCCGAGGAGCTGAACACCGCGGAGGCGATCACCAGCGCCAGGCCGATCATCAGCGCGGCGGCGGTGGCGCCGGTGCGGCGCGGGTTGCGCATCGCGTTGCGCTGGGCGAGCCTGCCGGACGGGCCGAACAGCGCCGGCAGCAGCGCGCCGAGCACCCGGACGACGGCCGAGGCCAGCAGCGGGCCGAGCACCACGAAGCCGATCAGGGTGAGCACCACGCCGAGGCCCAGGTACCGGCCGCCGGTGGCCGCCTTCTCCGCCCCCGCGCCGAGCACCAGCACCGCGCCGCCGCCCGCCGTCAGCAGCAGGCCGAGGCCGGTGCGGACGAGGTTGGCCCGGGCCTCCGCCGGGGTGCCGTGGTCGCGCAGCGCGGCCATCGGCGAGATCCGGCTCGCCCGGCGGGCCGGGAACCAGGCCGCGACCAGGGTGACCACGATGCCCAGCGCGTACCCGGCGACGAACACGTCCGGCCCGATCTGCAGGTCGGCCGCCTCCAGGTCCATGCCGATCGCCGTCATCAGCTTGATCAGGCCGACCGCCACGCCCAGGCCGGCCGCGACCCCGAGGGTCGAGCCGAGCACGCCCAGGATCAGCGCCTCGACCAGCACCGAGCGGTTGACCTGCCGCCGGCTGCCGCCGATGGCGCGCAGCAGGCCGATCTCCCGGGTGCGCTGGGCGACCAGCATCGAGAAGGTGTTGACGATCAGGAAGGCGCCGACGATCGCCGAGACGAAGGCGAAGCCGAGCATCGCGTACTTCATGAAGCCGAGGCCCTTGCCGACCTGCTCGCTGCGGTCGGCCTTCTGCTCGGCCGCCGTCTTCACCTGGTACCCGCCGCCGAGCTGGGCCAGCGCGTCGGCCTTGAGCCGGTCGTCGCCGCGGCTGCCGTCGCCGTACGCCTCGACGGTGCTGAAGGCCGGCTCGCCGAGCAGTGCCTGCTGGGCGGTCGGGGTGTCCAGGAAGCCGAGCGCCGCGCCCGGGTTGGTGGTGGTGAAGGTGCCGATGCCGACGATGGTGAAGTCGTGCCGGCCGAGGGGGTTCTCGACCCTGAGCGTGTCGCCGAGGGCGAGCTTGGCCTTCTTCACGGTGTCCGCGTCCAGCAGCAGCTCGGTCGGGCCGCGCGGCGTGTGGCCGGAGGTGACCTTCAGCGGGTTGCCCGGGGTGTCGGTCCAGTTGCCGAGCAGGGTGGGCGCGCCGGTGGTCGGGCCGACCAGCTTGTTGGTGGCCGGGTTGATCATGACGGCGTTCTCGACCAGGACCTGGCCGACAGCGCTCTTCACCCCGGGCAGCGCGGCGACCTGCCGCTCCAGCGCGACCGGGACGGTCGGCGGCTTGACGGCGGCCTGCTGCTCCTCGTCCTCGGCCGGCTTGGGCGGCTGGACCGAGACGTCGGAGGAGGTCGCGGCGAAGAGCTTGTCGAAGGTGCCGGTGGCGGTGTTGGAGAACACCAGGGTGCCGGAGACGAAGGCCACCGACAGCACGACGGCGATGAGCGAGAGCGCCATCCGGCCCTTGTGGGCGAGGAAGCTCCGCAGTGAGGTCTTGAGCAGCATGATGGTGTCGTCCCGCCGCTCAGCTGGTGCGCTTGCCGTCGAAACGGCGCATGCGTTCGAGGACGGAGTCGGCGGTGGGCGCGTACATCTCGTCCACGATCACGCCGTCGGCGAGGAAGAGCACGCGGTCCGCGTAGCCGGCGGCGACCGGGTCGTGGGTGACCATCACGATGGTCTGGCCCAGCTCGTCCACCGAGCGGCGCAGGAAGGTCAGCACCTCGGCGCCGGACCGGGAGTCCAGGTTCCCGGTGGGCTCGTCGCCGAAGATGATCTCGGGCCGGGCGGCCAGTGCCCGGGCCACCGCGACGCGCTGCTGCTGGCCGCCGGAGAGCTGGGCGGGGCGGTGCTTGAGCCGGCCGGACAGGCCGACCGTCTCCACCACCTGGTCCAGCCAGGCCTGGTCGGGCCTGCGCCCGGCGATGTCCATCGGGAGCGTGATGTTCTCCAGCGCGTTCAGCGTCGGGAGCAGGTTGAAGGCCTGGAAGATGAAGCCGATCTTGTCGCGCCGGAGCCTGGTGAGCTGCTTGTCCTTCAGGCCGGTGATCTCGGTGTCGCCGATCCGGATCTGCCCGGAGGTGACCGTGTCGAGGCCCGCCAGGCAGTGCATCAGGGTGGACTTGCCGGAGCCCGACGGCCCCATGATCGCGGTGAACCGGCCGCGCTGGATGTCGACGTCGACCGCGTCGAGCGCGGTCACCCTGGTCTCACCCGAGCCGTACGCCTTGGTGACCTGACGGGCCGACGCGGCGACGGCGGGCGCCCCGCCGGGAAGCTGGGGGTCGTACACGGCTGCTGCTGCCGTCGTCACTGGGACACTCCTAAGGAAGATGCGCTCACCCGTTGGCCCCCAGCCTCACGGGCCCGCCCGCCGCGCGACATGGCGCGGGCGGTAGTCCTCGACCGGGAGTTGTCTCCACCCTCCCGGTGGACCTGGCCACCGGACCCGGCGCAACCGGGCCGCTTCCTGGCGGGTGGGGATGTGTGAACCACGTTAGGAGTCGGCGGCGGAGCGCTCGTCATCCGCCGGAATGAAGCCTCTCAACCAAGGTTCTACGGGCCGCGGAGCGGCTCCCCCTAGGGGTCGCCGCGGCCCGTCTCGGGGACGCCCCGTACGGGCCGGCGGCGACGGTCCGTCAGCTCGTCAGCGCGGGTGCGGCCAGCCGCTCCAGGGCCGTGGCGAAGCCGTCCACGACCGGGGCCAGCAGCGTTTCGGTCTCGCGCTCCACCAGGGTCGTCCCGTCCTCCCGGGCGGTGATGTGGCGGTCGAGCACGAACCAGCCCTGGGTGATGTGGCCGGCGCCCATCGAGCTGAGCACCGGGCGCAGCGCGTAGTCCACCGCGAGGACGTGCGCGGGCGAGCCGCCGGTGGCGAGCGGCAGGACGGCCTTGCCGGCCAGGGCGTACTGCGGGAGCACGTCCAGCAGGGCCTTCAGCAGGCCCGAGTAGGCGGCCTTGTAGACGGGGGTGCCGACGACCACGCCGTCGGCGCGGGCGAACAGCTCGGTGACGGCGACGATCTCGGGGTGGTCGAAGTCGCCCGACAGCAGCGCGTGCGCGGGCAGGCTGCGGGCCTCGAAGGGGACGACGTGGTGGCCGCGCTCCGCCAGCCGCGCGTCGACGTGGCGCAGCAGGCGGGTGGTGCGGGAGGTGGCGGACGGGGAGCCGGAAACGGACAGGACGACGGCCATGGGTTTCACCTCTGGCTGGAAGCGGGGCGGCGCGGTGCGGCGGAGTGCGGCGGCGGGGGAAGGCGCCGCGGTGGGGGCCGGTACCGGGGGCGGTGCGGGAACGGTGCGGGGGGCGTTGCGGGGCACCGGGGCGCTACGTCGGCGGACGTGCGGGGCCTGCGGGGAGTACGGGGACCCGACGGGCGCGTGTCAGCCGCGACAGAGCGAACAGGCCACACCGCGCCGCAGGTCGACGTGCCGCCGACGCGTGAGTGCCCAACGCTGATCCATGCCTGGAATGCAAACACGCTGTGTTCGAGCTGGTCAAGAAACGTTTCAGCCGCTGGAACGGCGGGTGTCCGGATGTTTCGGCGGAACGATTCGGGGCGTGCATCAAAACTGCTACAAGAGGCCTGGTGGGCCCCCCGGGGGGAGTCAGCCCGACCGGGGTCGGGCATCCTCGTCGGCATGAACACGTGGCAGGAGGGCCGCCCGGGGGGCGGCGGGAACCCGTACGGCGGCAGCGGTGGAGGCGGCTCGGCCGAGCCGCCGCTGCCGTCCTCGCTGAACCCGCGCGGGCCGGGGGCGGCCGCGCCACGGCAGCCGCGACAGCCCGGGGGGCAGCCGGGGCAACCGGGGCAGTCCCGGCTGGGCGGCGTCCCGCCGCAGGGGGCCGGCGCACCCGGCGCCCGCCCCGGCGGCCCGGGGCGCCCCGGTGGTCCCGGCGGTCCCGATGGCCAGGGTGGTCAGGGTGGTCAGGGCCGCCCCGGCGGCCCCGGCGGCCCCGGCGGCACCCGCCCGCCCGGTGCCCAGGCCCGGCGCTGGCCGCGGCGGCGGATCGTGAAGTGGTCGGTATTCGGCCTGCTGATCGCCGTCATGGTGACCGCCGTCTCCACCTGGTTCTGGGCGGACTCCAAGCTCAACCACGAGAACGTGCTCGCCGACTACCCCGGCCGCCCCGCCGCGGGCAAGGGCACCAACTGGCTGATCGTCGGCTCCGACAGCCGCCAGGGCCTCACCGACTCCGAGCAGGACGACCTGCACACCGGGCACGACACCGAGGGCAAGCGCAGCGACTCGATGATGATCCTGCACGTCGGGGACAACGGGAACACCCTGATGAGCATCCCGCGCGACTCCTGGGTGCCGATCCCCGAGCACCCGGGCAGCAACGGCAAGCCGGTCAAGGGCACCACCGCGAAGATCAACTCGGCCTTCGGCAACGGCGGCGGCCGCCTGCTGGTCCAGACCGTCGAGCAGAACACCGGCATACGGATCGACCACTACGCCGAGATCGGCTTCGGCGGTTTCGTCGGCATCGTCGACTCGATCGGCGGCGTCGAGATGAAGATCGACCAGGACGTCAAGGACAAGGACTCCGGGCTCGACCTCAAGGCCGGCGACCAGACCCTCACCGGCAAGCAGGCCCTGGCCTTCGTCCGCCAGCGCCACCAGATGGCCGACCAGGACCTCGGCCGGATGCGCAACCAGCAGAAGTTCCTCGGCGCCCTCGCCCACCAGGCCGCCTCCCCGGGCAACCTGATGAACCCGTTCACCTTCTACCCGCTGGTCGACTCCGCGCTCGGCACCCTGATCGTCGACGAGGACTGCGGGCTGACCGACCTCGGCTCGCTCTTCCTCGCCATGAAGGACGTCAACGGCGGCAGCGGCAAGTCGCTGACCGTGCCGATCGGCAACCCGGACTACCGGACCAAGACCGGCGAGTCCGCCGTGCTCTGGGACGCCGGCAAGTCCAAGCAGGTCTTCGACGCCTTCAAGAACGACACCGCGGTGCCGGAGTTCAAGTAGTCGGCCACTTCGCGTGACCGCTCCACCACAATGAGTGGATGCCACTCGTCACCGCACTGATCCGCCGCCGTCGCCACCGCCTCCTGGGCCGCCTGGTCCAGGAGGCGCTCGCGCTGTACGGGATGGAGGTGCCCGCCGCCTGCGAGATCGGGCCCGGGCTGATGGTCTTCCACCGCGGCTTCGGCACCGTGCTGCACCCGTACACCACCCTCGGCGCCGGCGTGACGCTCTACAACGGCGTGACCATCGGCCGGGCCGACCCCTGGGTGCCGCAGGAGGAGAGCGCGATGCGGCGGGTGGTGGTCGAGGACGGGGCGGTGCTGTGCGCGGGCGCCAAGGTGGTGTGCAAGGAGGGCGTGCTGACCGTCGGCGCGGGCACCGTCGTCGGGGCCAACGCGGTGCTCACCCGCTCGACCGGCCCCGGCGAGATCTGGGCCGGCGCACCGGCGCGCAAGGTGGGGACGCGGGCGGGCGACTGGGGGCCCGCGGCGGCACCGGCCCGGCCCGCTCCGAGCCCCGCCTGAACGCGCGGGGGTACGGGACGTGCCATGCGGCCTAGACGTACGGCAGCAGGCCGGTGCCGCACTCCGGGAAGCGGACCAGCCACTCCCCCTCGCCGCCGGCCGCCTCCTCGGTCGCGCCCGAGAAGCCGTAGTGGATCGGCTGCCCGTCGCCGCCCAGCCACCGCGCGTGGGTCAGCTGCACCGACAGCGAGGCCGGGCGGTGCGCGGCGGCGGCCGCCGACACGGGCGGCGCGGGCTGCTCCAGCACCAGCTCGTGCTCGGTCTCGCCCGGCCGGAAGGTCACCACGGTCTCGGTGCCCGGGCGGCGCGGGAAGGCGCCCGCCGGGTCCGTCCAGTACGCGGCGACCATCACCGCGAGGGTGCCCTCCAGGCTGCCGGTGTCCGGCCGCACGTACTCCTCGTCCGCGATCCAGCGGGAGTGGTGGCGGACCTCCTCCGGGCCCCACCGCTCGTCCCAGCGCACCCAGTAGCCCGCCACCCGCTTGACGGTCATGCCCTCGCGGGCGACCCGGACGGCGAACCGCGCCGGGCCGACCGGCTCGCAGCCGGCCAGGGAGACCACCGTCACCTGTTCGTAGGTCACCTCGCCGTCGTCGGCGCCCTGCTCCATCATCGGTCAACCACCTTGCCGCAGAGTCGAGTTCGGCCGCGGCTGGGGCCGCGTCCGAATCGAGCGTAGGGCTCCGGCGCAGGCAGGCCGCACGATTGCCCGGTTCCGGCCCGGACGGCCGCGCTCCGGGCTACCCTGCCCGCCGCACGGCGGCGCCCGGCGCGAAAAGGGGGCGGGAACCGGGCGGCGTCCGGGTGCGGGCGCGGGTACGGGGGCGGACGCGAAACCGCCCCGGAGCGGGAGATCGGAAGATCCGACGTCCCGCTCCGGGGCGGTGCGTGCCAGGTGGCGGCGGTGCTTAGGCGACCACGCCGGACTTGGCGATGGTGATCTTGGCCGAGGTGCGGCCGCTCTGCGAGCCGAGGCCCTCGATCTTCTTGACCAGATCCATGCCCTCGACGACCTCGCCGAAGACGACGTGCTTGCCGTCCAGCCAGTCGGTGACGATGGTGGTGATGAAGAACTGCGAGCCGTTGGTGTTGCGGCCGGCGTTGGCCATCGACAGCAGACCCGGGCGGTCGTGCTTCATCTTGAAGTTCTCGTCGGCGAACTTCTCGCCGTAGATGCTCTTGCCACCGGTGCCGTTGTGGTTGGTGAAGTCACCACCCTGGAGCATGAAGGCCGGGATCACGCGGTGGAAGCCGGAGCCCTCGTAGCCGAAGCCGTTCTGGCCGGTGGCCAGCTCGCGGAAGTTCTGGGCGGTCTTGGGGACGACGTCGTCGTAGAGCTTGAAGACGATCCGGCCGGCCGCCTCGCCGTTGATCTCGATGTCGAAGAAAACGTTGGAAGACATGCAGGGATCATGGCACGATCGCCTGTTCCTCGCGCGTCACCCCCGGTCGGGCCGGGCCGGACACCGCTGTGTTATCCGGTTCCGCCCCCCTCGCCGGGACCGGGAAGCTACCATCGATGTCAGGTTTTCGGGCGGCCCGATCCGCGACGGCGGGCGGGGCCGGTGAACGGCGACGGCGGACGGCGACGGCGGCACGGGACGGGACGGGGTGGACGGCATGCGGATCGGCGAACTGGCCCGGCGGACGGGTGTGAGCGAGCGCTCGCTGCGCTACTACGAGCAGCAGGGCCTGCTGGCCGCCCGCCGCACCGAGGGCGGCCACCGGGAGTACCCGGAGGCCGCCGTCGACCGGGTGGTGCACATCCAGGAGCTGTTCGCGGCCGGACTGCACAGCCGGACCATCTACAAGATCCTCCCCTGCATGCGGGACTCCGACGGCAGCCCGAACGAGATCGCCACCCCGCTCCTGGTGGAGGAGCTCACCGCGGAGCGCCAGCGGATCGACCGGACGATCGACGACCTGCTCCGCTCCCGCGAGGTGCTGGACGAGGTGATCGCGACCGCCTCCGGGCAGCCGTCGGCCCCGGCCGCCTGACGTGCGGCCGTCGGCGCCCGGCATCCGGCCTCCGGTTCAGCCCCCGGCCACCGGCTTGCGGGCCAGCAGGTAGGCCTGCGGGGTCCTCTCGTCGCCCTCCGGCTCCCGGACCGTACGGGAGGTGACCGGCAGGCCGGCCTCCCGGGCCAGCTCCTCGACGTGCTCCGGCCGCAGCCGGCGGAAGTCCAGCGACACCGGCTGCCCGAACGGCCGCTCCAGGTGCAGGGGCCGGTCGCCGACCTGGAAGGCGAGCATCAGGTGGCCGCCGGGGGCGAGCACCCGGGCGAACTCGGCGAACACCTCGGGGAGCCGATCCGCCGGGGTGTGGATGATCGAGTACCAGGCCACCACGCCGGTCAACTCCCCGTCCCGGAAGGGGAGGTCGAACATCGAGCCGACGCTGAACGGCACCTCCGGGTGGGCCTTCCGGGCCAGCTCGACCATCCGCGGCGAGAGGTCGATCCCGTGCACGTCCACGCCGAGGCCGTACAGGGGGCCGGTCATCCGGCCCGGGCCGCAGCCGACTTCGGCCGTCCTGCCGTCCGGCCGCTCGGCGCGGACCAGGTCGGCGAAGAGCGCCAGCATCGCCCGGTCCATCGGCATGCGGTCCAGCGCGTCCCGGAAGAGATCGGTGTACTCGGTGGCGACGGCGTCGTAGAACGCCCTGGTCTCGGTGAGGAAGCCCGGCTCGGTCATGGCCCCGGACCCTACCCGGCGGCCGCCGGCCCGCGGCAGGCCGTGGCGGTCCTACAACTCCCGTTCGGCGACGGCCTGGTCGCCGCTGAGCTCGCCGGTCGGGCGGAAGCCGAGGCGGGCGTAGAACTCCGCCGGGCCGTCCGGGCCCGGGTGGTAGGTGACGGTGGCGCGGGTGCCGCCGCGGCGGCGGATCTCGGCGCAGACCTGCTCGACGGCGAAGCGGCCGTACCCGCCGCGCTGCTGCCCGGCGTCGACCAGCAGCCGCCACAGGCCGGAGCGGGGGCGGTCGCCGGGGCGGTCGGGGTGGAAGACGATGTCGAAGAAGGCCATCACGAAGCCGACCGGCCGCCCGTCCTCCAGGATCAGCCGGGGCCAGGCCGTCTCCCCGTACGCGTACGCCTCGGCCAGCGACTTCACCACCGGCGCCACCAGGTGCTCCTGGTCGGGGCGGACCCGCAGGGCGAGGGCGGCGTCGACGTTCTCGGGGGTGATCGGGGCCAGGCTGAGCGTGGCGGGCGGTGCGGGCGGGGTCGTCGCGGCGGGCGTGGAGGACATGGCGGGCAGCCTACGGAGCGCGGCCACCCGCCGTCGCACGGTTTTCCGGCCCCCGACCGCGGACGGGCGATCGGGGGCCGTGGCTGTACGCCGGTGTGTGTGCGCGTTACGGGAGGTTGCGGGCCATCACGATCCGCTGGACCTGGTTGGTCCCCTCGTAGATCTGCGTGATCTTCGCGTCCCGCATCATCCGCTCCACCGGGTAGTCCCGCGTGTACCCGTACCCGCCCAGCAACTGCAC
>NZ_JBSFKI010000061.1:0-40148 GCF_053598475.1 Kitasatospora sp. NPDC001119
CATGATGGCGGTGAACTCGCCCTGGGGGAACACGACGCTGACGTTGTCGAGGGCGACGACGCGGGTCTCCCCCTCCCCGTAGACCTTGTTCAGGCTGGTGGCTCGGGCGGCCGCGCGGCCGGTGTGGACGGCGGTTGCGGGGAACGTCACGTGGACTCCTCGGGCTGATTAACGGAATGTTTAACTCCGTAACATCATCCCAAGCTGTTCGAATGCGATTCGTATGCCACGCGGAGGGTCGGCCCCCGCCGACCCGGCGGGACGGCGGGGGGCCTTCTCCTCCTCAGGTATGACGCCGGACCCTGAGGACCAAGGGCCCCGGCAGGCTCCGGACGGTTCCGGAAGGGGCCGGGGCCCGGCCGACTACTCGACCGCCACGCCGAAGGCCGCCGCCAGCCCGGCCAGGCCGTTCGTCACCGCCCGCCCGGACGGGCTGAACTCCCAGCCGCCGGAGGCCCGGCGGAACGCCCCGAGCAGCATCGCGCTGTCCGGCACCCCGCCGGTCGGGCCCGCCCAGGCGTCCGGTCCGCCGGCGCCCGGCCCGTACGCGGCGGCGAGCGCCAGCCCGTGCACGTAGCCGAGCGGCAGCGCCGGGTGGTCCTCCTCCTCGGTGGAGACGGCGACCACCACCTCCTCGACGGCGGCTGGCAGCCGGTGCAGGTCCAGGGCCAGCCGGGCCGCCCGGGTCGGCTCGCCCGGCACCGAGCGGGTCGGGTGCAGCCGCACGGCGCCGTCCGGGTCCTGCGGGCTGTTGAAGAACACGAAGTGCTCGTCGCTCAGCACCCGGCCGCCGGCGCACAGGAAGGCGGTGACGTCCAGCTCCACCGCGTCCCCGCCGGCCGTCCGGCTCTGCCAGCTCACCGTGAGGGCGGTCTCGCGCGCCTCCTCGGACCGGTCGTTCGCGGCGGCCGAGGCGGCGGCGGAGGAGCCGTCGCCGCCGAGCCGCCCGCGCAGGCCCTGCTCGGCGAGCAGGGCGACCAGCTCCGGGCCGCTCACCAGGGCCAGCGGCTTGCCCTCGATGTAGCTGTACGAGCCGCGGCCGAAGCCCGCGGTGGTGACCAGGATGCCCTTGATCGCACCGTGGTGGCGGACGGTCGACTCCAGGTCGCGCACCGCCGTCGGCGGGACGGTCTTCTTGTAGCGCTTCGCCTGGATCACGATCGTGCCGCCGGTCACCGGGTCCAGGTCCTCGGCCACCACGTCCACCCCGACGTCGCCGCTGCGGGCCGTGGTCATCACCCGGAAGCCGCGCAGCCGGAACAGCTCGGCGATCAGCTCCTCGAAGTCCAGCGGGTCCATCTCGAACAGGTCCGGCTCGTCCTCGCCGCCGTGCCCGGCCAGGCTCCCGCCGACGCTCTCCGGCCGCCGGTCCGGCCGCACCTCGTCCAGCCGCTCCGGGCGCGCCGACAGCCGGCCGCCCAGGCCCTGGAAGCACTCCACCGGGTCCACCCGGTCCAGCGCCAGGGCGGCGAAGCCCGCCCGGGTGGCGGTCAGCGTGGAGAGGAAGCGCTCGGCCTCCCGGCCGGTCGCCGGGTCGATGCCGAGCACGAAGCCGTTCAGCACCACCGAGTCCAGCAGCCCGTCCCGGTCCGCCCGGAACAGCTCCACCGCCACCCGCAGCGCCGACTGCGCCAGCACCTCCCGGTACAGCGCCTTGCGCTCCGTCGCCGGGCGGGCCACCTCGGCCTCGCGGTCGTCCGACTTCACGTACCGCACCCGGCCGGCGGCCGGCACCACGTCCGGCCCGGGCAGCTCCCAGTCCACCACCAGCTGCCGGCTCCCGGCGTCGAACGCCGCCGCCAGCCGGTGCGGGAAGCCCTCCGGCCAGGCCGCCGAGGCGTACAGACCGGCCGTGAAGTACTCCTGCACCGCCTCCGGCTCGCCCGCCCGCAGCCGGCGCAGCAGCTCCTCGGTCCGGGCGGCCAGCTCCTCCTGCTGCCGGCGGGACTGCTCGACCCCGGCCAGGTACTCCTGGTGGTACGCGGCCAGCCGGTGCTGCCGGTCCACCTCCCGGGCCTGCGCGGCGTACCAGTCCTGCTCGAACCGGGCCCGGGCCTGGGCCAGGTACTGCTCGTACTGCTGCCGCACCCCCGGGTTGCGGGCCTGCACCGGGTCCGGCGGCGGCACGAAGTACCGGGCCGAGGACTGGTCCGGCATCGGCACCGGCTCGCCCAGCGGCCCCGGATCGAACGGCGGCACCGCCCGCGGCGCCAGCAGGGCCTGCGGGCCGAAGGCCGGCGCGGCCAGCCCGGCGGCCAGCAGCCCCCGCAACTCCTCGACCCGGGCGTCCAGTTCGGCCGTCCGCCGGGCCACCTCCGCCTCCCGCGACTGCTGGTAGGCGCGCTGCGCCTCACGCTCGCCGCGGGCCGCCGCCTTCTGCACCTCCCGCTGCTCCCGCTCCCGGCGGCGCTGCTCCGCCGCCTCGGCGCGCCACCGGGCCTCCTCCCGGCGCTGCTGCTGTCGCTGCGCCTCCGCCCAGATCGCCAGCACCCCGCTGCTCCGCCGCCCCGACACCGTCCGCCCACCCCATTCGCCTCGCGCCCGATGCGGCCGCCGCGGCACCGCCTCCCGACCGCGCCGCCGACCGCGCCCGCCACAATAGAACGTGAACACCCCGCCCGGCCAAGCGCCGGTGACCTGCGGGGCTTTCGGGCGGGGAGGAGGGGCCGGCCGCCACGGACCTGACGCCCTGTCGAGGGGGCCGGCGGGCGGGGTGGCAGGGGCGTGGCCCCGCCGGGCCGCCCGGCCTGTCGGTGGCACCGGGTAGTCTCGTCGGCTACCGACGGCCAGGAGAAACGTGACGATCCCCCCGCAGCCCCCGCAGCCCCCGCAGCCCCCCGAGCACCGGGCCCGCCCCGCCGGCTGGGTCTCCACCGGCCTGAGCTGGCGGGACGGCCGCGCCGTGCTCGGGGCCGCGCGCGGCGCGCAGGTGCACGAGCGCGCCGTGGCGCCGGGGGTGGAGGTCGGCTGGCTGCTGGGCGGCCCGCGCCGCTGCGTGGGGGCCTGGCTGGCCGGGGCGACGGAGCGCACGCCCTGCCCGCACCACGCGGTGATCGACCCGGGCGGCGGCGCGACGCAGTGCCCGGCCTGCCAGAGCGTGGACCGCGGCCTCGCCCTCGCCCGGGACCAGATCCTCGACGACGGCCGCACCTACCTGCTCTACCTCGCCTGGTTCGGCGAGGGCCTGCTCAAGGTCGGCCTGACCGCCGAGCAGCGCGGCGACAGCCGGCTGCTCGAACAGGGCGCGCTGGCCTACGCGTTCACCGCCCGCGGCGCCCTGCCGGCGGTCCGGCGCGCCGAACTCACCGTCGCCGCCTCGGGTCTGGCCCGCGAGCGGTACAAGTCCCGGATCAAGACCGAGCAGTGGTGGTCGCACGGCGACGTCCCGTACCGCCGTACGGTGCTCGGCGACGCCCGCGCCCGGGCGCACCGGCTGCTGGACGGCCACGCAGTGGAGCTGCTCGCCGACCGGCCGGTGGTCGACCACGTCGAGCGCTACGGGCTGGCCGGCGGCGCCCCGGAGGCGTACCGGGAGATCGCCGGGCTGGCCGACGGCGCGGTGCTCGCGGGCCGGCTCCGCGCGCCGGTGGGCCGGCACCTCTTCCTGGACCAGACGGACGGCTCCGGACCGCTGCTGCTGGACAGCCGGCTGCTCACCGGCTGGACGCTCAGCCCGGTCACCGGCCGCGGGTCCGAGGGCCTGGTCCTCCAGGAGCGTCTGCGCCCGCCGGAGCCGGACACCCAGGAGGCGCTGTTCTGAGACCGCCAATGACCGCTCCGACCAGCGTGGTTGCGTAATAAAACCGCAAGGCCTAGCCTCAGCCTTGCGGTTTTAAGTTGCTACCACCTTGGAGCGAGCCCGACCATGATCGCCGCCCACGAGACCTTCGACGGCACCTTCCCGTACCGGCCGCACTTCAGCACCGCCGCCGGCTTCCGCCAGCACTACGTGGACGAGGGGTACCGCGTAGGCCGGCGCCCGCCCGCGAGTGGGCGGGCGCCGGCCGGTCGGTCAGCCGCTGAGCAGGGCCAGGAGCTGGTTCGCCAGGCCCAGCGCGGGCGCGGCGGCCTCGCCGACGCTCTGGGCCAGGCCGGCCAGCAGCAGCAGGGTGTTGCGCCGGCTCCTCGGCTCCTCGGCGGCGGGGCTGGTCAGCACCGGCAGGGCCTCGGCGAGGCTCCGCCGGTCCGCCTCGTGGAGCCGCCCGTCCCGGGCCAGCTCGGTGACCACGGTGGCGAGCCGCGCGAACAGCGCGGCGACCTCCGGCGGCAGGGCCTGGTCGCCGACCGCCCCGTTGTTGTGCTGGATGCCGACGTTGCCGCTGCCGCCGTGGATGGTGACCCGGTCGCCGTACTGGACGTCCGGACGCTCGTTGTCGTTCACTTGCTGACTCCCGTGTTCCCCTGGCCGCCGTAGATGTTGACGCTGTCGCCGAACTGGTACTGCCGCAGGTCCACGCTGATGGTCTGGACGATCTGCTGGAACTCGGCCTGCGGGTTCTCGATCGCGCGGGTGATGGTGGCCTGCAGCTCGAACGCCGGCTCCGCGGTGAGCCAGGCCAGCACCGCGGTCGGCGGGCCGGCCGTGTCCACGGCCAGCACGTACAGGTCGGGCCGGCGCAGCACCGGCCAGGTGAAGATCAGGAAGTAGAGCGCCACGAGGATCATCGCGACGAGGAACAGCGTGCCGGACCCGGAGCCCGAGGACGATCCGTCGGTGGCCTGCGCGATCACGAGCACCGGCAGGAAGACGACCAGGCCGAAGGCGAGCAGCCGCAGGAGCGCGCGGCGCCGGCCGGGCACGATCAGGGAGGTGCCGACCCGGGCCACGTTGGCGAGCGGGTACGCGGCCTGCCCGATCCAGAGGATGCGGTTGGTGACCGCGACGCGGGTGGTGGTCGGGGTGCCGGCGGGACCGCTCGTGAAGGCCGGCGGCGGGGTGGTGGGCGGCGGCGGCCCGAACGGGGCTGGTGTCGGCGGCCCGCCGGGCGGAGGCGGCGGAACGAACGGGAAGGAGCCGGTCTGTCCGGCCCGGGTCGAATCGGAAGGATCGGTCGGCTGCATGGCCATGTCCCCCAAGGCTGTCGTGCGAGGGAGGACAATGTGCCAGCACGTCCCGGGTCCGCACAAGTTCATTGTCGTGGCGGATAACTGACGCACCGTCGGTTCGTGTGCCCCGGCCCTGGTCCCGCCGACCCGTCGTCCCGCGGGCCGTCAGCCCAGCTTGCCGCGCAGCACGCCGGGGCCGGAGCGGGCCCGGCGGGACCGCGGCGGGCGGGACGGGCGGACGTCGGGGCGGGCGGGCTGCTCGGCCGCCTCCGCGGCCCGCCGGGCCAGTGCGGCCCGGGCGGCGGCCAGCGCGACCCGGGCGAGCAGCGGGTCCTCCCGGACGCCGGCCGCGCGCTTGGCGCTCTGGCAGGCGGTGCACCAGATCGGCGAGGCCGGCCCGTCCGGGTACACCATCTCCTCGGGCGGCAGGTAGTGCCCACCGCACTCGACGCATTCGAAGACGAACCTCATCCGACGATCACCGTTCCGGATCCGTGGCACCGGCCGCAGGGCGACCAGAAGGTGTGGACACTGGGCACCATGCTTCCTTCCTCGTCCAGTTCGACCGTGGCCTCGGTCTTCTGGGTCCCCCCGGACCCGCCGCAACCGGAACAGGACTGAACCTCGGGCATATGCCGTCCTTCCGTAGCGGACACCACCGTAGCGCGATTCCCCGTCAGGAAGCACGGCCCCGGGCGATCCACCACCCGTACGGGTAGCGCGAACCGCCGCCGCACGCCCGTCGGACAAACAGCGTCGGCCCCTCGCCTGAGCACCAGAGCGAGGGGCCGACCGTCGTTGGGGGAGTCGTCAGCCGCGGGCGGCCCGCAGGAACTCCCGGTTCATCGCCGCGATGCTGGGCAGCGGGATGCCCTTGGGACAGGCGGTGGCGCACTCACCGGTGTTGGTGCAGCCGCCGAAGCCCTCGGCGTCCATGGCCGAGACCATGTCCCGTACCCGGGCGGCCCGTTCCGGCGCGCCCTGCGGCAGCACGTTGAGGTGCACCACCTTGGCGGAGGTGAAGAGCATCGCCGAGCCGTTCGGGCAGGCCGCCACGCAGGCGCCGCAGCCGATGCACTCGGCGTGCTCGAAGGCGGTGTCGGCGGTCTCCTTGGGGACGGGCGTGGCGTGCGCCTCGGGGGCGCTGCCGGTGGGGGCGGTGATGTAGCCGCCGGAGCCGATGATCCGGTCGAAGGCCGAGCGGTCCACCACCAGGTCCTTGACCACCGGGAACGCCGCCGCCCGCCAGGGCTCGACGTCGATGGTGTCGCCGTCCTGGAAGTGCCGCATGTGCAGCTGGCAGGTGGTGGTGCGCTCGGGGCCGTGCGCCTGGCCGTTGATGACCATGCCGCAGGCGCCGCAGATGCCCTCACGGCAGTCGTGGTCGAAGGCGACGGGCTGGTCGCCGCGGGTGATCAGCTCCTCGTTGAGGGTGTCCAGCATCTCCAGGAAGGACATGTCCGGGCTGATCCCGCCGACCCGGTAGGTGGTCATCGAGCCGGGTGCGTCCGGGCCCGCCTGGCGCCAGATGCGCAGGGTGAGGTTCATGCGTAGCTCCGCTGGGTGGGGTGGACGTACTCGAAGTCGAGTTCCTCGCGGTGGAGGACGGGTGCCGCGCCGGTGCCGGTGAACTCCCAGGCGGCGGCGTAGGAGTAGTCCTCGTCGCGGCGGGCGGCCTCGCCGTCGGGGGTCTGGCTCTCGGTGCGGAAGTGGCCGCCGCAGGACTCGGCGCGGTGCAGCGCGTCCAGGCACATCAGCTCGGCCAGTTCGAAGTAGTCGACCAGCCGGTTGGCCTTCTCCAGCGACTGGTTGAGCTCCTGCCCGGTGCCCGGCACCTTGATCCGGCGCCAGAACTCCTCGCGCAGCAGCGGGATCCGCTCCAGCGCCCGGCGCAGTCCAGCCTCGTCGCGGGCCATCCCGCACTCGTCCCAGAGCAGTTCGCCGAGTTCGCGGTGGAAGGAGTCCGGGGTGCGGTCGCCGTCCACCGCGAGGATCAGGTTGAGCCGGTCCTCGACCTCGGCCTCCACCTCGGCGAGCACCGGGTGGTCGGCGGGCACGGCCGGCAGCGGTTGGCGGGCCAGGTAGTCGTTGATGGTGGGCGGTAGCACGAAGTAGCCGTCGGCCAGGCCCTGCATCAGGGCGCTGGCGCCGAGCCGGTTGGCGCCGTGGTCGGAGAAGTTGGCCTCCCCGATCGCGAACAGGCCCGGGACGGTGGTCTGCAGGTCGTAGTCGACCCAGAGCCCGCCCATCGTGTAGTGGATCGCCGGGTAGATCCGCATCGGCACCCGGTACGGGTCCTCGGCGGTGATCCGCTCGTACATCTCGAAGAGGTTGCCGTACTTGGCCTCGACGGCGTCCCGGCCCAGCCGGCGGATCGCGTCGGCGAAGTCCAGGTAGACGCCCTGGCCGCCGGGGCCGATGCCGCGGCCCTCGTCGCAGACGTTCTTGGCGGCCCGGGAGGCGATGTCGCGCGGCACCAGGTTGCCGAAGGAGGGGTAGATCCGCTCCAGGTAGTAGTCCCGCTCCTCCTCCGGGATCTGCCCGGGCGGCCGGTTGTCGCCCTTCGCCTTGGGCACCCAGATCCGGCCGTCGTTGCGCAGCGACTCGCTCATCAGGGTGAGCTTGGACTGGTGGTCGCCCGAGCGCGGGATGCAGGTCGGGTGGATCTGGGTGAAGCACGGGTTGGCGAAGTACGCGCCGCGCCGGTGCGCCCGCCAGATCGCGGTGGCGTTGGAGTTCTTGGCGTTGGTGGAGAGGTAGAAGACGTTGCCGTAGCCGCCGCTGGCGAGCACCACGGCGTCCGCGGTGTAGGAGCGGATCTCGCCGGTGACGAGGTCCCGGGCGACGATGCCGCGGGCCCGGCCGTCGACCACCAGCAGGTCGAGCATCTCGGTGCGCGGGTGCAGCTCCACGTTCCCGGCGGCGACCTGCCGGGAGAGCGCCTGGTAGGCGCCGAGCAGCAGCTGCTGGCCGGTCTGGCCGCGGGCGTAGAAGGTCCGGGAGACCTGGACGCCGCCGAACGACCGGGTGTCCAGCAGGCCGCCGTACTCGCGGGCGAAGGGCACGCCCTGGGCCACGCACTGGTCGATGATCTCCACCGACACCTGGGCCAGCCGGTGCACGTTGGACTCGCGGGCCCGGAAGTCGCCGCCCTTGACGGTGTCGTAGAACAGCCGGCGGACCGAGTCGCCGTCGTTGCGGTAGTTCTTGGCCGCGTTGATGCCGCCCTGGGCGGCGATCGAGTGGGCGCGCCGGGGGGAGTCCTGGAAGCAGAACTGGACCACGTGGTAGCCCTGTTCGGCCAGGGTGGCGCCGGCCGCGCCGCCGGCCAGGCCGGTGCCGACCACGATCACGGTGTGCTTGCGCCGGTTGGCCGGGTTGACCAGCTTGGCGTCGAACCGCCGCTGGTCCCAGCGCTGTTCGATCGGCCCGGCGGGGGCCTTGGCGTCGGCGACCGGCTCGCCGAGGGTGTACTCCAGGTAGCTCATGTCACCACTGCTCACTTCGCCGCTCCGGTCAGCACTGCTCACTTCACGCCTCGGGCCACCACTGCTCACTTCACGACTCCGGTCATCACGGCCACGGGGACGGACAGGAAGCCGGCGGTCAGCACCAGCGCCAGGCCGTTCGCGACCAGCTTGAGCGCCCGGTCGCGGCGGGCGTTGTTGGCGCCGAGGGTCTGCGCGGCGCTCCAGAACCCGTGCCGGATGTGCAGGCCGACGGCCAGCATCGCGACGACGTAGAACACGTCGACGTACCAGCGGCCGAAGGAGGCCACGATGTTCTGGTACGTCTGGCCGTGATCGGTGCCCGGGTTCACGGTCAGCGTGGTGAGGTCGAGGATGTGCCAGACGATGAACAGCGCCAGGATCACCCCGCCCCAGCGCATGGTCCGCGTCGCGTAGCTCGCGCGGCGGCGCTTGTGCACGTACCGGCTCGGGCGGGCCGCGAGGTCGCGGCGGCTGAGCTGGTACGCGGAGACGCCGTGCAGCACCACGGCGGCCAGCAGGCCCGCCCGGGCGATCCACAGGAACCACTCGTGGCCCAGGAAGGGCTGTCCGATGGTGCGCAGCCAGGCCGCGTAGCCGTTGATGTCGTCCGGGCCGAAGAACACCTTGAGGTTGCCCAGCATGTGCGCGACCAGGTACAGCAGCATGGCCAGTCCGGTGACGGCCATGACCGCCTTCTTGCCGACGGTCGACCGCCACAGGGTCGCCAGGGTGGACGGATGCCGGGCCGTCCGAGTCGCGGTTGTCATGGCAGCAACGGTAGGGACGGCGGCGAGGGTACGTCCAAGACATGATGCGGCTCGTGACGATAGGCATGGACTATCGGTGCGGCCTATCCTGGCCCTGTGCAGCTCCAGCAACTCCGCTACTTCCTGGCCGTCGCCGAGACCCGGCACTTCACCCGGGCCGCCGAGGCGGCACACGTCGCGCAGCCGTCACTCTCGCAACAGATCCGGGCCCTGGAACGGGAGTTGGGCGCGGAGCTGTTCCACCGCACCCGGGGCAACATCGCGCTCACGGACGCCGGGGACGCCCTGCTGCCGCTGGCCCGGCGCATCCTCGCGGACACCGAGACCGCCCGGCTGGCCGTGCAGGAGACGGTGCAGCTGCGCCGCGGCCGGGTCCGGCTGGGCGCACCGCCGAGCCTGTGCACCAGCCTGGTGCCGGACGTGCTGCGGGTCTTCCGGGACCGCTACCCGGGGGTGGCGCTGGTGGTCCGCGAGGGCGGCTCGCGCGACCTGGTCGGCTGGCTGGCGGCGGGGGAGCTGGACCTCGCGCTGACCATCACCCGGCCGAGCGGCGAGCAGGAGCCCGCGCTGGCGGTCACCGAACTGCTGCACGAGGAGCTGGTGCTGGTCGCGGCCGGGCGGCCGGCCCGGCGCAAGGTCCGGGTGACGGAGCTGAAGAGCCGGCCGCTGGTGATGTTCCGGGAGGGCTACGACGTCCGCGAGGCGACCCTGGCGGCCTGCCGGGCGGCCGGGTTCGAGCCGGAGTTCGCGGTGGAGGGCGGTGAGATGGACGCGGTGCTGGGCTTCGTCCGGGCCGGGATCGGGCCCGCCGTCGTCCCCGGCATGGTGGCCGCCCGCTCCGGCCTCGCGGTGACGGCCTTCGCCGGGCCCGGACTGGGCCGCACCATCGCCGTCGCCCACGGCCACGAGGTGCCGCTCACCCGCGCGGCGGAGGCGCTGCGGGACACCCTGCTGGCGCACCTGCGCGACGCCGCCCGGGACGGCGAACTGCCGCCGGGGACGCGGCTGTTGCTGCCGTGAGCCCCGGTCCAAGCCTTTCAGCGGTCGGTCACGCGGTGGGCGACGGACCGCCCGCGCGCAGCGTGAGCAGGGTGATCTCGCTCGGGGCGAAGACCCGGAACGGCGGGCCCCAGAAGCCGGTGCCGCGGCTGGTGTAGAGCTGGGTCCGCTCCCCGTGCCGGCTCAGGCCGTGCACCACCGGCTGGTCGATCCGGACGAGGAGGTTGAACGGCCAGATCTGGCCGCCGTGGGTGTGCCCGGAGACCTGCAGGTCGATGCCGGCGGCAGCGGCCTGCGGGACGTACTTGGGCTGGTGGGCGACGAGCAGGACCGGCAGGGCCGGGTCCGCCCCCGCCAGCGCGCCGACCAGGTTCGCGCGGTGTCCGGCCAGGCCGGAGGACTCCGCGGTCACGTCGTCCACCCCGGCGAGCACGAGGGCGTCCCCGCCGCGCTCCACCACGACGTGGCGGTTGTGCAGCGGCTCCCAGCCCAGGTCCGCCATCCGGTCCAGCCAGCCCTGGGCCTCGCTGCCGTACTCGTGGTTCCCCGTGACGTAGACCTTGGCCAGCCGGGACCGGACCGTCCCGAGCGGCGCGGACTGCTCTCGGCGCTGGGCGGGGGTGCCGTCGGCGATGTCGCCGGCGTGGACCAGGACGTCCGCGTCGAGCGCGTTGACCGCCTCGGCGACCCGCGCCGACCAGTCCGCCCGGTCGATCGGCCCGTAGTGGGTGTCGGCCAGCACCACGACCCTGGTCCCGTCCAGGCCGGCGCCGAGCCGCGGGAGGTGCATGTCCACCCGCTTCACCCGGGGCACGCGCATCGCCTCGTGGTGCCCCCAGCCCAGCAGCCCGGCCGAGACCACGGCGACGGCCACGGCCACGGCCCTGGCCCGGTCGGTGCCGCCGACGTCGAGCCCGGCCAGCAGCAGGTCCACCGAGCCGCCCAGCGCCGACCAGGTGAACAGCACCCAGACCACCCCGAGGCTGGTGTCCGCGACGCGGGCGGCCCGGTCGCTGCGCCGCCGCCCGTGGCCCGCGACCATCAGGAAGGGGAAGGAGACCATCCAGGCCGCGAGGACGACCGTGCCGGCCAGGAGGACCGGGAACGGCCAGTCGGCGCCGGAGGCGAACAGGGTCCACCAGGGCGGGAGGCAGAGGAGGACGAGGACGAGCACCAGGACCGCCAGCCGTCGGACCAGGGAACGCCGACGCCCCGCGCCCCCGCCCGGGGGCTCCGTGCCCGCCTCGGGCCGGTCGGCGGCCGCGACGGTCTCCGGACCCTCGCGGTCCGCCGACCGGTGTCCCGACTCCAGCCCCATGGATTCGCCTGCTGTCACCGTGTCGCCCTCACATCCGCCGCCGTGCCCCTGCTCCCCATCATCCGGCAGACCGTCGCCGACGGTCCCGCCCGGGGGCCGTCGTCGACCGGGCCGTGCGCCACGGGGCCCCGGCGAGTCGTTCCCGCCGGCCCCGAGCCAGGGGCTCAGCCGCCGCCGTAGGTGGACTGGGTGACCGCGAAGACGTTGCGTCCGCCCGTGGTCTCCTGCAGCGACCACAGCAGGTCGGGGCCGGTGGCGTCCTCCCAGTAGGAGAGGCTCTCGCCGCCGCCCACCCAGGCGAAGGTCGAGGGGCCCGCGGTCGGGGTCCAGTAGTAGAGCTTCTTCTGCCCCGAGGAGTTGAACCACCACCGGCCGTTGTGGGAGGCCACGCCGTTGAGGTTGTACCAGGGCAGTTGGAGGGCCTGGCTTGCGGTCGTCGTCGCGGCGAAGGTCGTCGCCCCTGCGGCGAACGGGAAGCGGACGGCCCTCGGCGGGCGGTTCGGGTAGTCGACGCAGTCCGCCTGGCAGGTGTACTCCGTCATCACGATCGACTTGCTGACCCGGTCGAGGGAGACCGACGACCACACCAGCTTGGCTCCGGAGGCGGTCTGCGCGGTGACCGTGCCGATCTGGGGCAGCACGTAGGCGTAGTTGTGGGCGTAGTAGGCGCCTCCGGGCTGGCGGCCGATCTGGTCGGCGGTGCCGCCGGTGTCGGTGTTGAGGATCTTGCGCAGGTCGAAGACGCGCATGCCGCGGCCGGTGTCGGCGACGTAGAGGTGGTCGCCGTACCAGGAGACGCCGCCGGCGTGGATCGGGACGTCCTTGAAGTCCGGCGCGGCCGCGGTGCCGGTCGGTTCCACCAGGAGGATCTTGCGGTAGGTGTCGGGGTAGGTGGCGTCCCAGTCGACCAGGGTGATCCGGCTGCGCTGCTGGGCGCCGCCGCAGCCGTCCTTGGTGTACCAGCTCACCAGCACGAGCTGGTGGCCGTCGTAGTTGCCGCTGTTCGCGGTCCCCACGGCGTCCCGGCTCGTGGTGATGCCCTGGGGGAAGCTCTGGCAGTCGGAGTCGTCGCCGTCGTCGAACCGGAAGCCGGTGGTCAGGCCGGCCACGGAGAAGGACGCGGGGAGCGCCTGCCGGTCGTGGTTCGCGTGCTCCATCACCGTGTGCACGGCGGAGGTCCCGAGCGTCGTGGCGAGCGCCGAGTCGAGGGTGTCGTACTGGTGGTAGTCGGAGGTGAGGGTGTAGTCGGACGCGGTCAGGGCCGTCGGCGCCGCGGCGGCCGCCGCCGGCGAGGCACCGGCCGGTGTGCCGGTGACGAGCAGGCCGGCCGCGAGCAGCGCCCTTGCCGCTGTTCTGACGTGACGGATCATCAGGGTGGGCCCTCCGTGGGCGATGGATCAACGGGGGCACACACGGTAGGGGCGCTTGGGCATGTCCGCAACACCCCGAGGGGGGCCTTGCGTGCGCGCACGACGGAGGCCCGGGGCCGCGGGCCCCGGGCCTCCGCGGTGCGTGTGGTCAGGCCGGCAGGACGGCCTCGAGCGCGGCGACCAGCTCCGGCGACTCCGGCTCGACGGGCGGGCGCAGGCGCGCGACGACGGTGCCGTCCGGGGAGAGCAGGAACTTCTCGAAGTTCCAGGCGATGTCCCCGGCCTGGCCCTCGGCGTCGGCGACCTCGGTGAGCTTGGCGTACAGCGGGTGGCGGTCCTCGCCGTTGACGTCGATCTTCTCGAACAGCGGGAAGGTCACGCCGTAGGTGGTGGAGCAGAAGGTGCGGATCTCCTCGGCGCTGCCGGGCTCCTGTCCGGCGAACTGGTTGCAGGGGAAGCCCAGCACGGTGAACCCGCGCCCGGCGTACCGCTGCTGGAGCCGCTCCAGGCCCTCGTACTGCGGGGTCAGACCGCACTTGGACGCGACGTTGACGATCAGCAGCGCCTTGCCCTTGTGGTCGGCCAGCGAGGTGGCCGCGCCGTCGAGGGTGCGCAGCGGGATGTCGTACAGGCTCACGGGGGTGGTCCTTTCGGGAAGTCGTCGGGCCGGGCCTCTTCGTGGGCCACGGTAGCGGCCGTCACCTGGTCAACTGCGGTCGGCGTGCCGATGTTCCGGGCGCGGGGGCGGGTGGGGGCGTGCGGAGCGGCTCGCCCGCCCCCACCCGCCCGGCGCGGACGACCGGCGCGTACGGCCGGTGCGTGCGACCGGCGTGCGCGACCGGTGCGTGCGCCGCGTTACGGCACCAGCGGCCGGATCGCCGTCGGGGCGTGCTCGGGGAGGGTGGCCAACTCCTCGAACTCGTTGACCTTGTCGATGTCGGCGGCGGCCATCGAGATGTTGGTGACCCGCTCCAGGATCGCCTCGACCACGACCGGGACGCGGAGCTCGGCGGCCAGCTTCTTGGCCTCCTCGAAGGCGGGCAGCAGGCCCTCCGGCTCGGTGACCCGGATCGCCTTGCAGCCCAGGCCCTCGACGACCTTGACGTGGTCCACGCCGTAGACGCCCAGCTCCGGCGCGTTGACGTTCTCGAACTCCAGGTTGACCTGGTAGTCGATGTCGAAGGCGCGCTGCGCCTGGCGGATCAGGCCCAGGTAGGAGTTGTTCACCAGCACGTGGACGTACGGGATGCGGTGCTGGGCGCCGACCGCCAGCTCCTCGATCATGAACTGGAAGTCGTAGTCGCCGGAGAGCGCGACCACCTGCCCTCCCGGGTCGGCGGTGGCGACGCCCAGCGCGGCCGGGATGGTCCAGCCGAGCGGGCCGGCCTGGCCGCAGTTGATCCAGTGCCGCGGCCGGTAGACGTGCAGCAGCTGCGCGCCGGCGATCTGGGAGAGGCCGATGGTGGTGACGTAGCGGGTCTCCGGGCCGAACGCCCGGTTCATCTCCTCGTACACGCGCTGCGGCTTGAGCGGCACGTCGTCGAAGTGGGTGCGGCGCTGGAGCCGGGCCCTGCGCTCCTGGGCGGCGGCGGCCCAGGCGGTGCGGTCCTTGAGCGTGCCGGCGTCCCGCAGTTCGCGCGCCACCTCGACGAACAGCTCCAGCGCGGCCCCGGCGTCGGAGGCGATGCCGAGGTCCGGGGCGAAGATCCGGCCGAGCTGGGTGGGCTCGACGTCGACGTGGACGAAGGTGCGGCCCGCGGTGTAGACGTCCAGGCCGCCGGTGTGGCGGTTGGCCCAGCGGTTGCCGATGCCGAGGACGAAGTCGGAGGCGAGGAAGGTCTCGTTGCCGTAGCGGTGCGAGGTCTGGAGGCCGACCAGGCCGGCGTTGAGCGCGTGGTCGTCCGGGATGACGCCCCAGCCCATCAGGGTGGGGACCACCGGGACGCCGGTGAGTTCGGCGAACTCCCGCAGCAGCTCGGCGGCGTCGGCGTTGATGACGCCGCCGCCCGCGACGATCAGCGGGCGCTCGGACCGCTGGAGCAGTGCGACCGCCTTCTCGATCTGGACGCGGTTGGCGGCCGGCTTGTAGACCGGCAGCGGCTGGTAGGCCTCCGGGTCGAAGTCGATCTCGGTCAGCTGGACGTCGATCGGCAGGTCGATCAGGACCGGGCCGGGGCGCCCGGAGCGCATCAGGTGGAAGGCCTGCTGGAACACGCCGGGGACCTGCGCGGCCTCCAGCACGGTGGTGGCGGCCTTGGTGACGGGCCCCGCGATCGAGGCGATGTCGACGGCCTGGAAGTCCTCCTTGTGCAGCCGGGCGACGGGCGCCTGGCCGGTGATGCAGAGGATCGGGACGGAGTCGGCGATCGCCGAGTACAGGCCGGTGATCATGTCGGTGCCGGCCGGCCCCGAGGTGCCGACGCAGACCCCGATGTTGCCGGCCCTGGCGCGGGTGTAGCCCTCGGCCATGTGGGAGGCGCCCTCGACGTGCCGGGCCAGCGTGTGCCCGATCCCGCCGGCGGCCTTGAGCGCGGCGTAGAACGGGTTGATGGCCGCGCCCGGCACGCCGAACGCGACCTCAACGCCTTCGAGCTTGAGGATCTCCACGGCCGCGCGGGCGGCTGTCATACGAGGCATCGGATCTCTCCTGCGTCGGCCCGCAGTGGCTCGGAGGGCTCATCTCCTGAATTCCACCATACGGAAGAACGGTTTCTGTATGTGGAAACACGGTAGGGCGGGGCTCGTCGGGGCGTCAAGGGGACTTCAACAGAATGTGGAAGGCGCTGGGCGGACCGTCGGGCGGCGGGGATTCGCACGCCAGGACGGCGATCGCGCTGGTGTGCCCGGGGAAGCGGACGCTCCGCGCCGGGAAGAGCGGCCGGTGTGCAGTGGCGGTGAAGGGACGGTGCCTGCTGTGGGCCCGCCCCGCCGGGCTGGGTACCGTCGGTGCCACGCCGGGCCCGTGACGTCCAACTGAGGCCGCGGCAGGGGGGGGTTTGGGAGCACCGCGGAGCGGGGGAACTCCGCCGGTGGCCCCGTCCAGGACCAGCGCGCCCGGTCCGCCGCACCCGAGCGAGGGACGCACCCCCCCGGCCGCACCGACCCGACACCCGCCGCCGCGCTCTGGTCCGCCCGGACCCGCGGCCGTACCGCTGTCGCCGCTCTTTCCCCCTGCCCTCCCGTTCCCCGCTCCTCCTCCTGCTCCCCGCCCTTGCAACGGCGCGCCCGCTGCGGCGGACGCGCGGAAGGAACGTCCCCATGCGCTGCTGCACCCCTGCCCGGTCCCTGGCGGTGACCGGGTGAACCCGCCGCCCCACCGGAGCGACAGCCCGCCGGGCCGCCTCCGCAAGCACGGCCCGCCGGGCCGGCCCCGCACCCCGGCCGCCGTCCTGCGCGCCGTTCCCTGGCGCCACGACCTGCCGGCCTCGCTGGTGGTGTTCCTGGTCGCCCTCCCGCTCTGCGTCGGCGTGGCCGTCGCCTCCGGCGTCCCGGCCGAACTCGGGCTGGTCACCGGTATCGTCGGCGGCCTGGTGGCCGGCCTGCTGCCCGGCAGCAGCCTCCAGGTCAGCGGGCCCGCCGCCGGACTGACCGTCCTGGTCGCCGACGCCGTCCAGCGCTTCGGCGTCGGCGCGCTCGGCCTGCTGGTGCTCGGCACCGGCCTGCTCCAGCTGGCGATGGGCGCCCTGCGGCTCGGCCGCTGGTTCCGGGCGATGTCCGCCTCGGTGGTGCACGGCATGCTGGCCGGCATCGGACTGACCCTGGTGTTCGGCCAGCTCTACGCGCTCGCCGACCGCCGCGCCCCCGCCACCGGGCCGGAGAAGATCGCCGGACTGCCCGGCCTGCTGGGCGACGTGCTGACCGCCGCGGCCAACCCGGGCGCCGTCGCCCTCGGCCTCGGCACCCTGCTGGTCCTGGTCGCCTGGAAGTACCTGCCGGAACGGGCCGCCCGTGCCGTCCCCGCCCCGCTGGCCGCCGTCGGCCTGGCCGCCGCCGTCACCGCGGCCGCCGACCTGCCGGTGGCCCGCGTCCACGTGGCCGGGCTGCTCGACGTGGTGCACCTGCCCGGCCGCGACGCCCTGACCGCCCTGGCCGGCCCCGCCGGGATCGGCACGGTCGTCGCCTTCACCCTGATCGCCTCCGCCGAGACGCTGTTCAGCGCCGCCGCCGTCGACCGGATGCACCACGGCCCGCGCACCGACTACGACCGCGAGCTCACCGCCCAGGGCATCGGCAACACCGTCTGCGGGCTGCTCGGCGCGCTGCCGATGACCGCGGTGATCGTGCGCAGCGCGACCAACGTCCAGGCCGGCGCGCGCACCAAGGCCTCGCGGGTCCTGCACGGCGGCTGGCTGCTGGTGTTCACCGCGCTGCTGCCCGGCGCGCTCGGGCTCGTCCCGCTCACCGCGCTGGCCGCCGTCCTGGTGCACGCCGGCGCCAAGCTGGTGCCGGTGCGCCGGATCGTCGCGCTCTGCCGCGGGCACCTGGGCGAGGCGGTGGTGCTGGTGGTCACGACCGTCGCGATCATCGCCACCGACCTGTTCGAGGGGGTGCTGATCGGCGTCGGCCTGGCGGTGGCCAAGTCGGCCTGGCAGACCTCGCACCTGCACATCGCGGTCGAGGAGCAGGAGCAGCCGGCCGGGCAGCCGCTGCACCGGGTGCGGCTGAGCGGCAACGCCACCTTCCTGCGGCTGCCCCGGCTGCTGGACACCCTGGAACGGCTGCCGGGGGACCGGCCGGTGGAACTGGACTGGTCGGGGCTGCGCCACCTGGACCACGCCTGCACGGTGGCGCTGGTCTCCTGGGCCGACCAGCACCGGGCCCGCTCCACCGCCCCGCTGGCCGTCGAACCGCCGCTGCCTTCGGTGGCTTGAGGTCCGGTCCGGTCGGGGGACGTCCAGCCCGGTCGCGGGACGTCTAGCCTGGTCGCGGTCCGGGTGCAGGCCCGGGCCGCGACCGGTGCCGTCGACCACAAGGAGCGCAGAGCCGTGATCGCAGCCTTTTCGGTGACCCCGCTGGGGATCGGCGAGGACGTGGGGGAGGCGGTGGCCGCCGCCGTCCGGGTGGTCCGGGAGAGCGGTCTCCCGAACCGCACGGACGCGATGTTCACCAGCATCGAGGGGGAGTGGGACGAGGTGATGCCGGCGATCAGGGCGGCGATCGAGGCGGTGAAGGCGTACGGCAACCGGGTGAGCACGGTCATCAAGATCGACGACCGGGCCGGGGTCACCGACGGCCTCACCGCCAAGGTCGCCTCGGTCGAGCGACACCTGGCGGCGGGCGGTCCGTCGGACCGTTGACCGGCCCCGGGCGGTGCGTCAGACCGCCGACGTCGGCCGGACCGCCGGTTCGGCCGACGCCGCCAGGGGCCGGCGGGTGAGCAGGCGGTCCACGGCGTACGGGCCGGAGCCGAGCGCCGCGATGGCCAGGAAGGCCCAGCAGAACAGCACCGAGGGCTCGCCCCCGTTCTGCAGCGGCAGCAGCGCGTGCTCCTGGTGGACGGTGAAGTAGGCGTAGGCCATCGAGCCGGAGCAGAGCAGGGCGGCCACCCTGGTGCCGGCGCCGAGCAGCACCAGGACGCCGCCGACCAGCTGGATCAGCGCGGCCCACCAGCCGGGCCACTGGCCGAGCGGGACGGTGCCGCCGCCCTTGGCGCCGCCGAGCACGCCGAACAGCGAGGCGGCGCCGTGGCAGGCGAAGAGCAGGCCGACGACGATCCGGAACGCCGTCAGCACGACGGGTCTGACGGCGTCGGCGGTCTGCCGGGAGTGGGCGGGACGGGGTGTGGACATGCGAAGCGCCTCCTGTGGGGGAAGGAGGTGGATGTGGGAGCGGTAAGGGTAGCCATGGTCTAGTCCACTTGGCAATGCTCCGTCAGAGATCAGGTCTGGACCACTGATCGCTCTTTCTTGACCGACCGATCCAGAAAGGGCTACTGTTCCCGGCGTGGCGCGAACGAAGGAATTCGACCCGGACGCGGCGCTGCAGGCGGCCCTGGAGCTGTTCTGGCAGCGCGGCTACGAGGCCACCTCGATGGCCGACCTGGTCGAGCGGCTCGGCATCGCCCGGGCCAGTCTCTACGCGACCTTCGGCAGCAAGCGCGAGCTGTACCTGCGGGCGCTGGAGCGCTACTGCGAGCAGAGCGACTCGGCACGGCTGGACGACCTGTCCCAGCCGGGTCCGGCGCTGCCGGCGGTCCGCGCGCTGGTCCGCCAGTACGCGACGGCGGAGGAGGGGGAGCGGCGGCTCGGCTGCTTCGTCACCAACACGGCGGTGGAGCTGGCCCCGCACGACCCGGCCGCGTCCCGCCGGGTGGAGGCGAGCTTCGACCGCCTGGAGACGCTGCTCGCCGCCGCCCTGGCGCGGGCCGCCGCGCAGGGCGAACTGCCCGCCGGGCGGGACCCGCGGGCGCTCGCCAGGATGCTGGTGGTGCTGCTCCAGGGCATCCGGGTGGTGGGCAAGACCGCCGACGGCGCGCCCCTGGCGCGGGACGCCGCCGAACAGGCGCTGGCACTGCTGGACTGACACCCGGCCGGCTCGGGCCGGGTCTTCTGCTGGGCTCATACTGGACCGAACGGTCTACATAGGAGGGAGGATTTTACATGCCTGTCATCGCTACCGGCCGGTACGGCTTCGCGCTGCTCGGCGTCGTCCAGGCGGTGCTGATCTTCACGATCATGATCCTGACCGTGCCGCTGCCGCTGGTGGCACGGGAGTTGGGGCTCGGCCCGTCCGGGGTGCTGCTGCTCAGCGCCGCCTACGGCCTCTCCTTCAGCTCCCTGCTGCTGCTCGGCGGACGGCTGACGGACCGTCATGGCGGGCGCCCGGTGCTCCGCGCCGGCCTGGTGCTGCTCGCCGCCGCCTCGATCGCCTGCGCTCTCGCGCCCGGCTACCCCGTCCTGCTGGCGAGCCGCTTCGTACAGGGTGCGGGCGCGGCCCTCACCGCCCCGGCGGCGGTCGCCGTGGTCCGGGTGCTGCACCCCGAACCGGCCGCCTACCGGCGGGCGATGGCCACCTGGGGCGGCCTGTCGGTGCTCGGCGCCACCGTCGGCAGCGTGGTCTCGGGCGCGGTCGCCGCCGCGGTCTCCTGGCGCTGGCTGTTCGCGGTGCCCGTCGTGGTCGCCCTGGCCGGGCTCGCCCGATCCGGATCCCTGCCCGCCGCCCTGCCCGCAGCCCCTGGTCATGCCCCCGCCGTCCGCCGACCGGCCCTCGACCTGCCCGGCGCCGCCCTCGCCACCGCCGGTGTCTGCGCGGCGAGTTACGCCCTGGTGGCCTCCACCGAGCAGGGCTGGCGCAGCCCCGGGACGTACGGTCCGCTGGCCGCCGGACTCGCCCTGCTGCTCGCGTTCGCCGCCGTCGAGCGCCGCACCGCCGACCCGCTGCTGCCACCCGGCTTCCTCGCCGACCGGCGCCGCGCCACCGCGCTCGCCGCCGTCATGGCCACCGCCGCCGGCACCGCGCTCACCTTCGTCCTGCTCTCGCTCTACCTCCAGCAGCTGCGCGGCTGGAGCGCCGCGGCCACCTCCGCCGCCTTCGTGCCGTACGCGGTGGTCCTGCTGCTCTCCGGCCGACTGGCCGGCCCGCTGACCGTCCGGTACGGACCGGTGGCGGTCACCGCCGGCGGCCTCGCCGTGGCGGCCGCCGGACTCGGCCTGCTGGCCGGGCTCGCCCCCGGCAGCGGCTACGCCTCCGGCCTGCTGCCCGGACTGCTCCTGCTGCCCGCCGGCGCCGCCGCGGCCTTCGCCGGGGCGGCCGTGCTCGCCACCGGCGGGGTGCCGCCCGAGCGCACCGGGCTGGCCGCCGGAGTGTTCAACACGGCGATGGAACTCGGCCCCACGGCCGGACTGGCCGCCCTGATGGCGCTCGCCGCCACCCGCCCGAGCGTCGTCGGCGGCTACGCCGCGGCCTTCGCGGCGGCCGCGGCGGGGCTGGCGATCACCGCCGTCGCGGTCGCCGTCCTGTCCCGCGCCACCCCTACCACCAGCACCACTGCACCCGAACACACCACCCGGATCAAGGAGTTCACCTCATGAGCACGCGTTTCGCCGACAAGTCCGTCCTGGTCACCGGCGCGGGCAGCGGCATCGGCCGGGCCATCGCGCTCGCCTTCGCCCGCGAGGGCGCCCGGGTCGCGGTCGCCGGCCGCACCGCCGGACCGCTCGCCGAGACCGTCGAGCTGATCGAGCGGGCCGGCGGCAAGGCGGCGGCGCTCACCGGCGACGTGACGAACGCCCGGGACGCCGCCCGGCTGGTCGGTGAGACCGTCGAGCTGTTCGGCGGCCTGGACGTCGCCGTCAACAACGCCGGGGTGTTCGGCGCCGCCGGCCCGGTCGCCGACATCGACGAGGCCGAGTGGCAGCGGGTGTTCGGCATCAACGTCACCGGCACCCTGCTCGCCATGCAGCCGCAGATCGCCCACATGCGGGCCCACGGCGGCGGCGCGATCGTCAACGTCTCGTCCAACCTGGGCGCCCACAAGCGGCTCGCGGGCGTCGGGGCCTACGCCGCCAGCAAGGCCGCGGTCACCGTGCTGACCAGGGCCGCCGCCCTCGACCACATCGCCGAGGGCGTGCGGATCAACACCGTCAGCCCCGGCCCGGTGGACACCCCGATGTCCTCCCGGCCGGGCGAGGACGCCGCGACCAAGGCCGGGCGGATGAAGGCCGAGGTCCCGGTCGGCCGGGCCGGGGCGACGGAGGAGGTGGCCGCCGCGGTGCTGTACCTGGCCTCGGACGAGGCGGGCTACACCGTCGGCAGCGACCTCGTCCTGGACGGCGGCTCCTCGGCCTGACCGCCCGATCGCGTGACCGCCCGGCCGCCTGACCGTTCGATCGCGTCATCCCCGCCGGGCTACTCGTCCGGCGACTCCCCGGGCACCACCCCGTAGAACGCGTCCAGCGCCTGCGGGGTGCGTGCCCGGACCACCACCCAGGCCTCCTCGGCCACCCCGACCAGCACCTCCGGGCCCTGGTACCAGCGGAAGTGGCGGCCGAGCGCCGGCAACTCGCCCAGACCGTCCGGCAGTTCCTCGTCCCAGTCGAGGAAGTCGGTCAGCTCGTGGTCCTCCAGCAGCTTCTCCATCAGCGCCATCGCCGCGGCCGTCGCCGAGAAGCGCTCGTCCCAGGGCTCCCACCGCTCCTGCGCCTTGTCCGCCAGGTCGGGCCGGAACACCGTCGGCGGGTCCTCCCGGTCGAGGCCGTCCAACGGCACGCCCCAGTGCGCGCAGCCCTGGTTCTCGGCCCGGAACACCAGGGCGCCGTCCAGCACGTGCAGCTCGTCCGGTGTCAGCAGCACGTCCTGGTTGCTGGTCAGGTCCGCCCGGCGGCCGAACAGCCGGTACGCCTCGCGCAGCGCCACCGGCAGCCGCAGGCCCAGCCGCCGCTCGGCGGCGTCCAGCTCCGCGTCCGTGAAGCCGTCGCCGGGCCCCAGCGGCTCGCCCCAGTACGCGGCGAAGCCCCTGACGAGTGCCCAGGCGCCCGCGCGGGAGCGCACACTTTCGGCCATTGCGGCCGGGATGTCGAATTCCGTTTCGTCCACCCGCGCACCGTACGCCACCCCTCCGACAGCGCGGTGGACCGCCCAACTGCCCGTCTGCCGCCGGTTCGCCGCCCGTCCGGGCACGACCGGCCGGATCTGACGCGAACGCGTAATCCCCGCGACACCCGTTGATCACCGCGGGGTTTCCGCGCCGTCGTTCGGGCAAGACACGGTTTCGGCCGGAACCGACATCACGAAAGGCGGACGCGCGACACATGCCGACCGCACCGCACACCGGGCCCCTCCCGGCCCGTCGAAGCCGCTGGGGAGAACACGGGCTGGCCTGGGCCTTCCTGCTGCCCTCCCTGGTGGTCTTCGTCCTCTTCATCGGCTACCCGCTGGGACGGACCCTCTACCTCAGCGGGCACGCCAACGACCTCTTCGGCGCGCCCTCCCGCTACGTCGGGTTCAAGCACTACACCGACCTCTTCGCCTCGGCCGACTTCGTCCGCACCCTCACGACCACGGCGCTGTTCACCCTGCTCACCGTGGTGCCCGGGGTGCTCGGCGCGCTGGTGCTGGTGCTGCTCCTGGAGAACCGGATCCGGGGCGTGCGACTGCTGCGCTCGGCCTTCGCGCTGCCCTTCGCGTTCTCGGTGGCCAGCGCCTCGGTGGTGTTCGCGGTGTTCTTCAACCCCGCCAGCGGGGTGCTCAACGGCCTGCTCTCGCACGTGGGCCTCGGCCCGATCGGCTGGCTGACCGACTCCCGGTACGCCCTGCTCTCGGTGGCCGTCACCACGGTCTGGATGAACCTCGGCTACAACGTGCTGGTGCTCTCCGCGGGCATCGGCTCGATCCCGGGGGAGATCCTGGAGGCGGCCCGCATCGACGGCGCCTCCGGCCTGCGGCTGGCCCGTTCGATCACCGTCCCGATGCTCGGTCCGAACCTGTTCTTCCTGACCGTGGTCTCCACCGTCCACGCGCTCCAGAGCTTCGGCCAGATCCACATCCTCACCAAGGGCGGGCCGGACGGCTCCACCCGGACCCTCGTCTACTCCGTCTACGAGAAGGCCTTCGCCTACGGCTCCAGCGACTTCGGCACCGCGAGCGCCCAGGCCGTGGTGCTGCTCGTGGTCGTCCTCGCCTGCACGGCCGTCCAGTTCGGCGTCCTGGAGCGGAAGGTGCACTACGCATGACCACCCTCACCACCGAGGCCGAGCCGAAGGCCGGGGCGCCCCGGCCGCCCGCCCGCGCCCGCGCCCTCGCCGGGCGCTCCGCGCGCGACCTGCTCGGCCGCGCCGCCGTCTACCTGCTGCTCGCCGTCGCCGTCGTCACGGTGGCCTTCCCGGTCTACTACGCCGTCGCCGGCGCCTTCATGGGCCCCTCCGAGCTCTCCTCCTACCCGCCGGCCCTGGTGCCGCACTCGGTCACCGGACGGAACTTCTCCGGCGCCGTGGACGCCATCCCGCTGGCCCGCCAGTACGCCAACTCGGCGATCGTGGCGACCGTCATCACCCTCGCCCAGCTGTTCACCTCGGTCCTCGCCGCGTACGCCTTCGTCTTCCTGCCGATGAAGGCCCGCGCCGTGGTGTTCGGGGTGTTCCTGGCCACCCTGATGGTCCCGTGGGAGGCCATCATCATCCCCAACTACCTGACGCTGTCCGGCTGGGGGCTCGGCAACACCTACTTCGGCCTGGTGCTGCCCTTCCTGGCCTCCGGCTTCGGCACCTTCATGCTGCGCCAGGCCTTCCGCCAGCTGCCCGGCGAACTGCGCGACGCCGCCCGGATCGACGGGGCCGGCCACTGGCGCTTCCTGTGGCGGATCGTCGTCCCGCTCAACAAGCCGGCCCTCGCGGCGCTGTCGATCTACGTCTTCCTGTCGGCGTGGAACCAGTACTTCTGGCCGCTGATCATCACCCGCACGGCGAACATGCAGACCCTCCAGATCGGCCTCACCTCGCTGCGCGACGCCGAGATGGCCGACCCCGGGCTGATCCTGGCCGGCGTCGTGCTCTCCCTGCTGCCCACCCTCGCCCTGGTGGTCTTCGGCCAGCGCTTCATCGTCCGCGGCCTCACCGCGGGCGCGGTCCGCTGACCGTGCCCCTCCCGCTCCTCCTGTGTCCCCCCTCCTCGAACGCTCGAAAGAGAGAACCCTCGTGAAGAAGAGTGCGCGCGCGCTCGCTGCCCTGCTGGTGGCCGGCCTGTCCCTGACCGCCTGCAGCTCCAGCGGCTCCGGTTCCGGCTCCGGCGGCTCCGCCGACGCCGGCGCGCCCGGCGCCCAGGCGCTCGACCAGGCCTCCGGTGTCACCAGCGTCGAGTTCTGGCACTCGATGACCGGCAAGAACGCCGAGGTGCTGAACGGGCTGGTCGGCCAGTTCAACGCCACCCACCAGGGCAAGATCGAGGTCAAGGCGGAGTTCCAGGGCAAGTACGACGAGCTGGTCACCAAGTACAAGGCCGCGGTGCAGCAGAAGGGCACCCCCGCCCTGGCGCAGGTCTACGACATCGGCACCCGGTTCATGATCGACTCCAAGCAGACCGTCCCGGCCCAGGCCTTCGCCGACAAGGACGGCTACTCGCTGGACGACCTGGACGCCAACATCCGCAACTACTACTCGGTCGGCGGCAAGCTCCAGGCGATGCCGTTCAACTCCTCGATGCCGCTGCTCTACCTGAACACCGACGCCTTCAAGGAGGCCGGCCTCGACCCGGCCCAGGCCCCCAAGGACCTGGCCGAGCTGGGCGAGCTGGCCAAGAAGCTGACCAAGAAGGACGGCGACGGCAAGACCGTCCGGTACGGCTTCGGCGCCGCCATCTACGGCTGGTTCGTCGAGCAGCTGCTCGCCGAGTCCGGCACCATGTACTGCGACAACGACAACGGCCGCGGCAACAAGGCGGGCAAGGTCGTCTTCGACTCCGCCCAGGGCGCCCAGATCGTCCAGTGGTGGGCCGACCTGGTCAAGGGCGGCTACGCGGCCAACACCGGCCGCACCACCGACGACGCCCAGGCCGCGTTCAAGGCCGGTACGGTCGCGATGCACCTGGAGTCCACCGGCGTGCTGCGCGGCTACACCGAGGCCGCGAAGTTCGGCGTCGGCACCGCGGCCTTCCCGAAGGTCACCGCCGCCGACCAGGGCGGCCCGGTGATCGGCGGCGCCTCGCTGTGGATCAGCGGCCCCGGCCACTCCGACGCCGAGAAGCGCGCGGCCTGGGAGTTCGAGAAGTTCGTCTCCGCCCCCGAGCAGCAGGCCGTCTGGCACACCGGCACCGGCTACTTCCCGGTCAACACCAAGGCCCTGGACGACCCCAAGGACAAGGAGTGGGTGGCCAAGTACCCGCAGTTCCAGACCGCGATCGACCAGCTGAAGGCCACCAAGCCGACCCCGGCCACGGCCGGCTGCCTGCTCGGCGTGATGCCGCAGGCACGCAAGGGCGTGGAGACCGCGATCGAGCAGACCATCGCCGGCACCAAGCCCGCCCAGCAGGCCCTGGCCGACGCGGCCAAGGAGCTCCAGCCGGCGATCGAGAGCTACAACAGCTCGGTCGGCTGACCACCGCGCCCATGACGACGGCCCGCCCCGCGCACCACGCGCGGGGCGGGCCGCCGCCGTTCGTCGGTCCGCCGCGGGCGGGCATGCGCGGGCTAGGCGGAGAGCGCCTCGCCGTCCTCCGAGGGGGCGCACGCGGCCGCCAGTTCGTCCAGGGACAGGTCGAGCGCGAAGGCCAGCGCCGCGATGGTGAAGAAGGACGGCGTCGGCGCGCGGCCGGTCTCGATCTTCCGCAGCGTCTCCGCCGAGACGCCGGCCACCGCCGCCACCTCGACCATGCTGCGCGCGCCGCGCGCCTCGCGCAGCAGCGCCCCGAAGTGCTCGCCGCGCTCGCGCTCCCACGGGGTCAGCGGAGTCCTCACCATGCCGACGAGTCTAGGGCCTCCCGTCCGGCGACGTCCCCACTCTCGCGACCGTGATACAAATACCGGTATAAGAATTGGATCCAGGGGAGAGAAGCACCATGGTCGAACTCAAGTCGGACGCCGGGCTGGCCGCGATGCGCGAGGCCGGGCGGGTGGTGGCGGACGCGCTGGCGGCCGTCCGGGAGCAGGCGGCGGTCGGGGTGAGCCTGCTGGAGCTGGACGAGGTGGCGCGGGGCGTGCTCAAGGCGGCCGGGGCCACCTCGCCGTTCCTCGGCTACCGTCCGGCCTTCGCGCCCGTCCCGTTCCCGGCCGTCATCTGCGCCTCGGTGAACGACGCCGTGGTGCACGGCATCCCGGACGGCTACCGGCTGCGCGACGGCGACCTGGTGAGCATCGACTGCGGCGCCCTCCTGGACGGCTGGGCCGGGGACGCGGCGGTCAGCTTCACCGTCGGCACCGCCCGGCCCGAGGACACCGCCCTGATCGAGACCACCCGGCGCGCCCTGGAGGCCGGCATCGCCGCCGCGGTGGTCGGCAACCGCACCGGCGACATCGCCCACGCCATCGGCGCCGTCGCCCGCGCCGGCCGGTACGGCCTGCTGGACGGCTACGGCGGCCACGGCATCGGCCGCCGGATGCACGAGGACCCGCACGTGCCCAACGAGGGCCGCCCGGGCCGGGGTTACCCGCTGCGCCCCGGCCTGGTGCTGGCGATCGAGCCGATGCTGCTGGCCGGCGGCCGCGACGACCACCGCACCGACCCGGACGGCTGGACCCTGCGCACCGTCGACGGCGCCCGGGCCGCCCACATCGAGCACACCGTCGCCATCACCGAGGACGGCCCGCGGATCCTCACCCTGCCCTGATCCGGAAGGGACCGGACACGCCCTAGGCTCGGGGCCATGACCAAAGCTGTGATGTTCGACTTCTCCGGCACCCTCTTCAGGGTCGTCTCCACCGCCGAGTGGCTGGCGGCCCACCTCGCCGCCACCGGCCTCGCCCTGCCCGCCGGGGAGGAGGCCGAACTGATAGCCCGGCTGGAGGAGTTCGGCGCCCTGCCCGGCGGTGTGCCGCCGCGCCGCATCCCGTCGGAGGTCCAGCAGGCCTGGGACACCCGCGACTTGACCCCGGAGCTGCACCGTGCCGCGTACACCGCGCTGACCCGCGCCGCCGAGCCGCCCGCGGCCATCGACGTGGACGCCCTCTACGAGTCCCACCTGGCGCCCGCGAGTTGGCGCCCGTACCCGGACACCGCCCCCGTGCTGCGCGAGCTGCGCCGCCGGGGCGTGCCGGTCGCCGTGGTGAGCAACATCGCCTGGGACCTGCGGCCGGTCTTCCGCGCGTACGGCCTGGAGGAGCTGGTCGACGTCTACGTGCTGTCCTACGAGGTCGGCGCCCAGAAGCCCGACCCGGTGATCTTCGAGACCGCCTGCGAGCGGCTCGGCCTCGTCCCGGCGGACGTCCTGATGGTCGGCGACGACCGGACCTGCGACGGCGGCGCGACCGTGCTCGGCTGCGGCTTCCACCCGGTCGAGCACCTGCCGGTCGACCGGCGGCCGGACGCCCTCACGCCGCTGCTGGCCGTCCTGTCCGGGTGATCCGGGTCGGGCGGGTGACGGAGGACACGAGGTGGTGTCCCGGGGGCTCGGAGTACCGTGCGGGGCATGAGTGATCAGGACTTCACCACGCACATCACCGTCCGCGGGTACGAGACGGACTCCCAGGGGCACCTGAACCAGGCGGTCTACCTCCAGTACGCCGAGCACGCCCGCTGGGAGTACCTCCGGGCGGCCGGGATCCGCCAGGCGGACCTGGTCGCCGAGGGGGTCGGCCCGGTGGTCCTGGAGACCACGGTCAAGTACCTGCGGGAGCTGCGCGCTGGCGACTCGGTGGCGGTCAGCTGCTCGTTCACCTGGCGGGACGGCAAGACCTTCCAGGTGGTGCAGCGGCTGGTCCGCGAGGACGGCGTGCTGGCGGCCGAGATCACCGGTGTCGGCGGCATCCTCGACCTGGCGGAGCGCAGGCTGGTCGCCGACCCGCGCGAGCCGCTGCGCGCCCTGGCCGCCGAACCGGGCCTGCTCGGCCTCTGAGCCGGACCGGACCCCGCCGTACCGCTCCCACCACCCCCACCCCGCGCGGCCGGAGACCGCGGCCGGAAGCGGTCTCCGCCCCTTCCCCGGTGCCCGGGGGATTTCCCCACCCCCGACCGGCCCGCTGCCCGCATGGTCCCAAGTCCCGTGCCCCAGCAGACTCTTGGGCATGACGAAGCCCACCCGCACCACACCCGCCCGCACCACACCCGCCCGCACCGTCACCGCCGTGTTCACCGCGGCCGCCGCCCTGGCCGTGACCGCGCTGAGCGCCCTGCCCGCCGGTGCGGCCGAGAGCGCGAAGCCCGGGCGGGACGGCCTCGCCTGGGCCGCGTGTCCGGGCGCCCCGGCCGGCAGCCCCCAACGGTGCGCCGAGGTCACCGTCCCGCTGGACTACGCCGATCCGGACGGCGCCCGCGTCACCCTCGCCGTCTCCCGGATCAGCGCCGCCGACCCCGGCCGGCGCCGAGGCGTCCTGCTGGCCGTCCCCGGCGGACCGGGAGGTTCCAGCCTCGACCTCGTCCACGGCATGGCCGGGCGCCTGCCCCAGTCCGTCCGGGACCGCTACGACGTGGTCGGCTTCGACCCGCGCGGCGTCGGCCGCTCCACCCCGGTCAGCTGCGGCCTCGACCCCGCCGACCTGTCGATGGTCAAACTGCGTCCCTGGCCCGCCGCCGACGGCTCGATCGACGGGAACCTGGCCACCGCCCGCCGCGTCGCCGACGCCTGCGCCCGCAACGGCGGCCCGGTGCTGCGCAGCATCTCCACCGCCAACGAGGCCCGCGACCTCGACGGCATCCGCCGCGCCCTCGGCGAGCGCCGCCTCTCGCTCTGGGGCGTCTCGTACGGCACCTACGCGGGCGCCGTCTACACCACCATGTTCCCGGAGCGGACCGACCGGGTCGTACTGGACAGCAACGACGACCCGGACCCGTCGCGGGTCGGGCGCGGCTGGCTGGACGCCTACGGCCGGGGCGTCGAGGACCGCTTCCCGGACTTCGCGAGGTGGGCGTCCGCGCCGGACAACCCGGACCGGGTCGCGGACACCCCCGAGGAGGTCCGCCCGCTCTTCCTCGACCTCGCCGCCCGCCTCGACCGGGCCCCGCTGCCCTGGCCGGGCGCCAACCCGGCGGAGCTGAACGGCAACGTGCTGCGCCAGACCCTGCTGGACGGCATGAACGCGGACGCCCGCTTCCCGGACGTCGCGGCGCTGATGCTGGCCGGTCTCGGCCGCCGTCCGCTGCCCGCCCCGGTGGTGCCGCCGGAGGCGGCGGTGCAGAACACCATCGCCGTCTCGGTCGGGACCCTCTGCAACGACGTCCGGTGGCCCGCCGACCCGGCCGGCTACGCCAAGGCCGTCACCGCCGACCGTGCCGCCCGCCCGCTCACCGCCGGCCTGCCGGTGAACGTGATGCCCTGCGCCTTCTGGCCGTTCGCGCCCGCCGAGCCGCCGGTGCGGGTCACCGACCGGGGCCCGTCCAACGTGCTGCTCACGCAGAACCTGCGCGACCCCGCGACGCCGTACACCGGCGCGCTCAAGCTGCGTGCGGCGTTCGGCGAGCGGGCGCGGATGGTGACGGTGGACTCGGGCGGCCACGACGTGTACCGGGCCAACGGGAACGCCTGCGGCGACGAGGTGGTGACGGACTACCTGGTCACCGGCCACCGCCCGGCCCGGGACGTCTTCTGCCCGGCCGGCTGAGCGGGTTCGGCTGAGCGGAACCGGCCGAGCGAGGTCGGCCGGGCGGCGCGCGGGGGCAACGGGCCGTGGACGAACGGTCCTTGCCCCGTCGTGCACGCCCGTTCGACCCTCGGGAATGAGTCGAATCCGTCGCGATTTTGTGACAATCCTTCGCCAACACCCGCTCCCCACGGCCTGTTCACGGCCGTAATGTTCGATCTATGTCACCGAAGAGCCGCATACCCGCCGCTTCGGACCCGGGCGACACCTGGGTGCCGCGACCGAGGCGCCGCGAGACCCCGATCGGCTTCCTGGGCCACGCGGCCACCTTCCTCGGCTCCAGCGTGCTGGGCGGGGTGCTGCTGGCGGGCCTGATCCTCCCGGCGGCCGGGGCGGTCGGGCTCGGCGCGAAGAACGGCGCCGAGGGCTTCGAGAGCATCCCCGACGACTTCAGGACCCCGCCGCTGAGCCAGGCGACGCAGATCTTCGACGCCAACGGCGGCCTGATCGCCAAGGTCTACGAGCGCGACCGCACCGTCATACCCGCCGACCAGATGTCCCCGCTGATCCGCACGGCGCAGGTGGACATCGAGGACGCCCGGTTCTACGAGCACGGCGCCGTCGACCTCAAGGGCATCCTGCGCGCGATCACCAAGAACGCGGAGAGCGGTGCCGCCGTCCAGGGCGCCTCCACCCTGACCCAGCAGTACGTGAAGAACGTCAACGTGGAGAAGGCCGGGGACGACGCGGACGCGGTGCGCGAGGCGCAGCGCAAGACCCTCGGCCGCAAGATCCAGGAACTCCGATACGCCATCAAGCTGGAGGAGGACCTGAGCAAGGAGCAGATCCTCACCAACTACCTCAACATCACCTTCTACGGCCACCAGGCGTACGGCATCCAGGCCGCCTCCCAGCGCTACTTCAGCAAGGACGCCAAGGACCTCAGCCTGCCCGAGGCGGCGATGCTCGCCGGGCTGGTGCAGAACCCGTCCCAGTACGACCCGAAGCTGCACCCGGTGGCCGCGCAGAAGCGCCGCGACACCGTCATCGACAAGATGGTGGAGAACAAGCACATCACCGCGGAGCAGGCCAGGGAGGCGAAGGCCGCCCCGCTCGGCCTCAACTACCGGGACCCGCAGAACGGTTGCATCACCGCCAAGGCCGGCATGGGCTTCTTCTGCGACTACGTGCGGCACGTGGTCAAGCAGGACCCGGTGTTCGGCAAGAGCTCGGCCGAACGCAAGAAGCTGTGGGACACCGGCGGCCTGAACATCTACACCACGATGGACCCGGACAAGCAGGCCGCCGCCCAGAACGCCGTCTCCACCAAGGTGTACGTCACCGACCCGGTCTCGGCCGCGGTGACGATGGTCGAGCCCGGCAGCGGCAAGATCCTGTCGATGGCGCAGACCCGCCCGTACGGCCTGGCCAAGGAGAAGAACGAGACCGTCGTCAACTACAACGTGGACGCGGCGATGGGCGGCGGCATCGGCTTCCAGCCCGGCTCCAACTTCAAGCCGATCGTGGCCGCCGCGGCCCTGGAGGCCGGCCTGTCGCCCACCCAGCGGTACGACTCGCCGAACCGGATGGACTGGCCGACGATGAAGACCTGCGACGGCACCTGGAAGAACCTCAGCAAGGGCAAGAAGGAGGGGACCATCCCCAACGAGAGCGCCGGTGAGGTCGGCCCGTACGAGCTCAAGCAGGCCATGGCGCTCTCCGTGAACACCTACTTCGTGCAGATGGAGCAGGAGATCGGCCTCTGCGCGGTCAAGCAGATGGCCAACAAGCTGGGCATGGAGGGCAAGGCGAACGGCGAGCCGCTCCAGGAACTGCCCGCGCTCGGCCTCGGCACCCAGGAGGTCAGCCCGCTGACCATGGCCAACGTGTACGCGACCTTCGCCGCCCGGGGCACCTACTGCGCGCCGCTGGCGATCAACAGGATCACCACCGTGGACGGCACCGACGTCCCGGTGCCCCCGGTCCACTGCTCCCCGGCGATGTCCGAGGACACCGCCGACGTGATCAACAGCGTGCTGCTCGGGGTGACCGAGAAGGGCGGCACGGCGCGCGACCTCGGCCTGGACGACGGCCGCCAGATCGCCGGCAAGACCGGGACGACGGACGAGAAGAAGTCGGCCTGGTTCACCGGCTACACGGGCAACCTGGCGGGCTCGGTCTGGCTGGGCAGCCCGGGCACCAAGGTGCCGATGCGCAACATCCGGATCGGCGGCAAGTACCAGGCCGAGGTCTTCGGCGCCACCGGCCCCGGGCCGATCTGGCAGCAGGCGATGAGCGACGCCGTCCGGAGCATGCCGGAGAAGCCGTTCGCCACCGTCCGCATCCCGGACCCGCCCCGGCGGGACGCCAACTGCACCACCGCCAGCGGCTCGCCGGGCTCGGTCACCTGCAGCGGCGCGCCCGCCACCGGGGGCCCGGGCAACACCGGCCCGACGACCGGCCGCACCGCGCCGTCCGCCCCGCCCGGCACCACCGACCCGTCGGACCAGTGACCCGTCCGACCAGTGACCCCGAGGAGCAGCGACTCCGAGCAGCGGTGACCCCGGGCAGCGGTGACCCCGGGCAGCGGTGACCCCGACGACCGGTGAACTGCCCGGCCCCGCCTGAGTACCCGTACCCAGGCGGGGCCGGCTACCGTGCCTCGACCGGTTCGCCGCTGTCCTGGTCGAGGTTGAACACCCGCCGGTAGGAGTCGGTCACCACGGTGATCTGCGAGCGCCCGGTCCAGCTCGCCTCCACCAGCCGGGCGTCGCCCGGGCGCCGGCCGATGTCCGCCAGCGACCAGCGCCGGGCCGACCAGCCCTCGCCGCTCTCCAGCAGCACCTGCCAGCGCTCGTCCGGGCCCGGCCCGGTGGCGTACGAGCGGTGCACCACCACCAGGGCCCGCTCGGCCCCGGCCGGGGCGTCCTCCCGGCTGCGGGTCTCGGCCGCCGACACCTTGTGCGCGGCCAGCACGCCGAGCAGGAACACCACGCCGGCGGTCACCGTGACCGCCCGGGTGGCCGTCCGCACGGCGGCGCGCGGGTCGCTCAGCCAGGCGGCCGCGATCAGCGCCGCCAGCGCCCCGCCGATCAGCAGTTCCGGCTGGTTGAGCAGGTCGGCGACCAGCATCAGCCCGCCCGAGCGGCTCTCCCACTGCCCCTCGGTGTAGAGCAGGACGGCGGCCAGCCCGCTGCCCGCCAGCAGCCGGACCAGGACGCGCCTGGTCCGGGACGTCCGTCGGTTCATCGTCCCCCGGTTCATCGTCCCCGCGCCCCCGTTCCCCCCGTCGCCGCGGTCACAGCCCGGCGAGCAGTTCGCGGCCCTCCGGCCAGTCGCCCAGTCCGGAGTCGGAGTTGAGGTGCCCGTACGCGCCCGGCTCGACGTACCGGGCGCCCCAGGCGGCGGCGAACGCGCGGGCCCGCTCGGCCGAGACCCACGGGTCGTCGGTCGAGGAGACCACGACGGCCGGGAACGGGAACCGCTCCAGCGCCACCGGGCGGAAGTCCACCAGCTCCGGGACCTCGGCGGTGTCGACGTCCGCCGGGGCGACCAGCAGCGCGCCCCGGACGGCGGCGGTCCGCTCGGCGGAGGCGGTGGCGACCCAGTGGGCCGCGGTGACGCAGCCCAGGCTGTGGGCGACCAGCACCACCGGGCCTTCGGCGGCGGCCGCGGCCACCGCGGCGTCCACCCGGGCCACCCAGTCCGTCCGCTCCGGGTGGTCCCAGTCCGCCTGCTCGACCCGGCGGAAGGACTCCGGCCCGGCCGCCTCCCAACGGGTCTGCCAGTGCTCGGGGCCGGAGTTCTGGTAGCCGGGGAGGACGAGGTAGGTGGTGCGGTCGGGCATGGGCTCCTCCGGGAGCGGGACGGTCGTGGGCAGCAGGAGTCTAGGACGCGGGCCGCCGACCCCCGCAGCCGGGCGCCCGACCAGGCGCGCACTCCCCGCAACCGGCGCGCGTAGCTCCGTATGCGCCGTCGTACGCCCGGTGCGCCCCGTTGCCAACGGTGTCGCCGGTACGGGAGGTTGGACCGGGCCCGGGTCGGCCGCCACCGCCCGGCGCCCGTACCCGATCCGAGGCTCGACCACGTGGAGGGATGTCGGCGATGACATCGAAGATCCTGCTCGTCACCGGGGACGCCGCCGAGTCACTGGAGGTGTTCTACCCCTACCAGCGGCTGCGCGAGGAGGGTTACCAGGTCGACATCGCGGCCCCGACGAAGAAACGCCTCCAGTTCGTGGTGCACGACTTCGTCGAGGGCTTCGACACCTACACCGAGAAGCCCGGCTACACCTGGCCCGCCGACGTGGCCCTCGCCGACGTCGACCCGGCCGACTACGCGGCCCTGGTCATCCCCGGCGGCCGCGCCCCCGAGTACCTGCGCAACGACCCGGACGTGCAGCGGATCGCCCGGCACTTCTTCGCCGAGGACAAGCCCGTCGCCCAGATCTGCCACGGCCCGCTGATCACCGCCGCCGCCGGCCTGCTGGACGGCCGCCGCAGCTCCGCCTACCCGGCGCTGGCCCCGGACATCAAGGCGGCGGGCGCCGAGTTCGTGGACGGCGAGGCGGTGGTGGACGGCGTCGTCGTCTCGGCCCGCGCCTGGCCCGACCACCCGGCCTGGCTGCGGGCCTTCATCGAGGTCCTGCGCACCAAGGCGCCGCTCGCCTAGCGCTGACCCCGGAGCCGGACCCCGAGGCGTCTCGGGGTCCGGCTCCGGGATCCCTCGGGGGCGGGACCCCCTCCCCAGGCGGACGATCCGGCCCGGCCGATCCGGCAAGGTGTCACGTGAGCACCAGCCAACCGGAGTTGCCCACTCCGCCGACCCCGGACCAGGGAGGACGGCATGACCGCCGACCCGACCGCCCCCGCCCGCCGCCGGACCGCCCCGCGCGTCGCCGTCGCCGCCGCCGTGGGCGCGGGACTGCTCACCACCCTCGCCCCGACCGCCGTCGCCGGGCCCGCCGGCCGGCCGCCGGCCCCCGGCTGCCACGGCGCCGTGCACCTCTCGGTCACCGGCGGCACGCCCGGCGATGGCACGGGCACCGACGGCGCCGCCGAACGGCGCGGCGACTGGACGGCCGCCGACGCCGCCCTCGCCGGGATGACCGACCCCGGCTACTCGACCTCCGCCCTCGCCGCCGTCCGCGAGAACGGCCGGCTGGTCTGGCGCAACGCCACCGGCGTCGCCGAACTCGGCACCGGCGAACCCGCCGACCCGGAGGGCGCGTTCCGGATCGGCAGCGCCACCAAGACCTTCGTCGCCACCACCCTGCTCCAACTCGTCGGCGAGCACCGGCTGGACCTCGACGACCGCCTGGAGTGCCTGCTGCCGGGCATCGTCCCGAACAGCACCGCGATCACCGTCCGGCAACTTCTCGACCACACCAGCGGCGTCGCCGACTACACCCGGGACCGGGCCTTCGAGGTCGACCGGGACTGGCTGGCCGACCGCCGCTACAAGTCCTACCGGCTGCGGGACCTGGTGGACCTCGCGAACACCTACCCGCCGGACTTCGCCCCCGGCGAGGGATGGCAGTACTCCAACACCAACTACATCCTGGTCGGGATGATCATCGAGAAGCTCACCGGCCACAGCTGGAACGACGAGGTCACCCGCCGGATCATCCGCCCGCTGCGGCTCACCGGCACCTGGATGCCCGGCGACCTCCCGTTCATCCCCGGCCCGCACGCCCACGGCTACGTCAGGACGGACACCGGTCCGGCCGACGTCACCGTGCTCAACCCGTCCATGGCCGGCTCGGCCGGCGGCGGCATCTCCACCACCACCGACCTGACCGCCTTCCTCGACGCCCTGCTCGGCGGCCGCCTGCTGCGCCCGGCCGAACTCGCCGCGATGAAGCGGACCACCGACCACGGCGAGGGCCGGACGTACGGCCTCGGCCTCCAGCGCCTGGACACCCCCTGCGGCCCGTTCTGGGGCCACGCCGGCGGCATCCCCGGCTACAGCACGATGATGCTCGCCGCCCCGGACGGCAGCCGCTCGTTCGCCGCCGACACCACCTTCTACGACGCCCCGGACCCGGACGCCGCCAACACCGCCTGGCGCAAGGTGACCACGACCGCCCTGTGCGGGGCCCAGGCGGCGGCCGCGGCACCCGACCTCGCCCGCATGGCACCGTGACCGACCCCCTACGCTGACCGGCGACAGAACCGCCGACCGTCACAGGAGGACGACCCATGGCAGAGCCGCTGATCGCCGCAGTCGGGGGCCGGGTGCCCGCCGTCGACCCGGGCGCCTTCGTGGCGCCGAACGCCGTCGTGGTCGGGGACGTGACCGTCGCCGCCGGCGCGAGCGTCTGGTACGGCGCGGTGCTGCGCGGCGACGCCGAGTCGATCAGCGTCGGCGCGGGCAGCAACATCCAGGACAACTGCACCCTGCACGCAGACCCCGGCTTCCCGCTGGTGGTCGGCGAGCGGATCTCGGTCGGCCACAACGCCGTGCTGCACGGCTGCACGGTCGAGGACGACGTCCTGGTGGGCATGAACGCCACCGTGCTCAACGGCGCCCGGATCGGCACCGGCTCGCTGGTCGCGGCCGGCGCGGTGGTGCCGCAGGGCATGGTCGTCCCGCCCGGCTCGCTGGTCGCCGGCGTCCCGGCCAAGGTCCGCCGCGAGCTGACCGAGGACGAGAAGACCGGCATCAAGGCCAACGGCGCCGGCTACCAGCTGCTCGCCGACGCCCACCGCGAGATCTAGCGGCTTCCCGGCTAGGCCGTGGTCATCGCTGCCGCGGCCGCCGGTTCCGTCGCCACCGGGGCGGGCCGGCGGCGGTCGGCCGCCCAGGCGAGCACCGCGACCACCGCGCCCGCGGCCGCCAGGACCGCGCCGACCAGCGTCGGCGCGGTCCAGCCGAGCCCGGCGTCCAGCGCCAGCCCGCCGAAGTACGCGCCCTGGGCGTTGGCCAGGTTGAAGGCGCCCTGGACGGTCGCCGAGGCGAGGGTCGGCGCGCTGCGCGCCTTCTGGAGCACCAGGGTCTGCACGGCCGGCACGATCGCGAAGCCGAACAGCCCGATCAGCACCACCGTGACGGCCGCCGACCAGCGGGCGTGCGCGGTCAGCGCGAACAGCGCCAGGGTGGCGGAGAGCAGCACGAAGGCCGCGCAGACGGTGGGGCGCAGCGCCCGGTCGGCGGCGAACCCGCCCAGCACGTTGCCGATCGTCATGCCGACCCCGAACAGCGCCAGCACCAGGGTCACCGAGCCGGTCGCGTACCCGGAGACCTCGGTGAGCAGCGGCGCGATGTAGCTGTAGCAGGCGAAGAAGCCGCCGCAGCCGAACACCACGGTGGCCAGCGCCAGCCAGAGCTGGCCGCTGCGGAAGGCCCGCAGCTCGTGCCGGAGTCCGGACTGGCCGGAGGAGGGGAGCGCGGGCACCAGCCGGGCGATGGCGACCGTTCCGGCGGCCGCGATCAGCACGACCACCAGCATGGTCGCCCGCCAGCCCAGGTGCTGGCCGAGCAGGGTCGCGGCCGGGACGCCGACGATGTTGGCGACGGTCAGTCCGGAGAACATCACGGCCACCGCCCGGGCCCGCCGGTCCGGCGCGACCAGCTCGGCCGCCGCCACCGCGCCCGCCCCGAAGAAGGCGCCGTGCGGCAGCCCGGTGATCAGCCGGGCGGCGGCCAGCGTCCAGAAGTCCGGGGCCACCGCGCACAGCAGGTTGCCGGTCGCGAACAGCGCGGCCAGCGCCACCAGCACCGCCTTGCGCGGCCGTCCGGCGGCCAGCGCGGTCAGCAGCGGCGCGCCGACCACCACCCCCAGCGCGTACGCGGAGATCAGCCAGCCCGCCTGCGGGATGGAGACGTGGAGACTGTCGGCGACCTGGGGGAGCAGCCCCATGGCGGCGAATTCGGTGGTTCCGATGGCGAACGCGGTGACGGCCAGCGCGAGCAGCGCGAGAGGCAAGGGGGTGACTCCGGAGTGATGCCGACGGACCGGGGAAGCGCGCGGCGGGATGAAGGCGGGAATGACGGCGGGATGAATTCGTTCGTCCGGAATCCTAATCCGGCCGGATGACGGCGCCGTGAGGTGCGTATGACGAAAGGGCGTCGCCGGCTGACGAAAGGGGGTCGCCGACGCGGCTCCCGCGCGCGAGACTGGGAGCATGTGCCGCAACATCAAGACGCTGCGACCTCCCGTCACGCCCGACGCCGACGAGGAGGACTTCCACGCCGCAGCCCTCCAGTACGTCCGCAAGGTGTCCGGGTTCCGCGCCCCCGCGGCGCACAACCGGGAGGCCTTCGACCGGGCGGTGGACGCCGTCGCGGAGGCCACCGCCCGGCTGCTCGCCGAACTGGAGGTCCGCGGCCCGCACGCCCGGGCCGCCGTGCCGGCCGAGGTCGCCGGGTAGGCAGGAGCAGCTGTGATGAGCCACGCCGAGCGTTACGCCCTCACCTTCCCCGGCACCCCGGGCACCCAGGCCCCGCAGGACGTCGTGGTGGTCACCCGCACCGACGCGACCGGTCCGGGCGGCCACCCGGTGTACGAGGACGAGAGCGGCATCGTCCGGGCGGAGATCAGCGACGCCGGCGAGGTCCGGATCCTCGCCAGTGGCGGCCACCAGAGCCCGCACCTGCCGGTGCACGCCCACCCGCTGCCCTGACCGCCCGGAACCCTGGGCGGGCACTCGGAACCCCGGCGCGGATTCCGTCCGTCGGGCACAATCGCGGTATGACCACAGCGAGTTGGCAGGGCGTCGTCATCGCCGAGAGCGACGACACCGTCGTCGTCGAGGGCAACCACTACTTCCCGGCCGAGGCGGTGCGCACCGAGTACCTGCGCCCCTCGGAGACCACCACGGTGTGCGGTTGGAAGGGCACCGCCGGCTACTACAGCCTGGAGGTGGACGGGCGGACCAACCCGGACGCCGTCTGGTACTACGCCGACCCGAAGCCCGAGGCCGAGCACGTGCGCGGCCGGGTGGCCTTCTGGCGCGGGGTGGTGGTCGCCGAGTAGGCGGCCCCGGGCCGTGCCGTCCTCGCGAAAGGGGTACCGGAGCCCATGGCAGTCTTCCGCAGGCCGGACCGCTTCCGGCCGCGTCCCGGATCCGACCCGGCCGAGCCCGACCCGAGCGGGCCCGCCCCGGCCGAGCCCGACCTGGGCGAGCGGCTCGCCGAACTGGTCGAGGAGTCCGAGCAGCCCGTCGGCCGGGGCCCGGTCGCCGCGTACGCGGCGAGGCAGCGCGGCCGCGGCCGGGCCGTGGTCCTGCACACCGCCCGGCTGCTCGGCCACGGCGGCCGGGTCGCCGCCAAGGGGGCGGCCAGGGGAGCGGCCAAGGGCGCCGCGTTCGGCGGCAAGGCGCTGACCGACCAGCTGGTGCGGACCGCGCCGCGGATCCCGGTGCGCGACCTCGCCACCCTGCGGGCGCAGCACCCCGACGCGGCCTTCCCGGAGCAGCTGGCCGACCTGCTGGTCACCGGCGCCGTCCGGGCCTCCGGCGTGCTCGGCGCGGGCGTCGGCGCGGCGGCGATGCTGCCGGTGCCGCCCGCGATGCCGCTGGAGATCGCGGCCGAGACGCTCGCGGTCGCGGCCGTGGAGATCAAGCTGATCGCCGAGCTGCACGAGGTCTACGGCACCCCGGCGCGGGGCACCGCCACCCAGCGGGCCGGCGCCTACCTCGGCGCCTGGGCCAACCGCCGCGGGATCGACGCGGGCCTGCTGGTGCGCCCGGCCGGCTTCGCCGCGCTGGCGATCGGCTCGGAGGTGCGCCAGCAGGTCCGCCGCTGGCTGACCCGCAGCTCGCTGCGCCACCTGCCGGCGGTGACGCCGCTGCTGGTCGGCGCCGGCATAGGCGCCACCATGAACCGCCGCGACACCCGCCGGCTGGCCGGCGAGGTGCGCGAGGACCTGCGCGGGCGCCGCCCGGCGGACGGCGCCTACTGGGCCGCGGCCGCGCCGCCGCCGAAGGGGGAGACGGCTCCGCGGCCACCGGGGGAGGAGTGTCAATGGACGCCATGCTCATCTTCGTCGGCATCACC
>NZ_JBSFKI010000062.1:0-39991 GCF_053598475.1 Kitasatospora sp. NPDC001119
GCTCGGATCTCCAGAGCAGGACAGCAGGCGCACAGGGCCAGCGACCGGAAAAGCCGTCAGCCTCACCCTCCCCAGTGAAGATCACCAACAGCATCCTCATCGTGACCCAGAGCCACAAAACCCTCCCTCAACGTGACTGTGCCGCCGATCCTGCCACGCCGCCCTCGACGGCGCCCCGGCCTTCACAAATCCCGGGGGAACACGGCCGGCACCGTCCGACCCCTGACCCCTCATGCCACCCTCACCCGGACCGGGTGCAGCGCGATGCCCAGGCATCGGTCTGGACAGGCGGCTCCCGGACGACGGGCAAGCCGTGGGGGCGGCGCCGATCCGACGGGACTCTCACACCACCACCACTCCCCCGCCGCTACCGCGGGCGACGCCCACCGCGGCCATGTACCCGCGCAGTCAGCCGTCGTACGGGGTGGGGTCGGCGCTGGCCGCGAGCCGGCCGAGCACCGGGCGGCTGGCGGACTTGTACGCGGCGACCTCGCAAGGCGATGCCTGGACCGGTCGGCAAGTCCCCTCCCAGGCAGAGGAGTTGAACACTGGCGGCGACCGCCGCGACGTCAGCTGCCGCCGTCGCCGGCGACCGCTCCGGCCGCGGTGCAGTGCGGGTGCGAGAGGGCTACGTGCCCCGCACCCGTCGGCGCCGAACTCTGCTTTCCCGGTCGGGGGTTCGGCCTCCCGGGAGGGGCGGGCCAGGGGTTTGCGCGATCACCGACAGGCCGTTCCGGTCATTCGGTGGCCGATACCCGCGAAAGGTCGCCTTCTTCCCGGATGCCGCACCCCGGGGTGCGGGGGACTGCCATGCTGGCACCGGCGGAATGTGACATTTCACATTCCGCCCATCCTCCTATCCCTGCCCCGAGGAGAGACACCCATGAAGACCACCGTCATCGCCGTCGTTGCCGCCGCCGCGACCCTGACCACCCTGGCCACCGTCCAGGGGGCCGCCGCCGCACCGGCCGGGCCGGTCGGCGCGGTCGTGACCTGCGGCACCCCTGGCGCGCCCGGTCCGCTGCTGACCCGGGCCTGCGTCGAGGTGACCGGCAACCAGGTCCGCTTCTACGGGGTGGCCACGGCCGGTGACCCGTCCTGGCAGCCCCAGTCCGTCGGCTTCGCCGTCTCCGGCACGGTCGTCGGCGGCGCCCCCCTCGCCCCCGTCAACCCGACCGTCCTCGTCCAGGCCGGCTCGAACCAGGTCGGCAGCGTCTTCTCCAGCGCCCCGTGCGGCGCCACCGTCAGCAACACCTTCTCGGTGAACCAGCCCGGCTGGCCCGCCTCGACCGCCACCGTCTCCACCGTGGTGGCCTGCTGACGCCGGACTCCCGCAGGTGTGCCCCGGCCCGCCCGGGGCACACCCCGCCACCGCCCCTCGGCGGGAGGGCGCTCTTCCCGCCGCAGCAGGTCAACCGGTACCCGCAACCCGCCACGGCGAACCGGCCGATGTCGCGCAGCCCGAGCACGGGAGCCGGCCGCCGCTTCCTCCCCGGTCGCGGCGGCAGCGTCCAGCGCAACCGCCCGCTCACGGCGCCTCCCGACGCCGCCGGAACCCCGTTCGCCGCCAGCCGCACGCTCGGGAATCCGGGCGATCGAAGCCCGCTTCCGGGTGCGGGAGGGCTACCGGGTAATGGCGACGTGGGCCATTGTCGACCTGGGAACGATCACCCGCGACACCTACCGGAACGACGAGCTCGGCCGGGGCAATCACTCGCCGACCGACCTGGCCGAGCGGCTCGGCGTCTCGCCATCGGCAATCTCCGGCGCCGCGTCCGGAACCGGCTGGAATCCCCCGATCAACAGGTCAACCGGCGTGCTGGCGAACCGAAGAACCGGCGCCTTCAGCAGAGGTCGAGGAACGCCGAAGGGACGGACACGTGACTGTGTCCGCCCCTTCGGCGTTCATGGTAGCGGGGACAGGATTTGAACCTGCGACCTCTGGGTTATGAGCCCAGCGAGCTACCGAGCTGCTCCACCCCGCGTCGTGCCCCCGACTGTACGGCACCAGTCGGTGATCACCAACTCGGTTCGGCCCGGGCACCGGCGACCAGGTGCTGTACGGCGGAGGCCAGGCGGTCGGGGACGCGTCCCGCCTTGCTCTGGAGGTCCGCCAGGGCCTTCCTCTGGGAGGCGACCCGTTCCACGTCGGGCGTAGGGCGGCCACCGCCGCGCCGGGGTCGGTGCGGTGGTGGCCGCCCTCCTCGCCGTCGGCGAGCCGCCCCGCCCGGTGGGCCGCCGATGCGAACGGTGGTCCCGTGCAAGCGCATTGGCCGGGCAGGACGAGTCGGAGGAGTTGGACGGGGCCGACCGGCCGGTCACCAGCCGTCGGTGAGCCGGAAGGCGCGGGAGAAGGAGGCTCCGCCCGTGTTCGTCCATTCGTCGAGGACGCCGTAGGTGTCGTTGCGGGCGATGAGGTCGGCGCGGCCGGTGCCCCGGAAGTCGCCGGCGACCGTCTGCGAGAACGGACCCCACCCGTCGGTGACCAACACCCGGCCGGCGAACGTACCGTCCCCGTTACCCGGCCACATGTACAGGTTGCCCGTCGCGTCCTCCCTCGCCATCAGATCCGCGCGACCAGTCCCCCGGAAATCACCGGCGACCGTCTGCGAGAACGGACCCCACCCGTCGGTGACCAGCACCCGGCCAGCGAACGTACCGTCCCCGTTACCCGGCCACATGTACAGGTTGCCCGTCGCGTCCTCCCTCGCCATCAGATCCGCGCGACCAGTCCCCCGGAAATCACCGGCGACCGTCTGCGAGAACGGACCCCACCCGTCGGTGACGAGCACACGACCGGCGAAAGTACCGTCCCCGTTACCCGGCCACATGTACAGGTTGCCCGACGCGTCCTCCCTCGCCATCAGATCCGCGTGCCCCGTCCCCCGGAGGTCACCGGCGGTGGTCTGGGAGAACGCGCCCCAGCCGGCCGTCAGGTCGGTCCTGGCCGTGAAGGACCCGTCTCCCCGCCCCGCCCACTCGTACAGGTGCCCGTCCGAGTCGTCGCGGGCGACGAGGTCGCCGGTGCCCTTGCCGTGGAAGGCCCCGGCCGTCGTCTGGGAGAAGGTGTGGGAGGGGCTGGTCGGGGCGGGCCGCGGGGCGAGGACCTCGGCGAGGGCCGCGTTCCCGTTGGTGGTGAAGTGCAGGTGGTCGGAGGAGACGTAACCGGCGAACGCGGCGCTCGGGTTGAGCGGGTCGCGGGTCGCCCGGTCGAAGTCGTGGAAGCCGTCGATGGCCGTCGTCGTGCGGATCCAGTCGTTGACGCACCGGCGCACCCGGTCCCGGGCGGCGGTGTAATCGGCGTGGCCCTGGAAGGCGGGGATGGTGGCGACGGTGAAGCGCAGCCCGGCCGCGTGCGCGCGTGAGGCCAGCTGCTGGATCCCCGACTCGAGCGCGGAGTCGGAGGCGTCGTCCATCGTGATGTCGTTGATGCCCTCGTAGAGCACGACGCTCCGCACTCCGGTCTGGGAGAGGACGTCCCGGTCGAAGCGGTTGAGCGCGCTCTGACCGAAGCCGACGCGTCCTCCCGTCCCGTCGGTGAGGATCCGGTTGCCGGAGATGCCCTTGTTGACGATGCCCTCGGGCGTCGGCCGGGCGCTGAGGGCGCGCCCGTAGTCATCGGCCCAGCGGGTGTTGGAGTCCTGGTCGGTGTGCCCGCCGTCCACCTGCGAGTCGCCGAGGGCGACCACCGTCCCGTCGCTGCCGGCGGCCGTGACGTCCAGGCCGGCCAGGAAGGCCCAGTAGGCGTACGGGGTGGAGAGGTTGGCGCCGCCCGTGTCCTGGGTGCGGTCGGCACCGTCGCCGGGGGCGGAGGTGTAGGAGGTGGTGAGCGTGTATGGGTGGTAGGGCGCGGTGGTGACCTTGTCGGGCAGCCAGAGGCTGACCAGCAGGTTCTCGTCCGCGGCGACCGGGAAGGCGACGGGGTCGCTGTAGACCTCGCCGCCGGGCGGGACGACGGTCCGGCCCGAACCGCCGAAGGTCAGGGTGACCGGCGCGGCCGCCGCCGTGGCCGGATTCCCGTTCCGGACCGAAGTCCGGTCCTGGGCCACGACGGTGACGTGCCCGATGGTCACCGGGTCCGGGCTGAAGGTGTTCACCAGGCGGATCCGGGCGGAGCTGCCGCCGATGCTGGTGTGGACGACCATGCGCAGGGTCTGCCGCCCCGTCACGCCCGAGGCTGCCGACGGTCCGGCCAGGCTCATGGCGGTACCCCAACTCCCCGTCCAGGCCGCGGACTCGGGGCGCGGCGCGCCCGGGCCCGACGCGAGCGCGGCGGGGACCGGCGGGAGCGCGGCGGGGACCGGCCCGCAGCCGGCGGCCGCGTTCGCCGGGGCCGCGGGCGGCAGGGCGGCGAACGCGCCGAGGACGACGGCGGCTGCCGTCATGGCGGACAGGCGGCCCCGCGGAGGGCGGTGGGCGACGTGCACAGGAGTCCTTTCGCCGGGTACGGAAAACCACGTTCCCGCATGGCTCGGGTGACCAGGAAATGGCGGCGATCCGCTTCCCGGAGGAGGAGGTCCGAGAATGCGCCGAGAAATCCCGGAGACCGCTCGCCATCCACCATGTAATCACCGCCGGCCCGGCTTCCGCCAGGAGGAACATCAGGCGGAAGCCATGGGGAAGTTCCAGCAGAAACCGCGCTGTACAGGCGAGATCGGCGGGAAGCAGACGGAGTGGCCTGATCGTGCGTCAGCTGACTGTCGCGCCTGACGGAATTTGCGATATACCGTCTCAGGCACTTTCCGCCCGACAATCCGCCAATCTCCTCCTGGCGTGATCACCTGTCGAACCTCGAAATCTCGAATGAGGGGACATCACATGGCAATCGGACGACGGCAACTCCTCACCTCCCTCGCGCTGACCGCCCTCGCCGCACCCGTCCTGGCCAAGGGGACCGCGACCCGGGCCTCCGCAGCCACGGGTACGGGTACGGGTACGGGTACGGCCGCACGTATGGCCGCCGGCTCCGGGCCGCTGTTCATGCAGGTCGTCGCCCACGAGGACGACGACATCCTGTTCATGAACCCGGACCTGTCCAACGCCCTCGCCGACGGCACCCCGTCCGTCACGGTGTTCGTCACCGCCGGGAACATCACCGGTGACCCGTGCGCGGGCGGCTGCTGGGACCCCGCCGGCGACCCGCTGCGCACCTGGAACCGCCAGATGGGCGCCGTCAACGCCTACTCCCGGATGACCGGGGTCGGCGACAACGACCCGGCGACCGACGAGATCGGGCACTGGACGGTCGAGGCGTGGACGGTCGCGGGCAAGCAGGTCGAGCGGTACATGCTCAAGGATCGGCCGGTGCACCTGATCTTCCTCAACCTGCACGACGCCGGGCTCGCCAACGTGCTGAACGGCGGCACCGACACCACGGTCGTCCCGAAGGACAGCCCGCTGTCCGGGCCGTCGGCCTACACGGCGGCGGACGTCGTCGAGGTGCTGCGGCAGATCATGGTGACGTACCAGCCGACCGTGCTCCGGGCCCAGGACGAACTCCCGGACACCCGCTACAAGGACGACCACTCGGACCACATCTCCGCCGCGAAGTTCGCGGGCATGGCGGCGAGCCAGTACGGCGGCTCGCTGATCCAGGTGAACTACCGGGACTACAACATCAGCGACTGCCCGGTGAACCTCGACCCGGCGACGGTCGGCACCAAGGGCGTGTTCGTCTCCGAGTACGCCAGCCACGACCACTCGGGGAACTACGAAACCGCCTGGTTCTCCCGGATGTACTACCGCTGGTCGCGCGGCACCTCCTGGGCCGGGCTGAACCAGGACGGCCGGCCGCAGGTCTTCGTCGTCCGGGCGGGCTCCCTCTACACCTACTGGCGCCAGGGGGACGGCAGTTGGGGCGGCCCGGCACGGTTCGCCGACCCGGGCGGGCGGCTGGCGCCGGGCATCGCCGTCGGCACCAACGCGGACGGCCGGATGGAGGTCTTCGCCCGCCGCCTCACCGACCACCACATCGTCTCCGTCCCGCAGACCACGCCCAACGGCGTGTGGCGGGACGGCTGGGCCGACCTCGGCAACCCCAACGCCGGGCTCGTCAACGCGGGCCAGGTCGGCGTGCCCGCGGTGGTCGCCTCCCAGGACGGCCGACTGAAGCTCTTCGTCAAGAACGGCGGAGGCGGCCTCAGCGCGATCCGGCAGACCAGCCCGAACGGCGCCTGGACGACCACCTGGGACGACCTGCACGGCACCGACATCCAGGATCCCGTCACCGCGATCCGCAACGGCGTCGGGAGGATCGAGGTCTTCGCCAGCACCCGCGACGGGGTCGTCAACTGGTGGCAGACCGCTCCGAACGACGCCATCAACGGCCCGGGCCCGATCCCGAACTCCCGGCCGGCCAGCCCGCCCAGGGCCGCGCTCGACCAGGACGGCCGCATCGAACTCGCCTACCGCGAGGCCGAAACCGGCGCGATGCTCGTCAGTTACCAGACCCGGCCCGGGGGACCGTGGAGCCAGTCCCCGACCGACCTCGGCGGCCACAAGGGCGTGGGCGAGCCGGCGATGGCCAACCTCGGCGGGCGGGTCGTCCTGTTCGAGCGCAACGGCGGCGGCGGCGTGAGCACCACCGCCCAGACCGCGCCGAACGCCGGCTACGGCGCCTGGCAGGACCTCGGCGGCACCGTCCTCGACTACCCGACCGCGATCGTCGACGGCAGCGGTGTCCTGTACGTGTTCGCCATCGGCACGGACGGCCGCGTCTACTTCCGCACGGGCACGACGCCCACCAACCTCGGCGGCTGGCAGGGCATGCCCCTGTGACCGCCGGTCCCGTCGGCCGGTCGACCCCCTCCCGACCGGGCGACGGGCGCCGGGCCCGTGGGAGCGCTGGTGGGAGCACCCGTGGAAGCGTCGATGAGAGCGCTCTCACGCCGTGTAGGATGGCCACTCCCGAGAGTGAGCCACACCGGAGTGTGATCATGCCCCGAACTGACAGGCCGGGCCCCGGAGGTGCCCGGCCTGCCGCGCGACCGACGGTGGAGGACGTGGCCGCCCGCGCGGGAGTCAGCCGGGGAACGGTGTCCCGGGTCATCAGCGGTTCGCCCAAGGTGAGCGCCCGGGCGAGGGAGGCCGTGGAGCACGCCGTCGCCGAGCTCGGCTACGTACCCAACCAGGCGGCACGGTCCCTGGTGACCTCGCGCACCGACGTCGTCGCCCTGGTCGTCCCGGAGAGCCTGGCGCGGCTGAGGTCGGAGCCGTACTTCGCGGACGTCATCACCGGGATCTCCGACGAACTCGCCTCGACCGACCTTCAGTTGCTGTTGACCCTGGTCCGCAACGAGGACGAGCGCGAACGTCTGACGCGCTACCTCACCGCGCGTCGGGTCGACGGGGTACTCCTGGTCTCGGTGCGCCAGGACGACCTGTTGCCCGACCTGCTCGAACAGCTCGGGATGCCGGCCGTGCTGGGCGGTCGCCGGTCCGAGCGCGAATCGCTGAGCTACGTCCACGCCGACAACGCCGGCGGGGCCCGGGCGGCCGTCCGGCACCTGGTCGGACTCGGCCGCACCAGAGTGGCCACCATCACGGGGCCGCTCACTATGGAGGCGGCCGGGGCACGCCTGGCGGGGTACCGGGAGGCGCTCACGGAGGCCGGCCTCGCTCCGGAGGACGCGCTCGTCGCCCACGGCGACTTCACCGAGGCGGGCGGCTACGCGGCGATGCGCGAGCTCCTGGCCGAAACGCCCACCCTCGATGCCGTGTTCTGCGCCTCCGACCTGATGGCCGTGGGCGCGTTCCGGGCGCTGCGCGAGGCCGGGCGGCACGTGCCGGAAGACGTGGCCGTCGTCGGCTTCGACGACTCCGTCATCGCCCGTAGCACCGAGCCGCCCCTCACCAGTGTTCGCCAACCGACCGAGGCGATGGGGCGGTTGATGGTCCAGCTGCTGCTCGAGGAGATCGCCGACCCCGGGCGGCCGCGTCGCCAGGTGATCCTTCCGACCGAACTGACGGTCCGCGCCTCGGCCTGAAGGCCTCGAACGGCCTCGGACGGCCTCGAACTGAAAGGCCGTCATATCCCGTTGTTCCGGTATGAGCCACGGCCGCGTGTCACGGCTGACCTGGGCATAAGGTGCTGCTACGCTCCCGATGGGTGTGGGAGCGCTCCCACGCGCCAAGATTCTGGGGGGGTGACATGTCGAAGGCACAACAAGGGGATTCGGCATTCGGGGGCATACTGAGGGCGCTTCGTCGTGAAGTGGGATTCACGCATGAGGAACTCGCCCGGCGTTCCCAGGTCAGTGTGAGAACGATCAGCGACATCGAGCGGGGCCGGGTGCTCCGACCACAGCGCCGCTCCGTCCAACAGCTCGCGGCGGCGCTCGGCCTGAGGGCCTCGCGACTGGAATGGTTTCTCCGTGCCGCGCGCGCCGTTCCCGGCAGCGGGCCCGATCAGCCGGACGGGAGCCGTCGCGAGACGCCGGCCGCCGGGGAGGTGGACGAACAGCCGTCCGCGGTGGTCGTGATGGTCCTGCCGATGACCGCGACCGGCGGGAGCGGCCCGTGCTGCAGGCGCCGCCGACGCTGTCCGCAACCCCGCCCGACCGGGCCCCGACCCGTGCGCCGGGCCGGTTGACGGCCGTCACGTGCGGCGGGCAGGCGCCGGCGGCCACACGTCCGCCACGAGGACGCCGAACGCGTACGCCCGCCCCACCGGCGCCGTCCGGTTGGGGACGTGCCACCGGCGACTCGGCCGGGCGAGGCGGTAGTTGACGCCGCCTGCGGCCAAGCCGACCTCCCTGCCGATCCGGGCGGTGGCGTCAACCCCAGGCGGCCGCGGGCCAGGATCCCGCGCCTCGGTCGGGCTCGCCTCGGCACGCGACGCGGGCGGCGGCGAGGAGATCGAATCACGCGGCTCCATCGAGACCGAAGCAGCCCGCCGCCTCACCGACGACCTCAAGAACCTCACGTACAGTGCGGTCGCGCGGGCCTGACGATCAGCGCAGCGTCAGGATCCAGGCGCTGACGGCCAGCCAGCCGGTCAGCGTCAGCGCCGCGCACGCCCAGGCGAAGCGGGCCGGTCCACGGCCGCGGTCCCGCCCCTTGGCGCGCTGGAACCCGGCGGCCAGGCCGGCCACCGCGGTGACGGGGAGCGCGAGGAAGGCCAGGTACAGGGTGCCGTAGTAGAGGAACCTCGCGAACAGGACGCCCACGAACACGAACGGCGCGGACACCACGGTGACCACCACGCCGCCGACCGTGCACGCGACGCGCAGCCGCTTCTCGTCGGAGAAGAACGGCGGCACGGCGCACACCACCGCACAGCCCAGGCCGAAGACGTACAGCACCAGCCCGCCCGGGCCGTACCCCCGGTGGATGCTCCACACCGGCAACAGGAACGCGACCGCCCCGACCCCGGACAGCCACCGGGCACTCACCGGCACCGCGACCATGTTTCCCCCTTGCACAGCACCCTCTTTGAACGCGTTCGAATCTAGCACCCAGGAGACGACGCCGCCCAGACGGACAAGTCGCCGAGAATCGCGGCAGGCACAGCGGGACGCGGCTCTCCGCGGAGAGCAGACGCATGCCGATCTCGTTGCGGCCCATCCCGAGGCTGTAGACCACAGCGGGCAGGCCGTGGCGGAAGGAGCAGGCCCGCAGGTTCCGCGTTCCGATGTCCTATGGCGAGTCCGCGAGCTGTGCGTTCCGCTGGATCCGCGCTCCGTGTCACCTTGATCGTTCCGGGTTTCGTGCCACTTCCCCGGGACGGTGTGCTGAAAGCTAGGTGACACGTCTTCTGCCTGACCGGCTTGCTGAGGCTTCAAGGAGCGCTGTGCCGCGGCGGGTGCGTCGCATGGGCGTGGTGGAGCGGACCGTGCGAACAGAAGACGATGGCGATGGCTGGAGCCCGGAGCCGTCTGGAACGCCTCCGGCTCCGCCGCCAAGCGTCCGACCAGAACGACGTGGAGGACGTCGCCGTAGGCGTACTTCTTGGTCAGACGAAGCGAGGCCTCTTGCGACGCTCGGGTCGTTTGTCCTGATCACGCCGGTTTGGGTAGCCGAACACCGCCGCCGGCGATGTCGCCGACCCCCCTCCCCCGGTAAGCGCCAGGGGCGGCGTCTCCGGGACGGTCGGGGAGGTCGGCCGAGACGGCGAGGTGACAGGGTTCGGCGTCAGGTCCTCGACGGTCGGGGAGGTCGGCCGAGACGGCGAGGTGACAGGGTTCAGCGTCAGGTCCTCGACGGTCGGGGAGGTCGGCCGAGACGGCGAGGTGACAGGGTTCGGCGTCAGGTCCTCGACGGTGGGCGTGGTGAAGTGACGATATCGCCTGAGGTTCTCGGTGTCCGGGTACGGGTGACGCCATGGCTTGCGGGAGCCGATGAAGTGGAGCACGAAGGCGCGTCGCTCCTGATCCCGGTACGCGTGGTACTCCGTACCCAGTCGCGGCGGCCAAGCCTCGGGCGGGATGTCGCGGAAGTCAGTCATCGGGAACACGTTCCAGCGCGGATCCAGCTCGATCCATCGACCGTGCGTGAGCGCGTTGAGCGCATCTTGCTCCAGACAGACCGGGACCTGATCCTGGCTGGCGAGCCAGTCGAGGGCCCGCTCGGTCAAGCTCTCCCGACGCCACTGGCGGAGGTTGCACAGCATCACCCCCGCATTGAAGTAGGGCGCGTCGGGCGCGAATCGTCCGTTGCTTCCGCCTGCCAACGCCTCGTGCAGGTTGGGACGCCACATGTCCCGCACGGCCGCGAGGGGTCTGTCACCGAGGTCCGTCGCGAACAGCTCTGTCACGTCTCGCATCAGCACGACGTCCACGTCCATGTACAGCGCCACGTCGTCCGGCACCAGCTCTGGCAGGAACAGGCGCGCGTACGTCGCGCCGGTCAGGTAGCGCAGCAGTGGCAGGTCGGACAGGTCTCGGCGCAGACGGACGACCTCCAGATCGAGCCCGCGGGACATCGCGTGCTCGACGATGTCGGCGCTCGGCGAGTCATCTGTCATCAGTGCCGAGATGCGCACACCACTCTTCGGCGGGAGGCAACGGGCCAGCGAGGACAGCATGTTGCGTGCCGCCGATGCGTACTGACCATCGAACGCGATCGCTATGCGCATCCCCCGACCCCCCACGTGTGCGACCCAGGAACCACTACGCTAAGGGGGGGTCGAGCGACGGTCAAGGCGGTCAAAGAGGGGGTGCGACCTGTGGCGCGAGCGAGCGACGTGGCGCCGGCGGCGGGCAGATGCCTGCTCATCTGCAGCACACCGAGGTCAGGGACTCATCTGCTGGCCGGTCTGCTGGAGAGCACGGGCTTGTCGGGCAACCCGCAGGAGTACCTGTACAACCACGTTACCGAACTGGACGGTGAGGACATCCCGATCGGTCCGGCGCACCGGACGCAACCGGACCAGCTACGAAAGCTGATGCGGATCGGGACTTCAGCCAACGGCGTGTTGGGCCTGATCGTCATGGGGTCGTACCTGGACGAGGTCGTCGCCGGGCTGCGGCGACACCAGTCCGCGAGTGGAGCGAGCTGGCGCGAGGTGATCGAGCGCGCCTTCGACCGCCCGGTATATGTGTGGAACCGGCGGCTGGACACGGCGGCACAAGCGGTGTCTCTGTACCGGGCGCTGGAGACCGACGTCTGGTATGCCGACGACGTTCGTGGCGTGGGCGCTGACGTTCCCTACCGTCGCGACCGGATCGCGCACTGGGAGCACGTGATCCGGGAGCAGAACGAGGAGTGGGCGCGCCGGTTCTCCGACAGCGGGATCACGCCGATCACGGTGACGTACGAGGACGCGCTGACGGACCCGGAGGGTGTGGTGGACCGGCTCCTGGACAGCCTGGGAGTCGCGCGAGGCGGCCGGCCGGTGGAGCCGCTCACGCGCCGGCAGGGAAACGACGTGAGCTTGGAATGGCTGGCCCGGTACCGCCGGGAGGGTTCAACGTGACCGCTGCCTCCGCGACCTCGGCGACGGCCGGCACGCGAGGCGGGCGCGAGCGTCGGTCTCTGGCAGCGTTGGGATGGATGGATGGCCGGCCTCGGTGAGGATCGGCGCACCTGGATGATCGAGCCGGCTGCGGCCGCCGGGCACTCGTTGGACGGGCTCCTCGCAGGTGATGGCCAGGGTGACCTGGGCGCCAACGCCATGGCCGCAGCGACCGTTCTGCACCGCGCCATGCTGCACGTCCGCATGGTGCGCAGTCCCCGGCATGCGGACCGGGTCCCCGTACGCGACTTCCACCGAGCCTTCACCGGAGCCGGCGAGGCAATCCTCGCCGCGGGTGCTCACCGCCTGCCCCACCGGCGGGAAGCCGCCTTCCGCCACCTGGTCGAGACCTGGGTCGGACGCGGCGGCCCAGCCCTCGCGAAGTGGTTCGCCAGCGAGCTGGCGGAGACCGTCAACCGACCGGATCTCCTCCTCGTCCTCCGCGACCAGGACCAACCACGCCCGACCGCCGGCACATCGCAGCAGCCCGATCCGAACCTCACGACGGTACCCGGCCCGGTAGAGGTCGAACTCCGGATGGCCTCCTACACCTCGGCACACACACGCTACGGCGCAGACCACGACGCCTCTGCCCCTCGTGCACCTGGCCGTGCCGCCGCACCCGCGGAACGGTGAGAACGACCCGTGGCGGCTGCGCGCGATGTGCGGCGCCGACCCCGCCCGCTTCCAGTTGCGGACGGCGGCGTTCCAAGGCGCCGGCCGGCCCTCCGTCACGGCTGACGACAAGGCGGCCCGCCGCTTCGCCCTACACGACGGAGCCCTCGACATCACACGAAGGGAAGGCTGAACCCACCATCCGCCGCGCGCACGTTGGTCTGCACCGGCCTGCGCAGTTTTCCTGTACGCCGACACGGGGTCAGCCGACGCCGAGCAGAACGGCGACGGCCGCCAGGTCGTCCTCCCCGCGCCCGCGGGTTCGTACCTCCACGTCGGCCGGCGGACCGCTTTTCCGCGTCTGCCGTCCCGGGGTGTTTTTCGGCGGGGCGGCGGGAATTCCGACAATGTTGGCGCCCGTTCGCCAGGAGGGGAATTTCTGCCGGACCGGTCGGCGATCGTATTCAATGGGCTCCGGCCGATCAGGCAACGCAGCGGCGGAACGGTCCGCCGTGGAAAAGGAGTGCGCATGGACAGCCGGTTGGATTCCGCCGAAGCTACCGTCGACGTCCTGTCGTTCAACATCCACCACGGGGAGGGAACGGACGGCGTCCTCGATCTGGAACGGATCGCCCGGGTGATCCGGCGCAGCGGTGCGGAGATCGTCGGGCTCCAGGAGGTGGACCGGCACTTCGACGGGCGCAGCCAGTGGAACGACCAGGTGGCGGAGCTGGCGCGGTCGCTCGGCTACCACCTGGCGTACGGGGCGAACATCGACCTGGCCCCGGCGGCGCCGGCGGCTCCGCGGTGCCAATACGGTACGGCGGTGCTGTCCCGGCACCCGATCACCCGTGCGCGGAACACCCACCTCTTCCGGTCCCCCGGGGAGGAGCAGCGCGGCCTGCTGCACGTCGAGATCGACCTCGGCGGAATTCCGCTGCAGGTCTTCGTCACACATCTGGAGCTGTTCTCGGAAATCGACCGGACCCGCCAGGCGGAAGAAGTCGTGGAGTTGATCGGGGGAACCGGTCCGGCCATTTTGCTCGGCGATTTCAACGCGACCCCGGGAACGTCGGAGATAACCAGGCTTCGGGCTGCTTTCACCGATTCCTGGACGGTTCTCGACGGTGGTCCGGTGGCGACGTTCCCGGCCGATGCTCCGCGGGACTGCATCGACTACGTATTCGCGGGCCGGGGGGTGACGCCGGTGCGGGTCGGCCTGGTCACCGAGGAGCCGGTGGCCTCGGACCACCTGCCGGTGCTGGCCCGGCTGGTGGTCTCCGGCTGACCGCCGGCCCCCGAGGGTCCGGGCCGGGGCGGCGGGCCGGCCCGGACCCTCGGGAGGCGGTGGCGGTCACCCGTGCCGTTCCGCTTCCACCGCTTCGTACAGTGCCTTGATGTTGCCGCTGCCGAAGGTCGTGGCCCCGACCCGCTCGATGACCTCGAAGAACAGGGTCCGCCGAGGGTGCAGCGTCCGGGTGAAGACCTGGAAGAGCTGGCCTTCGTGGTCCTCGTCGACGAGGATGCCCAGGGCGGCGAGCGCGGGCACGGAGTGCCGGGTCAGCCGCAGCCGCTCGGCGAGCATCCGGTAGTAGGGGCCCGGCGTCGACAGGAACGCCACCCCCTGCTCGGCCATCGTCCGGACGGTCCGCACGGCGTCGTCGGTGCGGAAGGCGATGTGCTGGACACCGGAGCCGCCGTGGTTCTTGATGAAGTGGTCGATCTGGCCGGGCTCGCGGCTGGTGTCGGGCTCGATGATGGTGAGCGTGAGGCCGCCGGACGCCGACTGCACCACCTCGGAGTCCATGGCCTGGGCGCCGACGACGATCCGCTCGGTGAAGGTGTTGCGCAGGCCGAGGACCTGCTCGTAGAACGCGACGGTGGACCGGAGCAGGCCCGCCTCGACGCACACCGCGAAGTGGTCGACGGCCAGGAGGCCGGTGTCCGCTTCCGGCTCGCTCCGCGGTGCCGGGGCGAAACCGGGCAGCGGCCGGTGGTCGGTTCCCGCGCGGCGCTGGACCAGGGTGTGCCGGAGGTCGCCGAAGCCGGCGACGGCCGCGGTGACCACGCCGTCCGTCTCCTCGGGTTCGGCCAGTGGCCGGGCGCCGCGCCGGACGGCCGCGGCGAAGGCGGCGACCACGTCGAGTACGGCCAGGGCGATGTCGGCGACGCCGTCCCCGTGCCGCCGGACGTAGTCGGCGGCGGGGTGGTCCTCCGCCAGGGCCTGGGTGAGGACCAGCCGGATGTGCTCCCGGCCGATGGCGACGGACCTCGCCTCGCCCGGCCGGTCGGCCGTGGCGTACACGGTGAACCCGTAGGCCCGGGCGTAGTGGCGTGCGCTGGCGTCGAGGTCCTCCACGTACAGCTCTACGTGGTCGACGGACAGGTCGAGCGGTATGCCGTCCGGGTATGTCGTCATGGTGGTGGCCTCCTTGAGGGATGGTCTGCCGGGCGTGCCGGTACCGGTGCCGGTGACCGGTCCACTGGTGCTGGACCGGCCACCGCCTGGGCCCGCTACCAGCGGTCGACGCCGAGCAGCCGGCGGCCCAGCGGGGTCATCGCCGCGGTCTGCAGGTCGTTGTAGGAGTGACCGGCCGGGCGGTCACCGGGGCGTTCGCCGGCGTCCCAGGGCTGGTCGTCCCGCGCGTAGCGGACGAACTGGGCGACCCGGACGTCGGGGCGCCGGTTGTGCGAGGCGGCGTGCGGCATCAGATGGTGGGTCAGCACGAAGTCGCCTGCCTGCCCGGTCACTTCGACGCTCTCGAGGTCCGGGATGTTGCGCCACTTGTCGTGCAGCTGCCGCCCCCGGCGGACGGCGCGGGCCTCGGCCTCGACGATCCGGTGGCCGCCGGGCACGACGTGGATGCCGCCGCCGCCCGGGGCCACGTCCGTGAAGTAGTAGCAGCCCCCGATCTCGACCTCCTCGGGGGTGAGCAGGAATTCGTCCGCGTCCTCGGGTACCGCCGGGTCGATGTGCAGGTCCTGGCTCAGCTCGCTGGGGTGCGCCGTGTCGTTGCGCATGGTGATGGCCACCGAGCCGTCCCGGACGAGCAGTCGGGGGTGCCCCAGGAGCTGGGCCGCCACCCGGTAGAGCCGCTCGTTCTGGAAGAGCGGGATGAACTCCGGTCCGTCGAAGGTCTGGTTCCCCGGGGTGTTGAAGGGTTTGAACCGGCCGTCGTACGCCTCCCAGTGGTCGGGGACGCGCAGGTCTCGCGGGAGCAGGTCGAGGATCAGGCCGGCGTGGTGCCTGGCCTGCTGCCTGGTCAGGACGCCGCGGATCAGCAGGTATCCGTCCCGCCAGAAGCGATCGACCTCCTCCTGGGACAGGACCGGCTCCGGCATTGCGTTGGTCATGGGTGCTCCGAGGGTCGATGGGTCACGGATCGGTTGGCGAGGTCGCGCCGTCGAAGGCCCGGTCAGCCGGCCGGCGCCGCGGGCCGGCCTCCGGCCCGGCCGGACGGACGGAGTTCCCGGGCCAGGCTGCGCAGGGTGGCCATGCCGCTGACCTGGGCGAAACCGGGCGGGTGGTAGCCGAGCCGGCGGAGCAGCTCCGCGAAGCGCGGGTAGTGCTCCGGCCGTCCGCCCGCCCGCAGGTAGCAGAGGTCGAGGTCGGGGGCCCGGCCGGGCCCGGTCCCGGCCCCGCTCAGGGCGGTGAGCAGCGCGGTCTCCTCGGCCGTGGCCGCCGGGCGGCCGGGGAGCGACCGCCCGTCCGAGGCGTCGCCGCCGTCGATCTCGAACCAGTCGGGGACCGCCGGGATCGCGCCCGTGTGCACGGCTCGGAGCAGTTCCTCCCGCAGGTCGAACGGGGTGAGCGCGCTGCCGTCGGCCGCGGTGACCCGGGCGGTCAGCCGGGGGGTGCCGGACGCGCCGCCGGGTTCGAGCGACGCCCCGGCCGCCGTGACCCCGGGCAGGGCGAGCAGGAGGTCCTCGATCGCGCGGAGGTCGATCCACCGCCCGCCGGAGTACCGTTCGCGGGGGCCGCGGGGAAGCCGGAGCAGTCCCACGGCGGACGCGACCTCGTCCGGCGAGCAGTCCCGGCCCGTCGCGGCCCTGGTCAGGACCAGCTCGACGCCGCGCAGCAGTGCCGCGCACTGCTCGGGTTCCAGGACCGTGGAGTCGCCGTGGACGGACAGCCGGACAGTGTGCGGGTCGGCCCAGCGGACCGACAGGCTGGCTCCGTACTCGTAGGAGGTCTCCGTGGTGGTCGCCCAGCTGATCCGGGAGCCGGGCCGGTCCGTCGTGCCGGGCCCGTCCGTGGAACCAGGCCGATCCGCGGCGCCGGGCCCGTCCGTGGGACCGGGCTCGGCCTCGATCAGCTCCCGCCAACCCTGCGGCGGCGGAATGAAGTTGAAGGCGAGGTCGGTGGAGAGGCAGACGCCTCGGCGGTGTTGGGCCTCGACCCGTTCGCGGATCAGGTCGAAGGGGTCGTACCGGCCGTAGGCGGGGTGCCCCTCAGCCAGGGTCCGCTGGACCTCGGCGGCCGCTTCCAGCAGGCTCCGGCCCTGCCGGCGGAGGGCCACCGGGGTGCGCTGCGCGGTGGCGCACAGCACGCGGCGGAGGTCGGCGTTGTGCCGGTTGTCGAGCGACACGTTGACGGTGCACGCGTCGGTGTCGGCACGCAGGCAGAGCAGTTGGGCGAAGGCGGCGAGGACGACGGCCGAGGGCAGCAGCCCGGTGTGGGCCATGCCGCGGGCGAAGAGGCCGTCCGCGCCGGGCAGGGTGAGCGTGCTCCGGTAGTAGCGGCCCGCCGTCCCTTCGCCCGGAGGGTGGTGCGGGTGCATCCGTGCCGGTGCGTGGGAGAAGTGCCGCCGCAGGTAGTCGAGCGCCCTGGTGCGTTCGGTGTCCTCGCCGGGGTCGGCCTCGCGCCGGGCCTGCTCGGCCGGCTGGATCCCGGGTCCCCGGTGCGGGCCACCGGTGTCCGGGCTGTCCGTCCGTCCGTGCAGCAGGTCGGTGAGCTGCTGGTCCACCACGCCGTGGAACCCGGCGTCCACGGCCACGTTGTCGGCGACCACCGCCAACCAGCGCCGGTCCTCGGACCGGAGCAGGTGGAACTGCACGAGGAACCGGCCGACCCTGCCGTGGGTGTGCGCGGTGAACACCCGCACCAGGTCGGCCAGGCTCCGCTCGGCGGTGCCGTCCGGTGCGACGTCGACGACCCGTACCGGGGAGCCCGACGGGTGGACCAGCTGCCGCAGTTCTCCGTCGACGACGGCGAGGGAGGTGCGGAGGATCTCGAACCGGTCCTCCAGCGCGTGCACCAGGCGCTGGGCGGCGGCCTCGTCGGTCCCCGCCGGGAGCGGCCGGAGTCCTTCGGCCAGCCCCTTCTCCAGGAACCACTGGAACTTCTGCGCCCTGGTCAGGGGCGCGTCGGCGGGGGCCCGGCCGCTCATGCGGGGCCTCCGGCGGGAGTCGGCCGCGGCGAACCGGCCGGAGCACCGGCCGCACCGTCGGTCCGTACCGCGGCGGATCCGTCGGCCAGGGCGGACAGTCCGCGGATGGTCGGGGAGCCGATGACGTCACGCACCGTGACCGGGACGCCGGACAGCCGGGTCGCGGCGGTGGCCAGCTGCACCGCCGAGACGGAGTCGCCGCCGAGCGTGAAGAAGTCGTCGTCGATCCCGACCTCGGTGAGTCCGAGCATCTCGCGCCAGAGCGCGGCGAGCGCCGACTCCAGCTCGTCGCGGGGGGCGGTCGGGGAGCCCTGGGCGGCATCGCGCTCCTCGGCGGGGGCGGGCAGCTTCGCCGCGTCCACCTTGAGGTTCGTCGTGAGCGGGATCGCCGGTATCACGGTGATCGAGGCCGGGCGCTGGTACCGCGGCAGCTCCGTCGAGAGCCGCCGGCGCAGGTCGGCCACCAGTTCCCGGTCGCGTCCCGCGCCGTCGGCGGTGCCGACAGGTCCGGAGGCCGGTCCCGAGGCAGGTCCCGAGGACGGGACGACGTAGGCGTCGAGGCGCTTGTCCCCCGCGCCGTCGTCCCGGGCCACCACGACCGCGTCGTGCACCCCGGGGTGCCGGGTGAGCGCGGCCTCGATCTCGCCCGGTTCGATCCGGTAGCCGCGCACCTTGATCTGGCGGTCGATCCGGCCCAGGAAGCGCAGCGCCCCGTCCGGGCCGCGCCGGACGAGGTCACCGGTGCGGTAGAGCGGGGAGCCGGCGCGGTCGTCGGGGTCCGGGACGAAGCGTTCGGCGGTGAGTTCGGCGCGGCCGAGGTAGCCGCGGGTCATGCCGGCTCCGCCGATGTGGAGCTCTCCGCTCTCCCCGTCCGGGACGTCCGCTCCGTCCGGCCCGAGCACCCGGACCCGGACCCGGTCGAGCGGGGTGCCGATCGGGATCATCGTGGCGTCCGGTGCCATGGTCCGGACGTCCTGGTAGGTCGCGAAGCCCGTCGTCTCGGTCGGCCCGTACAGGTGGATCAGCCGCCCCGCGAAGGCCTGCCGCGCGAGGTCCGCCACCTCGGCCCGGATGGAGTCCCCGCCGAACAGCAGGGTGTGCACCCCGGAGAGGTCGGCGAGGTGCGCCGGCTCCAGCAGCCGGAAGACGGGGCTGGTCAGGTGCAGGACGGAGACGGCGTCCCGGTGGACCCGGCGGCAGAGGGCGGTCAGGTCGGTGCCGCCGAAGCTGTAGACGACGCAGGTCGCGCCGTTGAGCAGGGGCCCCCAGATCTCGAAGGTGGAGGCGTCGAAGGACAGTGTGGCGAGTGCGGCGACCCGGTCGTCCGGCGCGATGGACACGTAGTCCTGATCGGTCACCAGGTGCACGACGCTCCGGTGCGGAACCAGGACGCCCTTGGGTGTTCCGGTGGATCCGGAGGTGTAGATGACGTTGGCGAGCTCCGGCCGGCCGACGACGGGCGGGTTCCCGGAGGGGTGGTGGGCCGGGTCCTCGTCGAGCAGGACGACGGTCGCCCGGCCCGTGGGGAGCCGGTCGGCGAGCCGGCGCTGGGTCACCAGCACCGGGGCGGCGGTGTCCCGGAGCATGAACTCCAGCCGCTCGGCGGGGTATCCGGCGTCGAGCGGGACGTACGCACCGCCCGCCTTCAGGATGCCCAGCAGCCCGACGATCATCGCCGCGGAGCGTTCGACGCAGATGCCCACGAGCGTGTCGGGCCCGACGCCCGCCTCGCGCAGCCGCCAGGCCAGCCGGTTCGCGCGGGCGTTCAGCTCGCGGTAGCTCAGCTGCCCGTCGTCCGCGACCACGGCCGTCCGGTCCGGGGCGAGCTCCGCGTGGTGTTCGAACAGGGCGTGCACGGTGGCCCCCGGCTCGTCCCCGGTCGGTCCGTTGTTCCGCTGGATCACTGGCTGACTCCGTCCTCTCGTGCGCTGACCGGGTCGATGGACACGGCGCCGCGTAATGCGTGTTGATGGGACCGACGCCGACGCCGCGCGGGTGGGCGGGAATCCCGGCGGCCGACGGGTCGCGCGGGTTCCCGTGAAGGTCCGGGTCGGCCGGGACGGAATTGTCAGGTGTCCTCACTCCGGCCGGGCCGGGAGGCGGAAAGGGCCGACCGCGGCGCGTCCGGGAATTCCGTCGGAACCCGTTTTCCGCCGCACCGGGCAAGTGCCGGAACCTCCAGGAGCCTAAGCAATCGGAAGAGGTCCCGCCACCCTCTTCCGGGGAATACCGGCAATCATGCGCTATGTCCGATCCGGCCCCGCTTGCCCAGATCGCCGGAGACACGCCCGGTTGTCCGATGGTCCGTCACATGCCCTCCGGGGAAGCCCTGTCGAGCGCGCTGGAGGATCCGACTCCACTTGTGATCCGATGTGAAAATAGACGGCCAAAACGGGTCAAATGGGGACGCCGGCACCGCGAGATGCAATGTGCCATTGCACATCAACTGCTTGTCATGGACTATGGATCAAGAACCACGACGCCATGGTTCCGGAGCCGACCGGGGGGTTCGCGTATCCGTCGGAGCGTGACGGATACGTGGAACGGGACGCATTCCGCGCATCCCCGCAGGCATTCCCCCGGTCATTCGTGCCCGAGGCCCCGGCGAATTCGCCGAAGCGGCGGCATCAGGTGGGGCATTGCCACTGAATCGATGCACGAACATCGTGGGCTGGACCCGCCCCGTTCCAAAGGAGACCCGTGTCTGAGAACCGATCCTCGGCCCTGATCGTCGGAGCGGACCCGTACCTGATCCGGGCCGCGCTCCGCAACGGAATCGAGCCCGTCGTGGTGCACGGCCCCGGCCTGCGCGACTGGGGGTTCATCGGAATTCCGGACGGGGTCGAGACCGTCTTCGCCGAGGACACCTCCAGCGTGGAGAGCGTGCTGCTCGCGCTGCACCGGGCCGGCCTCGCCGACCGGGACTTCGACTGCGTCCACACCGGGGACGAGTTCGCCCTGGTCACCGTGGCGGCCCTGGGCGAGGTCCTGGGCGCCCCGGTCGCCGTGGACCCGGACACCGCCGTGCGGTTCCGGGACAAGTGGCTGCAGAAGGAGGCGCTCGCCGCGGCCGGCATCGAGGTCACCCGGTCCCGCCTGATCGAGGACGTCCACCACCTGGATCCGGCGAGCGTCGAGGACTTCGACAAGGCGGTCCTCAAGCCGGTCGCCGGTGCCGGCACCCGGAACACCTCGGTCGTCGAGGGCCGCGCCGGGCTGATCGCCCGGTGTGCCGAGCTCCGGCGCGCCGGCATGCCCCAACGGACCTTCGTCCTGGAGGAGTTCGTTGCGGGCGACGAGTGGATCGCCGACGGCGTGGTCTTCGACGGAGAGCTGCGGTTCCTCAGCGTCAGCACGTACGGCGAGCCCTGCCTGAGCACGGTGGACTTCAACCGGGCGCTCCAGGTCGAGGTGTTCGACCCGGTCTCCGACGCCTCCGCCTACGACCTCGCACGCTCGGTCGTGGAACCGGCCCTTCGCGCGCTCGGCCTACGGCGCGGCACCTTCCACATGGAGCTCTTCCACCAGCCGGACACCGGGAGGCTGGTGTTCGGCGAGTGTGCGGCCCGGACCGGCGGACTGCTCCAACCCGAGCTGGTCGAAGCCAAGTTCGGCGTCGACCTGGCGCTCGCCGGGCTGCGCTGCGCGGCCGGGACCGACCCCCGGATCGAGCCCTCGGTGCGGCCCGACACGATCGGCTCCACCTACCTCAACAACCGTCCCGGCGTCCTGGTCGGCTACCCGACCCCGGCCGAGGTGCGCGCCCTGCCCGGGGTCGAGTACCTGCGACTGGAACTCCCGTACGGCTTCCGCATGGCGGACGCGCTCGCGAGCACCACCGAGGCCGTCGGCCAGGTCGTGCTGAGCGGCCGCACCCGGGAGGAGTTCCGCGAACGCCGCGACTCCCTGACCGCGTGGTTCGACGAGCGGCTGCTGGTCGTGCCCGCGCACGCGAGCTACCCCGAACTGCGCCGGTGGCAGAAGGAGAACTGGCCGGAATCCGCTTCCTCCTTCGGCACCTACTCGGACGACTGAGGCCGCCCGCCGCCCGGGCCGCGGACCTCACCCGCGGGACGGCCGCCGCACGCGCCGAACCACTTCCCCCACCGCGTCTCGAAGGACCATCATGCAAAGCCATCACCGCTTGATCCGCTCCTTCCGTCAACTCACCACCGATGTCCTGCCGGCGGAAGCCCCTGTCGTCACGCTCTTCAGCGGAGGGCTCGACAGCAGCTTCCTCCTGCTGCGGCTGAAGAACGCCGGGTTCCGGAACGTCCACGCGCTGAGCGTGGACCTCGGCGAGGACGAGACCAGCGAACAGAAACAGCAGATCGCCGACGAGCTGGGGGTCCGGCTGCACGTCGTGGACGGCCGCGGAGCCTTCGCCGACGAGTTCGTGCGGGCGGCCATCGTCAGCCAGGCGGTCTACCTGGGGACCCACCCGGTGAGTTCGACCCTGAGCCGCCCGCTGATCGCCCGGTTCGCCACCGAACTGGCGGAGGAGCTCGGGGCGGCGGCCGTCCTGCACACCGCCAACCGCTCCCAGAACACCATGCGCAGACTCAACGGCGCCCTGGAACTGCTGGGCTTCGACGGCGCCTACGGCAGCCCGTACGACCTCGACCCGGTGGGCCGGGACGTCAAGATCCAGGAGCTGAAGGAGGCCGGCCTCGCCCGGATGAGCGAGCGCGTCGTGAGCGGCGACTCGAACCTCTGGTGCCGCGAGTTCGAGTCCGGGCTCCTGGACGACCCCGAGCAGCACGCGGTGCCGGAGCAGCTGTTCCGGTGGAGCGCGCGCCGACCGGCGGTCACCGAGGACGGCGTCGAGGTGCGGTTCGAGGGGGGTACGCCGGTGGCGGTCGACGGCACCCGCCTGCCGCTGGTGCCGCTGATCGACCAGCTGAACCGGCGGGTCGGCGCCTTCGGCCTCGGGCGGTACAGCGGCCTGGAGCACCTCGCCGGCGGCGAGAAGGTGCTGGAGATCCGGGAGATGCCGGCCGCGTGGCTCCTGCTGCGCAGCTACCGGCACCTCGAGTCGGCGGTGCTCTCGGCCGAGACGATCCGCGAGAAGATGCACCTCGAACAGCTGTGGGTGCGGGAGGCGCTGGAGGGCCGCTGGTTCGGCGAACTGCGGGCGGCCACCCAGTCGTTCATGGACTTCTGCGCCCGGCCGGTGACGGGCTCGGTGCGCTGGCGGCTCACGCCCGGCGGGGCCGAGACCCGGGCCATCGAGGCCGACCGGCCGGTCTACCTGCGCGATCGGGAGAGCTGGGAGCAGCAGTCCGTGAGGGCGGAGCTCGCCGTGCTGGCGGGGGCCTGATGCGCGGCCCGTACCGTCCCGCTCCCCCGCCGTCGGCCCGCTGCGGGAGCGGCGGGCCGACGGCGGGGGGCGAAGGATGTCAGCCGTCGAGGAGGTCCCAGGCCAGCAGGCCGGCGCCGAGGCAGCCCGCCGTCTCCCCGAGTGCCGCCGGCACGATCTCCGGCATCCGCTCGAAGGCGAGCCGCTTCCCGACCGCCGCGCGCAGCGGTTCGAACAGGGTGTCCCTGGCCTCGGCCAGCCCGCCTCCGATGATCACGGTGCCCGGGTCGAGCAGGGTGAGGCAGGTGACGAGACCGTCGGCGAGCGCGGCCAGGGCGTCGTCCCAGACCGTCCGGGCGCGGCTGTCGCCGGCCTCCAGCGCCCGGACGCAGTCCGCCGCGTCGGCGGCCGGTCGGCCCGAGGCCGCGGCCCAGGCCCGTCCGACGGCCGAGGCCGAGGCGTACTGCTCCAGGCAGCCGCGCCGGCCGCAGGGGCAGGCGGCGCCTCCGGGCCGGACCACGATGTGGCCGATCTCGCCGCCGGCGCCGTGGGCGCCCGCCTCGATCCGTCCGCCGAGGGCGATCGCGCCCGCGATGCCGGTGCCGATGGCCAGGAAGAGGAACTGTTCGGCACCCCGGCCGGCGCCGATCCGCTGCTCGGCGAGTCCTCCGGTGCGGACGTCGTGGCCGAAGGCGACCGGCACGCCGCCCAGGCGGTCGGCCAGCAGCGCGCCGAGCGGGAGGTCGTGCCAGCCGAGGTTGGCTGCGAACACGACGGTGCCGGTGCCGACGTCGACGATGCCGGGCACGGCGACGCCCACCGCGGCCGCGGGCCGGCCGAAGCGGCGCTCGCCGTGGGCGCGCATTTCGGCGGCCGCCTCGAGCACCGATTCCACGACGGTGTCGGTGCCGCGTTCGCGAGGGGTTTCCCGGCGGGCCTGGTGAAGTAATTCTCCGCTGCTTCCGATCAGGGCGGACTTGATTCCGGTACCGCCCACATCAAGGGCTATGACGTGTTTCATGGGGGATGAGTATGGAGCATGCTCGGACGAGCTGGCAAACGTCCTGGAAAACGACCCGTAAAAGCCTCGTCGGTGCGCGCCCGCCGTTTTGTCCGGCAGGCCGGAAGAGTGGGAGCCTCCTGTGATCCTGACGGGACCAGAAATCGTTGAATCCGCCCGCGACGGCAGGATTTCCATATCCCCGTTCAACCGGGGCCAGGTGAACCCGAACAGCTACAACGTCTGCCTCGGGGAGACGCTGATCACCTACACGGACAGCGTCATCGACGCGTACCGGCCCAACCGGACCGACGCCACCAAGATCGACTCCAGCGGCTTCGTGCTGGAGCCCGACCAGCTCTACCTGGGGCACACCGTGGAGGAGGTCGGATCCGACGTCTTCGTGCCCCTGCTCTTCGGGCGCTCCTCGGTCGGCCGGCTCGGGCTCTTCGTGGAGATCACCGCCCCGATCGGGGACATCGGCTTCCACGGCCAGTGGACCCTCATGCTGTCCGCGGTCCGACCGCTGCGGGTGTATCCCGGGATGAAGATCGGGCAGATCATGTTCTTCGACACGCTCGGCGATATCGAGCCCTATTCCGGGAAGTACCAGGGCGCGGTCGGACCGCAGGAATCGCGCTACTGGCGGGACAAGTTGGGGCAGCTGTGATCCTCACCCGGGCGGAAATAGCCAGGTCGATCGACTCCGGTGACATCGTCATAGAGCCGTTCGACCCCCGAAGGATTTCCCCGAACGCCTACGACTGGCGACTCGGCGACACCATCCGGGTGTGCGATTCCGAACTCGACGCGGCGCATTCCACGGAGTTCGAGGAGCGCACCATCCCGCCGGACGGCATGGTGCTGCTGCCGGGCAGGCTCTACCTCGGGGTCACCCACGAGCGCACCCATTCCGAGCGCTTCGCGCAGATGATCAACGGTGACCGCACGGTGGGCGCACTGGGCGTCTGGGTGCACGTCTCGGCACCGCTCGGCCACGTCGGCCACGCCATCCGGTGGACGCTCGAGATCCGCGTCGTGCGCCCGGTGCGGATCTACCCCGGGATGACCTTCGGGAAGATCATCTTCCTCAAGACCCTCGGCGCGGAGGCCAGTTACCAGAACATGGGCCGGAAGTACACCCGGACCAGCGGCATCGACACGTCGCGACTGTACGAGGAGCTCGCGTGAACGTCCTCACCGGGATCGACCTCCCCCCGGACAGCCCCGGCGGCAGCGTCGAGCTGCTGCGCGACCTGTACGGCGGGCCGGAACCGCTCATCCCCGCCGACGTCTTCATGCTCGCCCCGGAGGACCGGCAGGCGCCCGACACCTCCGGTTCACCGGCCCTGCTCGCGGTGCCGGGCAAGACGGTGTCGGGGCCGGCGTTCTGGGCCTACGTGGACCGGCTCGGCGCCGCCGTCCGGGACAGGTACCCCGCCGCCGACCACGACGTGCTGCACCTCCAGCACCTGGCCTTCGGCGCGACGGCCGCCCTGCAACAGGTCTTTCCCGACCGGCCGAGCATCGCGCTGGTGCACGGCACCGACCTGCTGTTCGCCGAGGACCACCCGACCCAGGCCGCCGTCCTGCGGGAGACGGCGACATCGGCCGACGCGATCGTCGTCCCCACCCGGGCGATGGCGGACCGGCTGCGCCGGATCGCCCCGGTCCCGTCGGACCGGATCGTCCACATCCCCTGGGGCGTCCCCGACCGGCTGCTGGCCGACCGGCCCACCGGGGCGGGGCACCGCGCGGAGCGCGAAGCGGGCGTCCTGCGGGTGCTCTACGCGGGTCGGCTCACCGCCGAGAAGGCCACCTCCGGCCTGATCGCGGCGGTGGCCTCGCTCCCCGGGGTGGAGCTCTCCGTGGCCGCTCCCCGGGCGGAGTTCGCGGCCCTGGCCGCACGCTCCGACCTGTCGCGGGTGCGCCGCCTCGGCTGGCTGTCCCGGGAGGACCTGTGGCGCGCGTTCGGCGGACACGACCTCCTGATCGTCCCCTCGCTCCGGCTGGAGGCGTTCGGGCTGGTGACCATCGAGGCGCAGGCGTGCGGCCTGCCGGTCGCCTACCAGCCCGTGCCGGGCCTGACCGAGGTGCTCGGCCGCTCCGCGCTCCCGGTCGACTTCGGGGACTTCACGGCGCTCCGGGGCCGCATCGAGGAGTTCCTCCGCTCGCCCGAGCGGCTGGACGACCTGGCCGCGGCCGGCCTGGTCAACAGCGGGCGCTTCCCGCTGTCGCGGACCGCCGGCGACCTGGCCGAACTCTCCCGCCGGGTCGCGCGATGACGGCCCGGCCGACCACCGCGGCCCCTGCGCCCACCGGCGGGCCGGAGCGGGACCGGGGCGACGGCCCGCGGTCCGCGGACTGCGTGTTCTGCGCCATCGTCGGGGGCCGGCTGCCCGCCGCCGTCGTCCACGAGGACGAGCGGACCATCGCCTTCCTCGACATCACCGCGGTCATGGACGGGCACACCCTGGTGATCCCCAAGCGCCACGCCGCCGACCTCTGGGAGATCACCCCGGAGGACGCCGCCGCCGTGATGGCCACCGTCCACCTGATGGCCGGGCGGATCCGGGACGTGCTGGCGCCGGACGGCCTGACGCTGTTCCAGGCGAACCGGGACGCGGGCTGGCAGGACGTGTTCCACCTGCACGTCCACCTGGTGCCCCGGGCGGCCGGGGACCATCTCCACCGCCCCTGGAAGGCCGACCCGGTGCCGCTGGAGCGGCTCGCCGCCACCCGCGCCCGCCTCTCGGCACCGCCACCCGAACACCCGGACCGGACCACGGTGTGACGGCTCCCCGACCACCCGGACCGGACCGCGGTGTGACGGCTCCCCGACCAGCTCGATCCCGTCGGGCCAGAACGTGAAAGGCCTTGTGTGCGCGCCGACCTCTCCATCCTCCGAGACCGCTCCTTCCTGCTGCTGTTCTCCGCCCGGTCCGTCTCCCTGCTGGGTGACGCCATCGCACCGGTGGCGCTCGCCTTCGCCGTCCTCGGAATGCCGGACGGCTCGGGTTCGACCCTCGGGATCGTGGCCGCCGCCCGGATCGCCGCCCAGGTCGCGTTCCTGCTGTACGGCGGTGTCCTGGCCGACCGGCTGCCGCGGCACCGGGTCATGGTCGGGGCGGACCTGACCGCGGGTCTCGCCCAGGGAGCGGTCGCGGTCCTGGTGCTGACCGGGACGGACTCCCTGGCGGGCCTGGTCGTCCTGTCGATGGTCAGCGGCGCCGCCAGCGCGCTGTTCACCCCGGCGTCCCGGAGCGTCACGGTGCGGCTCGTGCCCGCCGAGAAGATCCAGTCCGCCAACGCGCTGGTCCAGCTGTCGATGAACGCGGGCAGCATCGGCGGCGCGGCGCTCGCGGGCGTGCTGGTCGTCCTGCTCGGCGCCGGCTGGGCACTGGTGGTGGACGCGGCGACGTTCCTGGTGTCCGCGGTGCTCCTCGCCGGAGTCCGGCTGACCGGCTCGGCGGACCAGCCGTCGCCCACGGAGGAAGGGATCTTCTCCCAACTCCGGCACGGGTGGCGGGAGTTCACCGAACGGACCTGGCTGTGGGCGGCGGTGGCGCAACTCGCGCTGGTGAACGTGTGCATCGGCGCCGGCTTCATCGTGCTGGGACCGGTCGAGGCCGAGGCGCACCTCGGCGGCGCCTCCGGATGGGCCGCCGTCCTCACCGCGCAGGCGGTCGGCTTCGTGGCGGGCAGCCTGCTGGCCATCCGGCTGCGGCCCCGCCGGCCCCTTCGGGCCGCGGTGCTGTTCACCCTGGGGATCGTGCCGTCCCTGGTCGCGCTGGCCTGCGCCGCGCCGGTCGCCGTCACCGCCGGCGCGATGTTCGTCACCGGCCTCTGCATGAGCCTCAACGACGTCACCTTCCTCACGGCACTGCAGAAGCACGTGCCGGAGGAGTCGATGTCCCGGGTCATGTCCTACGACGCCTTCGGCTCGTTCGTCTTCCTCCCGCTCGGCCTGGCGGTCGCCGCCCCGATCGCGGACCGGGTCGGCATCGGCGCCGTCTTCCTGGGCGCGGCCTGCCTGGTCGCCGCGACCGCGGGCGTCGTGCTGGCCGTCCCGGGGGTCCGCACCCTGCCGTCCGAGCCGCAGCCCGCGGCGGGGGCGGACCGTCCGCAACAGGCTTCGGCAGCAGTGCCGGCATCCGTCCGTACGACCAAGGAGGACCAATGACCGATGACACCCGGGAGCAGGGCACGCGCGGTTCCGTGGCGGCACCGGAAGCCGCCGGGCCACCGCGCGTGCCGCTCCAGGAGACCTTCGCCCGGATCTACGCCAGCGGGGCCTGGACCCTGACCGAGGACAGCGGGGCCGACGACGACGAATCCCGCTCCGGCCTCGGGTCGAACCTGGCCCAGACGGCCGCGCTGCGTGCCGAACTGCCGTCCCTGCTCACCGAACTCGGCGTCCGGAGCCTGCTCGACGCGCCGTGCGGGGACTTCTTCTGGATGTCCAGGGTCGACCTGGGCGTCGACCGCTACCTCGGTGCCGACATCGTCCCCGCGGTGGTCGAGCGCAACCGGGCGCGCTTCGCCCGCGCCGACCGCGAGTTCCGGGTCCTCGACCTCACCCGCGACCCGCTGCCGGAGGTCGACCTGGTGTTCTCCCGCGACTGCCTGGTGCACCTCGGAGACGACGACGTCCACCGCGCGCTGGACAACATCCGGCGCAGCGGCTCGACCTACCTGGCGACGACCACCTTCACCGGGCGGGCCGGGAACGAGGCCGCCACCGAAGCGGGCGGCTGGCGTCCGCTCAACCTCCGGCGGGCCCCCTTCCTGCTGCCCGAGCCCTTCCGGGTGCTCGACGAGCAGTGCACCGAGGTCTACGTCACCGAGGAGGACGGCACACGGGTCGAGCACCGCTTCGCCGACAAGTCGATCGGGGTGTGGCGGATCGCCGACCTCTAGACCCGCCGTCCCGGTCCACCCTTCCGACCCGTCTTCCCGGTCCGCCCCCGGACCGCCGCCCCCTCAGCCCCACAACGAAGGAGAACCCTTGCCCCAGGACCAGCCCTCGGCCCTGATAGTCGGCACGGACCCGTACGCGATGCGCGCCTGCCTCCGGAACGGCATCACGCCGTACGTGGTGCACGGCCCGCACCTGGCGGACTGGGGCTACCTGAAGCTCCCGGACGGGGCCGTGGGGATCTTCGCCGAGGACCCGACGAGCATCGAGAGCGTCCTCCTCGCCCTGCGCCGGACCGGCGCCGCCGAGCGGGAGTTCCGCTTCCTCCAGACCTCCGACGAGGAGGCCCTGGTCACCGTCGCGGCACTCGCCCGGGTCCTGGACCTCCCGACGGCCGTGGCCGCGGACATCGCCCCGAACTTCCGGGACAAGTGGCTGCAGAAGCGGGCCGTCGCGGCGGCCGGCCTGGACGTCGGCGCCTCGCAGGTCATCGAGGACATCCACCACCTGGATCCGTCCGCCCTCGCGGACTTCGACAAGGCGGTGCTCAAGCCCATCGCCGGGGCGGGCACCCGGAACACCTCGGTCGTCCGGGGGCTGGCCGAGCTGATCGACACCTGCGCCGAGTACCGGCGCCGGGGCGTTCCGCAACGCACCTTCGTCCTGGAGGAGTTCACGCCGGGCGAGGAGTGGATGGCGGACGGCGTGGTCTTCGACGGCGAACTCCGGTTCCTCAGCGTGGGCACCTACGCGGAGCCGTGCCTGACCGCCGTCGACGCCAACCGGGTGCTCCAGCTGGAACGCTTCGACCCGACCGAGGACGCGGACGCCTTCGCCCTGGCGCGGCCGGTCGTGACGGAGGCGCTGCGGGCCCTCGGCCTGCGGCGCGGGGTGTTCCACATGGAGCTGTTCCGCCGGCCCGACACCGGCGGGCTCGTGTTCGGCGAGTGCGCCGCCCGCACCGGCGGCGGGCTGATCTCCGAAGCGGTGGCGTTCAAGTTCGGCGTGGACCTGGGCGAAGCCGCCATCCGGTGCGCGGAGGGGATCGAGCCGACGATCGAACCGGCCGTCCGTCCGGAGAGCGTCAGCACCCTCTTCCTCGCCAACCGGCCCGGCGTCCTGGTCGGCTATCCCTCACTGGAGCAGATCCGGGCCCTGCCCGGTGTCGAGCACGTGCGACTGGACCTCCCGTACGGCTTCCGGACGGGGGACACGGTGCAGGACACCACCCAGGGGGTCGGGCAGGTCATGCTGAGCGGGCGCACCCGGGAGGAGGTGCGCAGCCGGCGCGAGTTCCTGACCCGCTGGTTCGACGAGCGCCTGGTGGTCGTGCCCGCGCACGCGACGTACCCGGAGCTGCGGAGCTGGCAGCGGGCCAACTGGCCGGAGACCGCCTCGGACTTCCGCACCTACGCGGAGCCCGAGCGGCAGCGCTGACCCGCTCGGCCCGGTTCGTCAGGCAGTGAGCCGGATCCTCCGCGGAGGATCCGGCTCACTGCCCCTGCGGAGGTCGCAACGGCCGCCCGCCCGGGGTGTCGCCTACGGGTGGGTGTTCTTGACCGTGGGCTGCGTCTTCTGGTTGTAGATCTCCTTGCCGTCCGCGTTGTAGGCGTGGACGTAGGGAGCCGGGGGGAAGGCGTTCGCGTCGGAGCCGGTGGAGATGGCAGCCGTGTAGGCGAACGCGCCGCCCGCCATGACGGCCGGGTACTCCGTCGCGTCGTCGCCGTAGCTGATGGTGACCTTGGCGACGTCGGCGGTGTAGTGCCCGGCGCCCAGCGAGAGGACCTGCCCGGCACCGGCCGGCGTGCTGAAGCTGTCGAAGAACTCGACCAGGTGACCGGTGCCCCACAGGCGGTCGTTGATGAACGTCGCGGGCGAGGACATGCTGGTGCCCTTGTCGCCCTTCGACTCGCACTGCACGTACTGGCCGGCGGAGTCGACGGCGATGACCACGCCGTCGGTGTCCGACGAGGCGACGGGAGCGCGGACCCCGATCACCGCCTGGTACTGCGAAGCCTCGGAGCCCAGGCAGGAGGCCAGGATCCCGGCGACGGTCCCGGCGTCGATCGGGGTCGTCGTCGTGCTGGTGACGGTGGAGGCCGCCGGGGTGGCAGTCGCTCCGGTCGCGGCCGAGCCGCCGCCGGAGGCCGGGGCGGCCGGCGCGGCAGGGGCGGCCGGCGCGGCGGCGGGCTTGCTCTGGGCCGTGGGGGTGGCCGTGGGGGTGCCGGTCGCGGCGGTGGCCATTCCCCCCGCGGTCGCGATGGCCGCGACGGTGGCGGTGATGATCATGATCGGGCGGATACGCATGAATCCGTGTCCCTTCCTGCGGGCGTCCGGTTGATGCCCGCGCCCCTGTACGCCTCCCGATGCCCGACCGGTCGCACCCCGCGCATGTGATCCAGGTCATAGGCCGTCGATGTAACCCTGGGACGGCGCTCGTGCGTACAGGGCGGGAGGCTCCACCCAGGACGCACGGCTGACCCGCCGTGGCCGAGGAGTGCTCCCTCGCGCACCGCCCGTGCCGCGAGCTGACGGACAGCCCCGGAGGAGAGGCCCTTGATGACGCCACAGGAGTTCGACGCGTTCTACGCGGCGTCCTTCTCCCGCCTCACCGGGCAGCTCTACGCGATAACCGGCAACTGGTGCGAAGCCCAGGACGTGGTCCAGGAGGCCTTCATCCGCGCCTGGGACCGCAGGCGCACCTTCGACCCCGGCAACGCCCCGGAGGCATGGATCCGGACCACGGCCCGGCGGCTGGCCCACTCCCGCTGGCGGCGCCTCGCCCGGGGCCTGCACCTGGCCGGACACCACCACCGCCACGAACCGTCCACCGTCGAGCCGCCCACCGAGGAGCACCTGATGCTGGTCACCGCGCTCCGCGACCTACCCGAAGCACAGCGGATCGCCCTGGTCCTGCACCACATGTGCGACCTCTCCATCGAGCAGGTCTCGGCCGAGACCGGCGCCGGCATCAGCACCGTCAAGAGCCGCCTCGCCCGCGGCCGGACCGCGCTCGCGGCCAGACTCTCCGACCGGACCCCGACCAGCGAGGAAGGAAAGCTCCGTGTCTGACCCCGTCCACGACAGCCTCGACGACCGGCTGCGGCTGCTCGGCACGCAGATGCCGGCACCGACCCTGCCCGCTGCGGAGATCCGCAGACGCGCCGACCGGCGCCGCCACCGCCGACACGCCCTCGGCGCGACCGCGGCCTGCGCCGCGGCGGCCTTGTGCCTGACCCTCCCGTCCGTGCTGAACCCGCCGGGGCCACAACACCCACCGGCACCACAGCAGGGGCCGGCCGCCACAGGCACCCCCTCCGTGCCTGCCTCCCCCCACCCCCCGGCGGCTTTCACCGTCACCAGCACGACGACGACCCCGATCGAGGCCGGGGCCGTCGCCGGGATCCTGGGCTCCTGCCTGGGTTCCGAGGCTTCGCAGTACCAGGCGGTGATCGGGGTCCGCGCTCCCGCCGCCTCCTCGGACACCGACGGCGTGGTCGTCGCCGTCGACTCCGCCGGCCAGTACGCGCAGTGCGAGTCGAAGGGCCGGACCGGGCACAGCATCTCCCTCCCGCCGACGTTCATCAACGACCGTCTGTGGGGCGCCGGCCACCTGGTCGAGTTCTTCGACAGCTTCAACGCCCCGACCGGTGCCGGGCAGGTCCTCTCACTGGGCGCCGGGCACTACACCGCCGACGTCGCCAAGGTCACCATCAGCTACGGCGACGACCCGACGCAGTACCCGACCGTCATGGCGGGCGGCGCGTTCGCCTACACGGCTGCCATCTCCACCGGCCCCGACGCGAACGCCTTCCCCCCGACCCCCTACGTCCACGCCTACAACGCGGACGGCAAGGAGATCTACAACCAGAGGACGCAGCCCACGGCCAAGGACACCCACCCGTAGGCGGTGCCCCAGGACCTCAGCCGAGTCGCTTGAGCATCTTGACCGAGGTCGTCTCGTAGCCGAGCGACTCGTAGAGGCCGCGCGCGCCCGTGTTGAACCCGAAGACGCTGAGCCCGAGGGTATGGGCGCCCTGCGCCCGGGCGTACTCCTCGCCGAGGAGCATGGCCCTTCGCCCGAGGCCCAGCCCGCGCTTGTCGGCGTCGATCGCGATGTCCCAGACCCACCAGGAGCCGGCGTCCTCGCTCGTGTCCGGTCCGATCCAGAGGTGGCCGACGGTGGCCCCGGCGGCATCGACCACGTCGAAGACCGCGTGCCCGGGGCTCGGTGCACCGGAGGGGAAGTAGCGGGCCATGCTGTCGGCCGCGTGCCGGCCGGCGTCCTCGGGCGTCTGCCCCGCAGCGACGAGGTCCTTGGCGTACTCGGCCCGGCTGCGATCAAGCCAGGCGGGCAGGAGTCGGGCGTCCATGGGGCGGAGGGTCGTAGACATCGGGCCAGCCTGCCACACTGCCGGCGCTGGAGCACTCCCGTTCCCGTCCAGGCGTTGCGACCAACCGTCAGCAGCGCGAACCCCGCCCGTTGTGGCAGCAGTTCGGGGGTCGGCGACCGGACGGGGGGTCAGTGGCGGTTGCCGAGGGCGAAGAGCAGGATGACGAAGCCGGCGAACAGGTGGGTGCCCAGGATGTAGATCCCGGCGCGGATGAGCATGGCCTTGCGCCGCTTCTTCTCGTCGCCGGTGGCGCTGCTCATGGTCGGTGCTCCTGGGGTCGGGTCGTGGGGCGGTCGTGGCGGGGCCTCGGGCGGATGTGCGGGCGCCGGGCGGTCATCGGTCCGTTCCCTTTCGTACCGTGGCCTCCGCCAGGACTCCGGTGGTCCGCAGCTCGGTGCGGGCACGGGCGATGGCGTCCGGTGTCCGGGCGAAGACCCGCCCCTGCCGCTGGAGGGTGTCCAGGACGCCGAGGGCGTCCAGGGTCCGCCGGTGGCCGTCCGGCACCCCCGCGGCCAGGACGAGGATGCCGCGCCGTTCCAGCGTGCCGATCGCGTCGCCCAGCGCCAGGGCGCCCGTGGAGTCGATCGCGGTGACGTGGGACAGGCGCAGGATGACGGCCTTGACGTCGGTGGTCTCGGCGAGTTGGAGCAGGAAGCGGTGTGCGGCCGCGAAGAACACCGGCCCGTCTATCCGGTAGGCGACGATGTGCTCGGCGAGCAGCGCCCGCTCCTCCTCGTGGTGGTCGGCCGGGGCCAGGCCGTCGTGCAGCGGCACCTGCTGGAGCCGCGCGGACCGCGCGACCTGGCGCAGGGCCAGGATCCCGGCGACGGCCAGGCCGACGACGACGGCCGTGACCAGGTCGAAGGCCAGGGTCGCGGCGGCGGTCAGCGCCAGAACGGCGGCCTCGCCGCGTCCGCTGCGGGCCAGCGCCCGCAGTGAGGCCACCTCGACCATCCGGACCGCGGTGGCGATCAGGACGCCCGCGAGCGCGGCCAGCGGGATGCCCTCGACGAGCGGAGCTGCGGCGAACACGACCACCGCGAGCACGGCGGCGTGCACCAGGGCGGCGAGCCGGGAGACGGCGCCGGAGCGGACGTTGACGGCGGTACGGGCGATCGCGCCGGTGGCGGCGACGCCACCGAACAGCGGGGCGACCAGGTTGGCCACTCCCTGGCCGAACAACTCCCGGTCGCTGTCGTGCCGTTCGGAAGCACTCATCGCGTCCGCGGCGGTCGCCGACATCAGCGACTCCAGCGCCGCCAGCGCGGCGACCGCGAGGGCCGCGGTGAGCAGGTGCGGCACCGCGCCGGGGTCGAGGAAGCCCAGCGACGGCAGCGGCAGACCGGCCGGGAGGTGGCCGATGGTCGCCACGTCCAGGTGGGCGAGGTCGGCCACCGCGGTCGCGGCGGCGACGGCGAGCAGCGAGAACGGGATGCCGGGGCGCAGCCGTGCGCCGACGAGCATCACCGCGGCGACGGCGAGCGCCACGGCGGGCGCGGCCGGGTGCGGGTGGCGGGCGAAGTCGGCGAGGGCCTGTCCGGCGACGGCCACGACGTTCTCGGCGTCGCCCTTGGTGACGCCGAGGGCGGCGGGCACCTGCTGGAGTCCGATCACGCCGGCGATGCCGAGGGTGAAGCCCTCGACGACCGGCGCGGGGACGTAGGCCATGAAACGGCCGGCCCCGCCGAGAGCGAGGGCGACCAGCAGCAGGCCGGCGATCAGGCCGACGGTGAGGACGCCGGAGGTGCCGTACCTGTGCACGATCGGCACCAGGACCACGGTCATGGCGCCGGTCGGTCCGCTGACCTGGAGGTTGGAGCCGCCGAACACCGCGGCCAGCGCCCCGGCGACCACGGCGGTGGCCAGCCCGGCCTCGGCCCCCGCGCCGGAGGCGACGCCGAAGCCCAGCGCGAGCGGCAGCGCGACGATCGCCACCGTCAGACCGGCCACCAGGTCCTTGCGCGGCGAGCGCCCCATGGCGGCGAGGGCCGCGCGGTTCGGCAGCACGGCCCGGACCCGCCCGGCGGCCCGGCCCGCGAGGGTGGTCCGTGTGGCGCTCACGCCGTCTGCTCCGCCGCGTCCGGAAGCCCGGCCGAGCGCAGCTCGGCGAGCAGCGTCCCCTGGTCGGCGATCATCTCGGTGAGGATGCGGCGCGCGGCCCGCAGCAGCTCCGCGACGTCCGGCGTGCTCAGTGCGTAGACCACGGTGTTGCCCTCGCGGGTGGCCGTGACCAGGTTGCTGCGGCGCAGGACGGAGAGCTGCTGGGAGAGGCTGGACGGCTCGATCTCGATCGAGGCGAGCAGCTCGCGCACCGGACGCGGGCCGTCCTGGAGCAGTTCCAGCACGCGGATGCGCGCCGGGTGGCCGAGCGTGCGGAAGAACTCCGCCTTCGCCTGGTAGAGCGGGACGGCCATGCTCAGTCCTCTTCCTGTTCCTCGGCGGTGTGCTCGATCTCGATGCCGTGCTGGGCGGCGATCCGCAGCAGCTGTGTGACGCGTCCGGCGTACGCCTGCGCGCTGTCCTCGTCACCTGCCGCCCGGGCGCCGGCCCGCTGCCGGCGGGCCTCGTCGAGCTGCTCGCGAAGCTCCTGGTCGAATACGTCGCTCATGCGCCCCTCCTCGCCGCCGGCGCTGCCGCGCGCGACCGCATCTCTGCCGAGTACAGGGCAGCATCATCTATGCACTTGAAGAATTCTTCAAGTTGCGACTTCTGCACATCGATCTCCGCCCGGCCCGAGGACGCGGTGATCGACAGCGGCCCCGGCCGCTCCACGCGCCGTCGGCGGCGGAGCGGCCGGGGCCGGCGGACCGTGCTACGGGCGAGGGGTCAGGCGACGGCTCCGGCCGGGGCGGGCGCGCTCGCGCGGTGCGGGGTCGGAGTCGGGGCCGGGGGCAGCGGCTTGGCGCGTCCGGCCCGCACGCCGTTGCCGATGATGACGATCTCGGCGAGCTCGTGGACCGCGACGACGGCGGCGAGGCCGAGGACGCCGAGGAGGGCGAGCGGCATCAGACCGACGATGACCGCCAGGGACAGGCCGACGTTCTGGAGCATGATCCGCCGTGCGCGGCGGGCGTGGTCCAGGGCCTGGGGCAGGTGGCGCAGGTCCTCGCCCATGAGCGCGACGTCGGCGGTCTCGATGGCGACGTCGGTGCCCATCGCCCCCATCGCGATGCCGAGGTCGGCGGTGGCCAGGGCGGGGGCGTCGTTGACGCCGTCGCCGACCATCGCGGTCGGGCGGAGGGTGCGGAGCCCGCCGATGATGCGGGCCTTGTCCTCGGGGCGCAGGTCCGCGTGCACGGTGTCGATGCCGGCCTCGGCGGCGAGGGCCCGGGCGGTGCGTTCGTTGTCGCCGGTGAGCATCGCCACGGTCAGGCCGCGGGCGCGGAGGCGGTCGACGACCTCGCGGGCCTCGGGGCGCAGTTCGTCGCGTACCGCGATCGCGCCGATCACCGTCGCGTCGTCCTCGACGAGGACGGCGGTGGCACCGGAGTCCTGCATCGCGGTGACGGCTTCGGCCAGCGGGCCGGGCTCGATCCAGCCGGGGCGCCCGAGCCGGACGGGGCGGCCGCCCAGGCGGCCGGTGAGGCCGGCGCCGGTGACCGCCTCGACGTCGGTGGCGACGGGCACCCCGGGGGCGGCGGCCAGGACGGCCTCGGCCAGGGGGTGTTCACTGCGGGCCTCCAGCGCGGCGGCCACCGCGAGGACGGTGTCGCGGCTGTGGCCGTCCAGGGTGGCGACGCGGACGACCGCGGGCCGGTTGCGGGTGAGGGTGCCGGTCTTGTCGAGGGCGACGGCGCGTACGGCGCCGAGGGCTTCGAGGGCGGCTCCGCCCTTGACCAGGACGCCGAGCCTGCCGGCCGCGCCGACGGCGGCGACCACGGTGACGGGTACGGAGATGGCGAGTGCGCACGGGGAGGCGGCGACCAGGACGACCAGCGCCCGCTCGATCCAGGTGGCCGGATCGCCCAGCAGGGAGCCGACGAGGGCGATGAGGGCGGCGGCGACCATGATGCCGGGCACCAGGGGCTTGGCGATCCGGTCGGCGAGGCGCTGGCCGGCGCCCTTGCGGGCCTGTTCGGCCTCCACGATCCGGACGATCCGGGCCAGCGAGTTGTCCTCGGCCGTGCTGGTGACCTCGACCTCCAGCACGCCGGTGCCGTTGATCGCGCCCGCGTACACCTCACCGCCCAGACCGGCCTCGACGGGGACGGACTCACCGGTGATGGCGGAGACGTCCAGGGCGGTGCGGCCGGCGCGGACGGTGCCGTCGGTGGCGATCCGCTCGCCGGGCCTGACCACCATCCTGTCGCCGATGCGCAGTTCGGCGGGCGCGACGGTCCGCTCGGTGCCGTCGCGCAGCACGGTCGCCCGTTCGGGCACCAGGTTCAGCAGGGCGCGCAGGCCCCGGCGGGTGCGGGCCAGGGACCAGGCCTCCAGGCCCTCGCTGACGGAGTAGAGGAAGGCCAGCATGGCGGCCTCGCCGACCTCGCCGAGGAGGACCCCGCCGACGGCGGCGATCGTCATCAGCGTGCCGACCCCGACCTTGCCCTTGGCCAGGCGGCGCAGCGTGGCGGGTACGAAGGTCCAGGCGCCGACGACGAGGGCGAGCGCGTTCAGCGCGGTCACCGCGGTGTCGGACGCGCCGGACCAGCCGGCGATCAGTCCGGCCAGCAGCAGGACGCCGGCCACGGCGGCGGCCCGCAGCTCGCCGACCTCCCAGAGCTTCTCCGGTTCGCGCTCCTCCCCTCCCTCCACGGTCTTCCTGTCGTCGCCGCAGCCGCAGGCGTCGCTCATCGGCCGGCTCCGGTGCTGTCCGGGGCGGGCGCCGCCGGGGTGCCGTAGATCGGGCAGAGGTCGACGGCCTCGCCGGTCGCGGCGAGCAACTGCTCGGCCGAGGCCAGCAGGTCCAGCAGTTCCGGGCGGGCCAGGAAGTACAGGGAGGCCCGGCCCTGGGGGCGGGAGTCGACCAGGCCGCAGTCCCGCAGGCAGGCCAGGTGCGCCGAGACCGTGGACTGGGCCAGGCCCACGCAGCCGACCAGGTCCACGACCTTGGCCTCGCCCCGGGCCAGGCGCAGCAGGATCGCGAGGCGGGCCGGGTCGCCGAGCGAGCGGAACAGGGCCACCGCTGCCGAGGGCGCGCCGCACGAGGTGGTGGCCGAGGGCCCGACCACCGGGCTATTCATCGTCATGGACCGATGATAGCTGTCGCTAACGATGTCATCGCTCCAGACGGGCTGTCGCGGCCCGGTTCGACCGCGACCGCATCCGGGAGAGGACGCCGGAGAGACAGGTCGTCGCCGTCGCCACGGGCGGCCACGGCGGTCGATCGGGGCGCGGGGACGCCGCCCACGCCCTCCCCCGGCACCGCACGACACGTCCTGCGCGAACCCGCCAGCCCCACCCCCCTCTCCCAGCCAGTCGTCCCCCGAGAGCTGTCGCGCGCGGTCGACTGTCCGACCATCACCCCACGTCAGCGCAGCACTTAGGCGACCCTCGGTCGACGGCCCGTCCGCCCGGCCCCGGAACCACTAGCGACCCACCAGAACAGCACACCCCACGCCTCGCCGAAAACACGGAGGGAAATGACCGAGAACACGTGAGGCCAGACTTCGTTCGATTGACCGTCACAAAAGCGGTCTGGATACTGATCGAGCACGACGCAACCGAAACTCGTTGCGAAGCGGTCTCCGATTCGACATTTCATCCGACTGAGGAGAATCCATGATCTCGAAAGCCAAGAAGGTCGTGAGCTCGATGGCGATGGCCTTCGCCGCGGCGACCACGCTCACCGTGGCCGTGCCGTCCGGCAACGCCTTCGCCATCGACCACGTCCAGTGCGACGGGAGCCGCAACGACTTCCTGAAGATCTGGTCGCACCTCGACGGCCGTGACAGCGTCGACTGCTACGCGAACGGGGGGTCGATCGGCTTCGGCGGGTGGTGGGTCGACCGGATCTCCACCGGGAACAACGACCTGGTCTACTCCGACGCCAACGGCGACTCGGTGCGGATCAACCGCTGGACCGACATCTCCTTCCCGAACCGCCCGCCGCGAGTCAACTCCATCCAGATCCTCTGACGAACCGGCAGAGCGAACCCCGAACAGAAATTCGCCCGACCGAATCACCGGGAATTCCCTCAGTGCTTCGATCGCCACCGAATTTTCTGTGACGTGAATTCGCTCCACCCCGGCTCACCGACGCCGGCCACCCCCTCCAGGGGCTGGCCGGCGTCGGCATGCTGCGCCACGGCTGCCCGTCCCCGCACCCATGGAGGCGAGCGCCGAGGTGACCAGCAGCCTGCTCTCGGGCGGCGTGGAGCAGGGGGACGACGAAAGGCGGTGGTCCCCGGAGCACGGGCCCGAGCTGACCCGCCGCCACGGTGTCACCCAACTCCAGCTCTCCGCCAGCCTGTTCAACTTCC
>NZ_JBSFKI010000063.1:0-39175 GCF_053598475.1 Kitasatospora sp. NPDC001119
CAGTTCTTGGCGTAGATCCACTTCGCTCTCCTTGGTTGCCGTGACCAGCAACGCGATCAACGAGAAGAGGAAGTGCAGATAACGGTGCACTGGCGGCGCGTCATTCCAGGTGAGCCATCCTGGTTCAGGATGTAGAGCGGCATGCTGGCGAAGCGGTGGGACGGGTCCAGGGCGTCGGCTCTGATGTTGCCCGAGGAAACCCGGAGGATGGGTATTCCGGCGGGTTTCGCTATTTCCCGTTCGACGCGGTCGAGGTGTTCGTAGACCTTCTTCGGCTCCCAGCCGGTGTCGGCGAAGATCGCGTAGTCGAGGCGGGGCAGCTCGCCGAGGGCGGACAGCAGCAGCAGGGTGGTGGACTGGACGCCGGCGCCCAGGGACAGGGTGCGCACGGTCGGGGTGTTTGTGGTGGCGGTGCTCACGCGGCGGCCTCCGCCTTGGCCTTGGCCCGCTCGGTGATCGCCGCGGTCTGCCGGGAGGAGGCCTTGCCGATCACGTCGGCACCGGGCTCCTTGTACCAGGGCCGGAGGTGGAGCAGTGCGGGCTTGATGCCGGTGGCGAAGAGCAGGGCGGAGCCCTTCTTGAGGGCGCGGATCTGGTCGGCGGGAAGGATCCGTTCCTGCCGCATCGAGATCGAGGTGGAGCGCCCGGAGTCGGACGTGGAGTGGGAGACGGTCTCGACGTCGTGGTCGCCGACGAGCCGGCTCAGCTTGTCGGCGAAGTCGGCGTCGTCGATGCCGGAGCCGACGAGCTTGATCGTGGCGGCGGACCACATGGCGTCCATGCCGACCTCGCCCCAGACCCGCTGGCCCTGCCGGTAGGACTGGAGGATCGTGATCGGGATGACCCCGCGGGAGCCCAAGTGCGAGTAGAGGTCCGGGAGATCGCCGATTTTGCAGACGTTTGCGGCCTCGTCGAGGACGCACAGCAGCGGTGGGTCGAGGCGGCCGCCGTCGCGCTCCGCCTGGATGACCGCGGTGCGCATCACGCTGTCCGCGGCGGCGGCGATCAACGCGGACGCCGAGCCGCCTCCGTCCTTCGACAGCAGGTACAGGGTGTCCTTGTGGCAGACGAAGTCGGCGGGCTTGAACTCCGGCAGGGTGTCGCTCGGGGTGACCCAGGCGGAGATCTTCGGGTCCAGCAGGCAGGCCGCGTACTGGCGTGCGGTCTCGAAGATGCCGTCCCGTGTCTCGACCGCACCGCTGACGGTGCCCTGCAACTGGGCTGCGATGGCGGTGAGTTGGTGTTCCTTGAGGATGTCGATCGGGGTTCGGTCGGCGGGCTGCGCGAGCCAGCCGAGCACGTCGGTGATCGGGCGCCCGTCCGCACCGGCCGCCAGGAAGAGGGCGGTCAGGGTATTGGCAGCGGCGGTGGACCAGAAGTCGCCCTGCTCGCCTTCGTCGACGGACGCGGTGACGAAGTGCTGGGCGAGGCGGCGGGCGCCGGGGAGGTCCTTGGCGTCGGCCAGCGGATCCCACCACATGGCCTGCTCGGTGTGGGCGATCTGCTGCGGGTCCATCGTCCACACCCGACCGGCTTCGGACCGGGCGTCGAGCGTCACCGTGAACGCGTCGCCGGCCGCCTTGTTCGAGGTGAGCAGGACGGGACCGGGGGCGCGCAGGATCGACGGGACCGCCAGCGAGGTGGTCTTGCCGCTTCGGGGGGCCATGATCGCGACCGCGACGTCCTCCCAGGACGTGCGGACCTCGGGTCCGCCGTCGCCGAGGTTGCCGAGGAGGATGCCGGTGTCGTCGGCCTTGATGGACCCCGGCTTGGCGTCGGCGAGGCTGGGCCGCAGGGACCGGGCCTTGGTCGAGACCTCCTTGGGCAGCAGGACGGCCAGGTCGCGGCTGGTGGCCAGCCCGGCGGTCTTCTGGGAGCGCCGGTGCTTGAGGACCAGGGCCGTGCCGACGGCGGCCAGGGCGGCGAAGATCAGGCCGGGGGCGAGCCGGGCGCCGATCAGGACCTGGAGCGGGCTGAGGGTCGGCCACAGGTGGTCGGGGTGCAGGGCGGCGGCGACCGGCTGGTACGGCTGCCAGGTGCCGCTGGCGAAGCAGTAGTTGGTGAGGTTGCCGCTGGCCCAGGCGAGGGAGCCGTAGGCGGCGAGGGCGAGGCCGGCGCCTATGAGGGTGTAGAGGACGGCGTCGGTGCCGGGGCTGGAGGAGGGGGCTTTGGGGGAGGGCAGAGAGGGTCCTTGCGGGAAGCCCGGGCGCGGGGGCGGGGCGCGCGGGCGTGGGGAAGGCCGCAGTCGTGGTGCGGTCCTGGGGACGGGCTGGCGGCGGCGCGGTGTGGTCACGCGCTCGCGGCCGGAGCCGGGGAAAGCCGCTGGTCAGCGGGAGGGGGACACCGGCCGGTGCTCCGGGGCCCACGGCCGGGCGGCGGTGGCCGGCGTGACGGAGGTGACGGGCCGGTGCCCGGTGTGCACGGCCGCGGCGCGGCGTCGGCCGTGGTCGAGGTCCGCGAGTTGGCAGGCGGCGAGCGCCAGGGCGTGGTCGCGGTGCAGGTCCGGAACGGTGGCGTCGGCGCGCATCAGCGGGGCGATGATCCGGACCTCGTGGCTGTCGGTCCGCAGCGCGATCCACCGGCACCCGGCCGACGGGTCGCCGGCCGGGACGATGCCGGTGGCGGCCAGGACCCGGCGGGCGGTGGCCGCCCACTGGGCGTCGGTCAGGCGAGGGGCATCGGGGTGGTCGCGGATGGTGCAGTGCCACACGTCGCGGCTACGGCCCGGGCGCGAACCCGCTTCCGGGCGGTGCTTGCGGAGAAGGGCGTTCAACTCGGCTGCAAAAGCGTCGAGTTCGGGACTTCCCGGGGGTGGGAGGTCGTCGACCTCGCGCCAGGCGCCGATGACGCTCACCGGAGGTCCGCCGCCCGGCCGGCGCAGGGCATGGTGCTGTGCGGAGGCGAGCAGGTCACGGGTGCTCGCGTACCGGGTGATGGACGGGATCAAGGAGGAACGTTTCTTCACCGCCCTCGGGGGCGGGGTGGTTCGGGGGCGGGCGGGGGCGGGGTGGGGGCAGGCGGGGCCTGTACTCGATCGGCGCCGGGGGCCTGGGTGGTGGTGCGCGCGGCGGCGGAGCGGATGCGGGCCGGGCCGGCGGTGAGGTCGCGGATCTGGGCGGGCAGGTTGGTGAGGTCGGCGCCGGCTTCCCAGATCTCGTCGGCGGCCCGGCTCAGCGGCTGCCAGAGGTATGCGCCGCCGGGCCGGGCCTTGGTCCACCGGCTCGCGGTCGCGATGACGTCGGACACGGCTTCGAGGGTGCCGCCGTCGCGGGTGATCTCCTGGAGCAGTGCGGCGACTTCGGCGGGGTCGGCGGAGTCGCGGATCCGTGCGGCGACGTCACGCACGTGGACGGTGAGGACGCGAGCGAGGGGGTCCGGGGCCGGCGGCGTCTGTGGCTGGGGTTTCACCGCGTCCTTCCGGGGGTGGTCGTCGAAGCGGTCGGCCGGGCGGTGGCCTCGGCCGGGGCTGGTGGGGCGGGGGTGCTGGAGGCGATCCGGGCGGCCTGGGCCCGGTGGGTGAGGGCGGTGGTGTCGGGGCGGCTGTACTCCCACGGCCACTGGCCGCCGATCGCGTAGAGCCCGCGGTCGTCCGGGACGACGTGCATCCGTCCGCCGTCGCCGTCGTACGCCTTGGGCCAGGTGTAGACCAGGGATCCGTCCGGCTGGAACGCGGCTTCGAAGCCGACGTCGTCGGCGAGCATGTCCGCGACGACCTGCTCGGCGGCCCGGCGGGTGAACAGCGCGGTGCCGTAGGAGTCGGCGTAGCCGCGACGGGTCGGCGCGAGGCCCGGCAGGGGCGTGTGGTCGGAGCCTTCGACCTGCCAGAGGTGGACGCGTTCGTTGCCGCGGATCTCGGGGCCCTCCCACAGGCTCTGCTCGGCGCAGAGCGCTGCGGCTGCGGCCTCGGCGGGGCCGGTGTGCCGGGCCATCAGCCGGGTCGCGGTGGGCAGGTGGAGCTGGGCCTCTTGCAGGGAGCCGAGCAGCCGCTCCTCGATCTTGGTGGCCTCGCGGCTGAGTTCGTGCAGGTGCTCGCTGCCCTCCTCGGGGCTGAGGGCCTGGTCCCAGGCGTCGAGGTCGACCCGGACGGTGGAGGTTGCCTCGGCGGTGAGCCGGAGCAGCCCCTGGGGAGCGAGGAGGGCGGCGAGCAGGGTCTGGCTGGGCTGGCCTTCGGCGGCGTCGAGCCGGTCGGCGAGGCCTCGAAGCCGCTGGGCGAGGGGCGGGGTGGGATGGGTCAAACTCGGGGTCTCCGGAGGTCGGGGGCGTAGGAACGGACGGGGGCGGTGGCGCCGGTGAGGACGGTGGAGGCGGCGCGCACGGTGGAGGGCCGGTTGCGGGCGGCCGCGGCCCGGGCGGACGTGGGGGTGCCGGACTGCGGGTAGGCCACCTGGGAAGCGGTCCGTTGGATTGTGGCGAGGGTCTCGGCGCTCGCGTTGAGCCGGCCGGCGACCTCCTCGCGCTCGTGCGGGAGGCCGTCGGCGCCGCGCGCGGAGCCCGCTGCGGTGCGCAGCAGCTCGCGGGCGCCGTCGGCAACGTTGCGCTGGCCGGTGACCATCTGGGCCGCTGTGTCGGCGAGTTCGCGCAGGTCGCTCATCCGGCCGAGTAGCTCGGCGAGTTCGTCGAGCTTGCCCCGCAGATCGGCGAGGACCTCCAGGGCCTCCTCGCCGGTGGCGGAGAGCCGAAGCCGCGGATCGACCTCGACCTCGTATCCGGCGCGTTCCAGCCGGCGGGCCGCTTCACCGACCAGGGCACGGAAGACGAGCGGGCCTTCGGCCATGCTCAGGGACAGGGGCTGGTCGGCGGTACGGAGAGGGGTGAAGCCGGTCCTCGTCAGGATCGCCCGGGCCGCGGCGTCGGCACCGCTGGCACAGGCGGCGCCGAACTGGCCCGGCGCGATGCGGATCGGGCTGGTCAACGCCGTGTCGTGTGTCCGGGCGTGGTGTGGATCGGCGTGGCGGGAACCGGGGCCGGCGGTCGGACGGAGCGAGGGACGGGCACGCTCTGGGGTGCGGTGCGCTGGGCCGCGGCGGCCCGGGGTGAGCGGTCGGCGGCATCGGCGGGGAAGTCGAGGCCGAAGCCCCGAAGCCGGGCGGCTATCTGCTCCAGGTGCAGCCGCAGCAGGACGGTGGTGGCGCCGGCCTGGCCGAACTGCTCGGCGGCGGCGCGGGCGGAGGGTGCGGCGCTCGCGCCGCCGGTGGCCTCGGCTGCGCGCAGCAGGGCCTCCTCGATCTCGTGGAGCAGGGGTTCGAGCAGTTCGATGGGCCGGGCGATGTCCGAGGGAAGGGCGCTGTCGGCGAGGGAGTCGCCCAGGCGGCGCACCGCCCAGGCGGCGACACGGGCGGCTTCTGCGTCGTCGGGCCGGCTGTGGGAGAGCGCGGTGGTCAGGCTCACATCACTCCCTGGCTAGAACGGGTTCTCGACGACGCGATCGGCATCGGTGGCGGCGGTGAGCAGCTCCGGCAGGTCTGCGGGGGAGGCTTCGCGCTGGTCCACCCACCAGCCGGCGCGGTCGATCGTGCGCGCCAGGTCCTCGACCTCCTGCCACCGTTCCTCGGTGAACTCGCCCTCGACGACCAGGGTTTGGTAGGCGCCGGTCACGAGCTGGTGGCGGCAGCGCTCGCCCCAGGGCAGGATCGCCGCCGGGCCGGACAACGGCGGCATCCGGTACTGCTCGGCCCAGTCGGCGGCGGCCTGCTGCTCCTCGGCGCGGCGGGCGGCGATCCAGGCCGCGCGCTCCTCGTCGCGATCGCCGTCGCGCTGGGCGCGCCAGCAGTCGGTGCAGTCGCGTCCGGCGAGCCAGCGGGCGTACCCGGCCCGCCGGTCGGCCGGCCTGGTGCCGAGGTCGTGCTCGTGTTCGTGTCCGCAGGAGTGGGTGACAACCCACCGGGTCTTGACGGCCATATCGTCGGTTCTCCTTGGCAGTTGGACGGATCAGGGGGTTACGGGTGCGCGGTCGGCGCGGAGCTGCGGGCCAGGACGGCGGAGACGAGTTCCGGTTGGACGGCGACGGTGTACCGGCCGTCGCGAAGGCGGCCAGTCGCCCGGGCGACGGCAAGGAGGTTGTCGTCCTCGGGGCGGCCGGTGACCGGGACCCGGTAGAGATCGAGGGCCAGCAGGTGCTGCCAGCCGGTCCGGGCGAGCAGCGGGGCCGGGTCGATCGGCAGGCCGTCGGCGACGGCGGCGACGATGCCCAGCCTCGGGTGCCGGCCGATCGCGACGTCGGGCTCGTCCTCGCTGCTGGGGCGGGCGGCGACACAGGTGTCGAACTCGGCGACGGCGAGGACCCGGTGGCCCATGGACCGCAGCGCGCGGACGGCGGCGACGGCCCGCTCCCGGCTGCTGCGCGGTGGGACGGCGAGGCGGAACGAGCCCAGGGCGGCCGGGTCGGGCTCGAAGCCGAGCTGCGGCAGGAGCGCGTCCGCGATCCGGAAGGCCATGCCCCCCGGTGTGGCCGAGACCGCTCGGGACTGCTCGTTGCGGGAGATCGTGATGTCGACGGTGCCGTTGTTCTCGGGGAAGGCGGACACGTGGACTCCTCAACAGTCGTGCGCAGGAGGGGTGTTGGTCAGCGGGCGTGGACGCTGTAGGCCCGGCGCGGGTCGACGGGCTGCGCGGCGGCTTCGACCGGCTGCTTCCCGGTGACACGGCCCAGCCGCAGGCTGGTGGCGGTGGCTGCCTGGGCGCGGGCACCGAGCTCGGGCGCGACGGCCGGACGGCCGGCCTGGACGGTGCGGGCGGTGCGGGCCGGGGCGGCGGCGGAGATCGTGGCGAGGTCGCGGCGGACCCCGCCGAGGGTGGTCTGCGCATCGCTCAGGACGGCGGACACCTGCGCGGGGTCCAGGGCCTGCGGGTCGTCGCGCAGCTGCTGGCCGAGAGCGGCCAGGATCTCCTCGATCGCGGCGAGCGTCTGCCGCCGGTTGGTCAGCAGCGCGCCCATCCGGCTGTCCCTGCCGGCCCGGTCGGAGGCCGGACGCACCTGGGTGGCGAACGGGTCGAGGCCTGCCACCGGCGTCGGGGCGCTGGCCTCCCGCTTCGGTGCCGGGAAGACCCGGGTGGCGAACGGGTCCTGCGCGGAGTCGTACGTCTCGGCAGTGTCGGCGGTCTTGGCCAGGTGGGTGCGGAAGGCCTCGCCGGGGTCGCCGGGAGCGTGATCGGGGTCGAACGCCGCGTCCGAGGCGACGGTCAGTCCGGCAGCCCGCAGCCGGGCGACGGTGTCCGTGGCCCGGTCGATTCCGCCCGCTTCGGGCCGGGTCAGGGAGTACAGGTGCGGATGGGTCGCCACCCGGTAGAAGCCGGCCTTCGCCAGGAGCCGCGCTGCGTCCGGGCTGTCCGTGGCGTTGGTGGCGGTGATCCCGTGCTCCGGGTGGCGGCCGACGGTGACGTCCGGCTGCTGCCCGGCGACCTGCGGTGGGGGCTGGGGCAGGACGCGGCCGGGGGTGATGACCGGGGAACCCGGGGCGGCGGCGAGGGAGGACGGCGAAGGGTGGCCGGGGTGCGTGCCCGGGGTGTAGTCGAAGGAGGGATCAGGGCGGACCTCGGCGCCAGTGGCACGCAGGGCCGCCACGGTCTGACGGGCGTGGAGGATCAGGCTGTCCGTCCGGCCGGTGAACGCCATGTTCGTGCTGCCGGGGACCGGGGTGAACCCGTAGTCGGCCAGCAGGCGGCGCTGGCGGTAGGTGGCGTGCTCCAGACCGGAGGCGGCGACGCCGTGGTCGGGGTGGCTGAAGATGCGGATGGCGGGGCTGTCGCTGATACGTGCTCTCCTAGAGCGTGGCGGCGGTGGAGGGGGCGGCGGCCACCGTCCGGGCGGCGGGGGCGGCCTGGATGATCGGGCCGGCCGGTAGCCCGAGCGCGGAGACGGCGCTCGCCGCGGTGGCGCGGGCGCTGCGCGTGGTGGTGATCGGCGCCTCGACGACGGTGCCGTTGCCGGCCAGCGCGGCCTGGACGGTGGACAGGCTCTCGGCCAGCGCGGTGGTCTGGTGGCGGGCGATGCTCACCTGCGCGCCGAGCACTTCGCTCTGCTCCGGAGGGAGCCGGTCGACGAACTCCTGTGTGGTGTCAAGCAGTTCCAGGAGGTTGGGCAGCGCCCCGACCGTCGGATCGAGGGCGGTGTCGAGTACGTCGGCCACGTCCCGGCTGTCGGTGAGGCTGCGGAGGTTGACCGTTTCGACGGCGAGGTCCTCGGCGGCCTCGGCGAGCCGGTCGGCACTGGCCGGTGCAGCCGCGAGACCGACCGTGGCGACCTGCAGGCCCAGGCCCTGCAGGACCAGGCTCGCCCGCGCCGACGCTGTCAGAGCCTGGCGCTCGTCCGCGTCCGCGGGCGGCAGGTAGATGTCGCGGTCGGGCGCGCTGCCGTCGTAGCGAAACCCGAACTGGCGTAGCACCTCGGGCACCAGGCCCTCGGTGGAGTCCGTCGCGGTCGCCGCGACGATTCCGTTGTCCGGGTGGCGGGCGAAGACCACGTCCACCCCGGCGAGCGGCATCGTCGGTGGAGTCTCCGGGGCGGGCGCGTTCACCGAGTCAGCTTGGTGGAGCCAGGCCGCCTGGGCCGCGCGGGCGACGGCGTCCGGGCCGCCGAAGACGTACTCACCGTCCTGCGGGCCGGGAACGGCGCCGTTCTGCCTCAGGAGTCGGTGGGCGCTGTCGGGAGCGTCGGGCCCGACCCGGGCGGTGATGGCACCGTCCGGGCCCGGACCGAAGGAGATGTCTGACAAGGGGATCCTCAGCTGTCGAAGTGTGGGGGTGGGCCAGCGCCGGCGGTTCGTCGCGGCGGACGGGAGCGCAGCGGCGCCGGGACTCGGGTGCCGACCGGACACGAAGCGCCGGGAGGCTGCAGCGGCGCTGGTCCGGACAGCTGCCGGCGGCGGGTGTCGCAGGTGGCGGCTTCGGATCGCCGGGCGGCGCTCACCGGTGCCGGGTGCAGCCGGTCGGGCTCGGGAGCGGTTGCGTGGCGGGCAGCGGAAGGTGCCGCAGCTCCTCGATGCGGGCCAGCAGGTCTGACTCGGCCTGGTCGCGGGCGGTGGCGGCGTCCTCCAGGATCTCCAGCTGGTCGGACAGGTCGGCGAGCAGTCGGTCGTCGACCCGGCGCTGTCGGTCGGCGCAGATCACGAGCCGTACGCGCTCGAACGCGACGCGGGTCTCGGCTTTCACCAGTACGCGGTGGGCGTCCAGCACGCGGGCGACGCCGGCCTCCAGGCGCGCTTCCTCGGCGTGCAGCGCGGCGATGCTGGTGCCGAGGGCCGCCTCCACGCGGTGGTCCAGACGGGTGAGGCAAGCAGGCAAGACAACTCCAGGAGAGCAGTGAACGGGTGAAGCGAGGGGCGCCCCGGGAGATGAGCCGGCCGGGAATCACCGGGGAAAGGCTCGGGGCGGGCGAAGGCCTAGGTTCGTCAGCGGGCCCGACCGGCGGCCGGGCGGGGCAACCCGGCCGGGCCGTGTGCGCCGGTCGGCTCCGCGGTCCCAACGGGGCCGGCCGAGCGGACGCGGCCGGAGAAAGCCCGTGCTGCTGCCGCGGCCGGGGACGGCGGGGCCGTGATGGGCGCCCGGCGTCCCGGCGACCAGAGCTCGGAGTAGTCGCTGACGAAGGAGGTCGGATCGGTGGACCAGGGAACCACCGGTCCCCGCTCGTAGGTGCTCAGGCCGATCACCTCGATGCCGTCCGGGCGCAGGACGTAGGCCCAGCTCAGGTAGGCGGCGGTGTCCTGGGTGACGAGTTGCCTTCCCGGGGGCGGGCTGTCCGGGAAAGGGCGGTCGTCGGCGCTGTACTGCGAGCTGGGGATGGAGTGCGGGCCGATCAGCTCGGCCCGCACCGCCTCGGGGGCGCCGTCGAGCAGGTCGATCCCGATGTCCCTCCAGCCGATGGCAGGGGTGTCGATCAGGTGGTGGGACAGGGCCTCCACGTCACCGCCGAAACGGTACTGACGGGCGCTCAGCAGCAGGGGCAGCATGTGGCTGGGGTCGCCGTCATACTGGCAGTCGATGCCCTCCCAGCCGGTATCGGTCGGACGAGCGAAGGCAGAACGGGTAGACAGGAAACACTCCTCGGGGTTCGCGGATCGGAGGAGGCTCCGAGCGGGCGGCCGGACGCCACTGCCGGGCGTCGCCACCCACTCGGGGACCTCACGGGCGAAGTCCGGGGACTGCCCTCGGCGGTACCACGGACGAAGACGCTGCCGGCTTCCGGGGAGCGGCATCGTCGGCGCCCTCGGCGTGCCGGATCGAGCGAGATGCGGAGACTGCGGCTCGAAGCGGTTCCGGCCGGGCGGCTGGGACGGTCAGAGGGTGGCCCCAGGCGGCCACCGCCGAGTCCAGGTCGGGATACTCCGTGGCACCGAAGAAGCCGGTACCGCCGTCGGTGGTGAAGACCGCCGCCGCACCGTCGGCCGGAAAACTGGCCAGCAGGTGCCGGGAACCGTCCGCCGCGCTGAGCTGGGCATGGACCACGAGGCGACCCGCGATCAGGTCCGAGGCCAGGTGATGCGCCCGGATCGTCCCGGGCGCACGGACCATCGTGGGCTCCTCCGGAGCCGACTGCGTGACGGACTGCCGCTGCTCCGCCTCGGAGTACAGGCGCAGGACGTCGTAGCCGGCCGCGGCCAGCAGGCGGGTGGCTTCGGCGACGAGCCGGCGGGTTGCCGACGTCGCGGTGGTGCGTGGGGTCCGGTGCAGGCCGGTCGCGTCGTCGCGGACGAGCCCGGCGTGCTCCAGCCACTGTCTGCTGGAGCGGTCGACGGACCGAGCGGCGACCGTGTCGAGGGCGGGGTGGACAGCGAAGGTGATGGGTGGGGGCACGTTCCTCCGTGCGTTGAGCGGTGGGGCGGGGGCCAGGGGCGCGGCTACTCTTCGTCGTTCAGATCCGGGCTGGTGCTCGGGTCGTGGACGTAGCCGAAGACGATCCGCTCCAGCTGGCCGAGCAGGAGGCCGTCGTGCAGTCGGAACGCGTCCAGCCGTTCGGCGACGTAGTCCTGCCGGTTGGCCTCGGCGTGTGCGACCCGGGACAGGTTGCGTGTGGACAGGCGGCCCCACTCCAGCAGGTCGGTTGGAGTCGCGAGTTCCATCCACACCCAGATCCCGTCGCCGAGTTTGAGGATTCCCTGGGGGTGGAACATGCCGGACTTGCGACGGGGGTTGGGGCTGCGGCGCTCGCCGAAGCCGCGGACCAGTCCGCGCACCATCTTGTCGACTGCCGCGGACCAGACATGGATTTCGATGCCGGCGTCGGTGACCCGCTTGTGGACCTCGGCTTCGAGGTCACTCTTGCGGAAGCGACCGGTCTCGTCGGTCAGGGCGCGGGCCGATTCCTCCACGATCTCCCACAGCCGCAGCTCGGCAGTCGCGCTCATGCGGCCTCACGCTCCTGCCAGGCCTGGGCCATCTCGGCCAGCGCTTCCATCGCTTGCGCGATCACCTCTGCGGTGACCGCCCGGCCGACCAGCATGAACTGCTCGTCGTAGAGCGAGACCGTGTCGGTGCCGCGAGCCTGGGCGAGCGGCGGAACCACCTCGCACAGGAAGGTGGTGGCGACCCGACGCCGGCGCACCTCCTCCTCGGCCCGTTCCTTGCGCTCCGTCCACGCCGCCGCCAGGCCCAGCTCGCCCTCGACGACCTTGTCGGCCAGCTCCGGGTCCTCCGCCCGCAGCCGGGCCAGCTGGTTCTCCACGGAGTCCGCCTGCGCCTTGGCCTCGCGAGCGTTGCTGTAGGCCTCCGTGAGTCCGAGTGCGCCGCTGATCACCAGCTCCACGAGGTCGGGTGCGTGACGGAGGACGGTGTTTGCCTGACCGATGCGCCCGAGGGAGACGCCTGCCTGTTCACTCAGTGAACGGGCAGGGCGTTCACTGAGTGAACGGTCGCCCTGTTCACTCAGTGAACAGGCCTTTGCGGCGATCATCGCCGTCTGTCCCTTGGTCAGGTTGCGACGCCGGAGGTTGACCGAGAGGGCGAACATCGCGGGGTCGTCACCGCTGTAGGTGGCGAACTCTGGTGTCACGCCAGCGATCTCGCACGCCTTGAGGCGGTTGCGGCCGTCGAGGACGCGGCCGGAGTCGTCGAGCATGATCGGGTGGAACTGGCCGTTGGCCTTGATGTCCTCGGCGAGGGCGAGCAACTCCTCGTCGTCGAGCATGGGAAAGGCGTTGGCGGTAGAGTGGAATTCGATGATGATGTCCTAGAGTTGGTGAGGGAAAGGGCCGCCGGTTCGGCGGCGACTGCTAGGCAGCGGTGAGCTGGTCTCGCGGGTCTGCCTTCATCCGGCTGTCGGTGTCGTAGAGGCCCCGTTCGGCGGGATGGAGGAGATGCTGCACCACGAAGGAGCGGCCGGCGATCTTGTAGAGGCCGCGTCCGCGGGTGAGCGCGGCGATGGCCTGCGTCTCGACTCCGGTCAGTCCCAGCAGGTTCGCGGTCGCGGCGAGTTGGTCCGGTTCCTGCCGGTAGATGATCCGGGTCGCGCAGTCGGTGAGCAGTCCTTCGGCCAGGGCCCTCCCGCGGGATCCGGCGTCGCCGGCCGACAGGAGGTCCGACAGGCGGTGGATCACCAGGAGGTTCGCGATGCCGAGGCCGCGCGAGAGCTTCCACTGCTGCTGCATGCGTTCGAGCAGCGGCAGGTGGCGCATGAGCCGCCACGCCTCGTCGTACACCACCCACCGCCTTCCCCCGGCGGGGTCGGACAGGGCGGCCTCCATCCAGGCGGAGGCGCAGGTCATCGCGAGGATGAGCGCGGTGTCGTCGCCGGAGGATCCGAGCTGGGAGAGGTCGATGCTCAGCATCGGCGCCCGGACGTCGAACTCGACGGTGCTCGGCGCGTCGAACATCCCGGCAAGATCGCCCTGGACGAGACGCCGCAGTGCGTGGGCGAGGTCTTCGGCGGCGGCGCCCAGGCGGCGGGCGGGGTCGCCGAGGGCGTCGTCGAGGCGGCGGGTGTTGCCGAGCATGGCGGCGATGTCACCCAGCAGCGGCACCCGGCCGGTGCGGTCGGCGTCGGCGACGACCTCGTCGAGAGCGATGTCGAGGGCGGTGTGCTCCATCGGGACCAGGTCGCGGTGCAGCACGGTGCGGGCGAGCGCGCCGAGCAGCAGAAGCCTGCGCTTGCGCACCTCGGCCACCCAGTCCGCCGGGTGCGCTCCAGGCGGGGCGGCGGGGGCGTCCAGGGGGTTCAACCGACCGCTCATCCCCGGGCCGAGGGCGATGGTCCGCCCGCCGAGAGCCTCGGCGACGGCGCTCCACTCGCCCTTGGGGTCGCAGGGGATGTAGACCTTGTAACCGTGCGCGATGCTGCGCAGCGCAAGGGACTTGGCGAGGGCGGACTTGCCCATGCCGATCACGCCGGCCAGCAGCACGTTCGGATTCGTATAGCCTTCGACTCTCCCGTACAGGCTGAACGGGTCGAACGAGAAGCCGGCCTCGGCGTGGACGTCGCGGCCGATGTAGACGCCGCCCGCGCCGAGGCCGCCTTCGGCGAGGAAGGGGAAGGCGCCGGACGCGATGGCGGTGGTCAGCCGGTGCGCCGGGAGCTTGAGCTTGCCGCCGCGGGCGGAGGCCGGGCCGGGGCGGCCGGCGGCCGGGTAGACGGGTCGGGCGTCGAGTTCGTTGACGGCGGTGTCGGTGTGGTGGTGCGGCCGGTCGGCGAGGCGGGCTTCTCGCTGGGCGGCGAGGAGGTCGCGGCGGGCCTGGCGGCGTTCGTCGCGGGCGAGGCGGGTGGGGGTGAACAGAGCGCTGGCGCTGGTGGTGCGTATTCGCAAGGGGGGAACGTTTCTTCTGGCCCGGCCGGTCAGCGGCGGATCATGCCGGTGGTGGGGGTGTGCAGATCGGTGGGCGTGGTGAACTGCCGCACCCGCGTCGATGCCTTGAGGTGGCGCTGGCAGATGGTCAGCTCCGGTGCGCCCTCGGGACGGCGGAGTGCGCAGGCTTCGCGGGTGGGCATCCGTCCGTCGGCGCGGGGTGCCGCGTGGTAGGCGGCGTGCAGGTGCTCGATGCCCTGCCACAGCCGGATGCGGGCGTTGTGGAGGTGATCCCCTTCGGCGGGGGCCTGGGCGCGGGTGCGGGCCGTGGCCTGGTCGACCAGCTCGTGGAGTGCGACGACGTGCTCGTGGAGGGCGTCGAGTTCTTCGCGGGTCAGCGGCCGGTCGTCGACCCGGGCGGTGTCGCGGTGGCAGGCGAGGGAGGTGGTGGCGAACCGGAGGAGGTTCGGCTCGTCGCGGTGCATGGGGAGCCCTTCGGTGGTCAGAGTCGGGCCAGCGGGAGGGCGGCGGCGGTGAAGGCCTCGGCCTGCTGAAGGGTGAGGCGCCGAAGGTCGATCAGGGCGGCGACGGCGGCGGTCTCGACCTGGGCGCACGCGGCGCTGAGCTGGTCGGCGTCGTCCGCGGAGACCACGAGCAGACCGGTCATCGCGACATCGGCGTGGCCGGCGATCAGCTGCAGCTCGCGCTGCTTGACGTCCTGGTACTCGACGGTGTCGGCCTCGGAGTCGACCTGTCCTCGGCGCACGCGCTCGGCCGCGTCGGCGATGATCGTCGCCTTCCGGCGTTGCACGTCCTTGAGCGCGGCGTCCAGGCCCTGGGGGGTGTAGAGGAGCGAGAGGGTGCGCCGGACGCCGGAGGAGTAGAGGAGCTGGTGGAGGAAGCCCGCGCTGGTCTCGGTACGGGGCCACTGCTCGATCCAGAAGACGGCGTGGTGCGCGGAGTCGGTACGGACCTTGTCCGGTTCCTCGACCAGGACGACCGGGCCGGCGGCGGCGACGTCGGCCTCGGGGCGGCCGGAGTCGGACCAGCGCTCCAGGGCGCCGAGGACGGCGGGGTCGTAGGCGGTGCGGACGGTGGCGGCGATCTCGCCGGCGGTCAGCCAGCCGCCCGGCGTCAGCCCGGCACCTCGCACCGACGCGTCGAGGCTGGAGGTGAGCTGGGCCAGGACGGCGAACGCGCCGCCGAGCCCGCCACCGGCCTGGTTGATCAGGCGGCGGGCCGCGCGCAGATCCAGGGCGATGGCGACGTACGCCTCGTGGGGGGCGGCGGCCGGCCCGGCGGCGGCGAGCAGGTCCTCGTAGATCGGACCGGCGACCGGCGTCGAGGGCCGACCGTGCTCCAGCCAGTACCGCTGGAGGGCGTCGCCCGAGTCCGGGACCGTGCGCTCCATCACCTGGATCCGGGCGATCTGGCCCGAGCGCGACAGCGCGGCCAGCGCCCGGCCCCAGCCGGCGACGTTGCCGGCCTGGGTGGACGGGTCGAGGAGGGCGAACGCCCGGGAGGAGACGCGGGTGACGGCTGTGAGGGTGGCCTGCTGCTGGTCGTGGACGGCGCCGAGGCGTCCGTCAGGGGAGGTGACGGCGCGCAGCGAGGCGGCGGTGCCCGGCAGGTGGAGCAGGCCCTCGACGCGGGGGCGGGCCGAGGGGCGGGCCAGCCAGACCAACTGGCCGCGGGTGCGGCGCAGCCAGTAGCGGGCCGCGATCGGCGCCCACTCGGCGAGCGAGCGCCCGCGTATTCGGAAGACGACGGCGACGGCCATCAGCACCCACAGCGGGGTGAGGGCGACGGCGCCGATGATGCCGAGCGTCATCAGGACAGTGAGCAGGACGGCTGCGCCGATCGCGGTGAGGACCAGCTGCGGGAGGGTCAGGCCGAGGAGGATGCCCCGGCGGCTGCGGGCAGGGAACTTGACGGTGGCGGGGGTCTCGCTGGGCGTGCTCAGGAAGGAGGTGCTCTCTGGTGCGGGGGAGGAGGGCGACCCCGTTCCCTCCGGGCTTGGGCGGCAGGAGGGAACAGGAACGTTCTACACGTGGGGCGGGGCGATCCCGCTCCCTCCTCGCGGGGGCGGCAGGGAGAGAGGGAGGGGGATCGTTTCTGCTGGGGGCCTGTCAGGCGGAGGGCGGGCCCGAGGGGAAGGTGAACCGCTGAGGGGAGCCGGTGCTCGCCCTCGCGGGGCCGGGCGGTGGGGTGATCACCGGATCGAAGGCCGGGACACCTGCGCCGCCTGCCGGTGCGGGCGAGGCCACCGGCGACGGCGCCGAGGGGGCACGGGCCGGAGCGGGTACGGATCCCGGGCTCGCGGGTGCTCCGGCCGGCGCCGGCGCGGAGCCCGGAGTCGACACGGCGGGGGAGCCCGCCGCGGCGTGGGCAGCCGCCGCGGGGCTCGACCCGACGGACGCGGCAGGGCCGGAGGAACCGCCCGAGCCCGAGCCCGAGCCAGCGGCAACGCCCGAGCCCGAGGACGTGCCGGAGCCGGTCGGACGGGTGACCAGCGCCCGGCCCTGGTCGCCGTCGCTGCGGTCGGTGGCGGGCCGCTTGACCAGCGGCACACCTCCGTCGCCGCCGCCGGAACGCTGCTGGCCGTACTGGAAGGACGTGGGCGTCGCCTTGGCCAGCGTGTCGGTGCTCGGACCCTCGGGACCGCCACCACCACCTGCGCCACCCTGGCCGGCGCCGACGGACTGCATGCCGGGGACCTGCGAGGGGCCTGCGGGGCTGCCGCCGGCCATCGCCGCACCGCCCGCTGCTCCGCCGGAAGCCGCGGTCATCGCCATCCGGCCGCCCTTCTTGGCGGTCGCGCCGGCGGTCTGCAGGCCTGCTGCCGCGGACTGGTGGAGCCCGGCGGACTGGCCGTCGCCCGCCCAGTGGACGAACTTGTAGATCATGAACGGGCACAGCAAGACAAGCGCCATCACGACGAGGCCGGCGATGATGTCGCTCAGCGCCTGAATACCGTCCTTCGTATCGGAGTTGCCGATGGCGGAGACGCCCACCAGCATGATGATCGTCATCACGAGCTTGGAGAAGACCACGGTGGCGGTGGCCTCGACCCATCGCCGGCGCCAGTCACGCGTCGGCTCCCACGGGCCTCCGGCGGCGGCGAACGGCGCCAGGATCACCAGGACCAGGATGCTGACCTTACGGAAGATCATCATGCCCCAGTAGAGGATCGCGCCGACGGCGCAGCCGAGCGCGACCAGGGCGGGGACGGCCCAGCCCAGCGGGGAGACGACCGAGATCATCGACACCCGGACGATGCGGCGCACTGCGTCGTCCATGCTGGAGTTGGCGATGGTGAACAAACCGCGGCTCAGCGCGTCGACCGTGGTCAGGGCGACGCCGGTGAAGGTGATCGCGGTGACGGCGAAGAGGGTGCTGCTGATGGTGGCGGTGACGGCTTGTCCGAGTGCTTGTCCGTCCCGGCGCCACGCCGACCGGACCAGCTGGAACATGAAGGTCATCACCAGCATCACCAGGGCGATGGGCAGGATCAGGGCGTAGTTGTCACGGAACCAGCCGGCGCCGAGGTCGACGTTGGTGGTCTTGTCGACGGCGCGGCTGGCCAGGTCGACGGCCGACTTCGCCAGGTCGCCGCACGACTTGGCGATCCATTTGCCGATCGAGTCCGTGATGCTGTCGGACACGCCGCCGACGACGAAGTCGCAGAGCAGCCCCGAGCCCGGAAGATCACAAAAACCCATGGTCTTCTCCTCAAGTAAGAGACGGGAAAGGGGGTTAGGGGTAGACGGTGGGGGCGACGGCGGCGAGCGCGCAGTCGCCGCCGGGGCGGCACTGGACGGCGAGGGTGATGGCGCGGTCCTCGGCGCCCTGGCCGCCGCCGTCCCAGGCGACGGTCACCTTCGCGGTGACGGTGACGGCGTAGATGTAGGCCTGGGTGATGGCGGCCGGGTTCTGCTGGATCGCCTTGGTGTAGGAGTCCGGCACGTGGGCGGAGACCTGGCCGGCGGTGGAGGTCTGGCCGTTGTCGCGCAGCCGCGACCACAGCACCGGGTCGGGGACCTGGCCGGCGACGGAGTCGCCGTCGGCGTACTGGCTCTCCGGGGTGAGCCACAGGCGCAGGCCGGACACGAAGTCGGGCTGGGCGACCTTGCGGGAGTCGTACGTCCACAGGGCCTGGGCGAACGCCTCGCCGAACTCGGTCGGACTGCTCGTGCGCGGGGGGCGGGCGACGGCTGCACCCGCCTCGGCGGGCGGAGCGCTGACGCGGGGGCCGGCCGGGATGCCGGCCGAGGAGCTGGGGCGCGACGGGGAGGCGGGCTGCGGGTCCGTGCGAGTGGCGTGGCCGCCGCCCGCCAGCCGGGCGAGGAGCCCGGTCAGCAGACCGGCGACCAGCAGCACGCCCAGCCCGATCAGCAGCCTGCGACGAAGCGTCGAATCACCGCCGTGGAGAGGGGACTTGGGCTTGGGCACTTACTTGACCTGCGTCCCCAGGGCGGAGAAGAAGGCGACCAGGCCGTTGGCCGCGCCGAGGAGCAGGGCGACGCCCGCGGCCACCATGGCGCCCTGCTTGCCCTTCTGTTCGGCGCCGTGCGCTCCCGAGTGATGGCCCCACGCCCAGACCACACCGGCCACGCAGAGCGCGCCGACGGTCGCGACGACCGCGAACAGGTTGATGGAGGAGACGACCTGCTTGAGGACGCTCAGGCCGGGAAGGCCGCCCTCGGCGGGGGTGACGCCGGGGTCGAAGGCGAGGTCGGTGACCGCCTGGGCGGCAAGGATCAAGGACAAACGTTTCTCCAGAAAGGGGGGAGGGCATGCCGGGGCGCACAACGGCGCCGCGCCGGCACGGAGAAGAGGGGAGAGGAAGCGCTCAGGGAGCGACTCGGCGGACCGCGATCACGCCGGACTTCCAGGAGTTGAAGCTCGCGATGCGAACGACGTCCCCGGTGTGCGGGGCGTGCACGACGAGCCCGTTGCCGATGTACATGCCCACGTGCTCGGGCCCCTGGGAGCCCCGCTCGGTGAACAGCAGGTCGCCGGCGCGCACTTGGTCCACCGCGACGGCGGTGCCCTGTTTCACCTGGTCGTAGGTGGTGCGGTCCAGCGTGATCCAGGCGGTCTTGTACGCCTGCTGCATCAGGGAGCTGCAGTCGCATCTGCCCATCGGGTCGGGCCCGTGCGAGTTCGTGCAGGAACCGCCCCACTGGTAGGGGGTGTTGAGCTGGCCGAGGGCCCAGCGGATCGCCGACTGCACCGCGGGGGAGGCGTCGTTGGGGATGGTGTAGCCCTCGGGGAGCACGCCCGGCGGGATGATGCCCCAGTCGGTGTTGGCGCCCGGGGGCGTGCACGAGCCGGGCGAGGCGCCGGTCGTCGGGGGAGTTCCGACCGTCGGGGCCTTGAGGGCCGCGCCGATCGCCTGCTGCAAGGCGCCGGCCAGGGGCTCCCACTGCGCGTACGCGTCGGGGTAGCCGCTCTTCTGCACCTTCTGCGCGGCGACGGTGACCGGAAGGTCCTGCCACCCGGAGACCTTGAGCAACTCCTTGTAGAACGCGGTGGACGCGTAGACCGGATCCTGCAGCTGGGCCGGGGTGCCCCAGCCCATCGACGGCCGCTGCTGGAACAGCCCCAGCGAGTCGCGGTCGCCGCTGGACAGGTTCCGCAGGCGGGACTCCTGCATCGCGGTAGCGAGCGCGACCACCTGGCCACGCGGCGGCACCTGGAGGGCGATGCCGGTGGCGACGATCGTCTGCGCCATCGGGATCTGCACGGTCGGCAACTCCAGCCCGGCGACGGGGGCCGTCGGTCCGGCGGCGCCGGACAGGATCAGCTTGACCGCGGCCTGGATCGCAGCGGTGTCCACAGCCTGTGGACCACCGGGTCCGCTGCACGTCCCGCCGGAGCCATCGCTGCCGCTGTCCCACTTGCCGTCCTTCTGGGAGGCCATGGCCACCGGCAGGATCAGGACGAACGGCGTCAGGAGAACGGCGGCGCCGAGCCCGGCGACGGCCTTCTTCACACCGCCAGCCGCTGCTGCGCGCCATTCTGGATCAGGCCCGGCGGGCCGTCGGAAGACATGAAGAGGTGAAGTCCCGGCAAGGGGGGAATCTCCGATCGTGGGGGTATGCGACCAGGGCGCGGAAATGCGCTCCGGTGCACTTGAGAAAGAGGGGAAGTCGCGGCCGGTCGAGGAATCCGGAGAGGGTTCGTGCACCTATCCAGCCTGGTCGCGGCGCTTGGCGACGTCTTCGAAGGTAGGAGCCGGAATGGCTATCGTGCAAGGAGATCGGAAAAATTCGCGGGAATTTCCGAACTCCTTGCAAAAAAGCCATCGCGGCTTCTATCTTCGAAGGAGACCCGGTGGCCGCCTGCGCTTCGGGCTCTTTCTTTGCGCCAACCGCAGCCGGAATCGACTCGGCGGCTGTCCGCACACCCCCCTGATAACCAAGAGGACATTTGACCGACTACACCCTTCTCCGGGGCGATGCCCTGACCCTCCTGAGCGGCCTGCCGACCGGAGCGGCCGACTGCGTGATCTGCGACCCGCCGTACAACAGCGGCGGGCGCACGACCCAGGAACGCGTCGGACGCAGCGCGAAGGCGAAGTACACCACCGCCGGCTCGAAGAACCAGCTCCGCGACTTCCCCGGCGAGAACAAGGACCAGCGGTCGTACGGGTTCTGGCTCTCGCAGCTGCTCGCCGAGGCCTACCGGCTGACCACTGACGGCGGCACCGCGGCGGTCTTCACCGACTGGAGGCAACTGCCCGTCACCACGGACGCACTGCAGGCCGGCGGCTGGACCTGGCGCGGCATCGTGCCCTGGTACAAGCCGGCCGCCCGCCCGCAGAAGGGCCGCTTCACGCAGAACACGGAGTTCGTGGTCTGGGGCTCCAAGGGCGCCATGGACGGCGACCGCAACCCCGTCTACCTCAAGGGCCTGCTGGAAGGCAGCCAGCCCTCGGGCAGCAAGCGCCGGCACATCACGCAGAAGCCCGTCGGCATGATGCGCGACCTGGTCAAGATCTGCCCGCCGGGCGGCACGGTCCTCGACTTCACCGCAGGATCCGGATCGACCGGCGTCGCCGCGATTCTCGAAGGGCGCTCCTTCCTCGGCATCGAACTGACCGAGCACTACGCCGACATCGCCGAGGAACGCCTCGCCGAGGCCAAGCGCACCGCCGACAGCGCCGACCAGGACCCGGCGTAACGACCCGAGGAACCTGACGGCCTCGACCTCTACCCCGGGCCGATTCGGCAGAACCCGGCCCAGCGGCCCCGGGCCACCCCGGGGCCGCCCCACCACCCGATGGAGCCACCACCCGATGACGCACACCAACCCGTCCCACGACATGCCGATGGCGGTCTTCCCGGGCTACCTCGCCGGCCCCGGCGAGGGCCTCGACACGCTCTTCGCCTTCACCACGGGACGAGACGACTGGCTGCTGACCGTGGAGGCCAACAACCTGGTCGCCTTCCACGAGAGCGGGACCGGGATCGTGATCCTCGACCCGACCAAGGACAGCTCCTACCCCCGATGGACCGTCGCCTCCGGCCGCGGCCGGTCGAGCGGCCTCGCCTGGCACGCCACGTTCGACGCGGCCACACCGGCCGAAGTGGTCATGGCCGCGGCCCGCCGCCTCGCTCACGGCACGGGCCAGCCCACCCGCGCCGAACGCGAGCAGCACCTATGGAGCCACACCTCCCACGCCGACACCTTCGACGCTCTCCACATGGAGGCAGCTTGTGCCGGCTGGAGCGCCGGCACCCGGTGCTGCAGCCCCACCCTCGACGCGCCCGACGGCACCGCCGCCCTGCGGATCCATCGCGCCGCCGCCGAGGGCCACGGCGACGCCCGCGACCTCGCCTACACCCTCACCGCCGGTGCCCGCAGCCACGAAGCCACCTGGTGGACGGCCGAGTTCAGCCGCAACGTGCCGACCAGCGTCATCATGACCGTCCTGCGTACCGTCACCGATCCCGGCCGCTACACCCGCCGGGCCTCCCGTATCCCGATGCTCCACCGCGCAGCCCTGCGCACCCATCCGGTGGCCCGACGTCGAGCGGAGCCCGCCTGTGGCCGATGACCAACTCGACCCCAGCACCGCCCAGGGCGAGCGGCACGTCGTGGTGAGCCCCGGCTACCTCGCGGGGCCCGGCCACCCGGACACCGCCACCGAGGCGTTCGAGGCCTTCCTCGCCGAGCACCAGGGCTGGTCCCGGTACTCCTGCGACGGCGGAGACACCAGCGTCGCCGTGAGCGACTGCCTCACCGGCCGGATCCGGCTCGACCACGAGCCCGGCGACCGCTACTCCAGCTGGACGCTCGCCGGATACGAATCCCCAGTGGGCGAGCGCGCCTGGCACGCCACCTTCGATCTGGACGCCCCGCACGAGATCGCCCTCGCTGTCGCCAGCACCTTCTCCCACGCCCTCTCCTACAGCAGCCCCGCCGTAAAGGAAGAAGCGCTCTGGGGCAGGAGCAACACCCGCGATACCCTGCTGGCCCAGATGTGCGAGTCCGACTGGCTGGACGTCAGCACCCCCTCGGAAATGGCGTTCCGGTCGCTCGATGCCACCGCCGGGCTGATCCGCTGGGACGGAGGAGTGTTCCACGACGCGTCCTGGAGCCGTGACCATCCGGCCGGGGTCACCCTCTGGGCCCGCAGGACCAGTGACGACACCACGCGCACGGCGTGGCAGGCGCACTTCTCCAAGAACACGCCCACCCGCCTGATCACCGCGGCCCTGGAGCACCTCACCGACCCGCAGCCCAGCCTGCGGCGCCTCGCGGAAGTCCCCACCGCCCACCTCGGCGTGGTGGACATCCGACCCCACAAGGGCTCACCGCGATCCGCGGCCGCCACCGCCACCGGGCGCACCACCCTGGCCGACATCCCCGTCGAACGGTGGAACGCCGCAGCCGCCGCAGCAGCGCAGGCCGGTGCCACCCGACCGGCAGGAAGGAAGACCTGAGCACCACCGTGCACCCCCGACACCGGACGGACGGCGACGGCGACGTCCACGTCCACCCGGTCTACCTGGCCGGAAGCCTGCCCATCGGCGACCCCGCGCTCCAGCCCATCCTCGACCTGCCGAACACCGAACGGCACCACGACGACCTCGGCAACTTCTACGCCGCCACCACGGACGGGCGCATCCGCACCGGGTTCATCCCCGAACAGGACTGGAACACCCTGTGGAAGATCGCCGTCGCCCCCGCCCCCTTCTCGCCGCCCCGCTGGGTCGCGAACTTCTCCGACGGCACCCCGATCGAGATCGTCAAGGCCGTCACCACCGAACTCGCCGCCATGTACATCGCGGACGACGACACCTGGCTCGACGAGCGCACCGCCGGCCCCCTGGAGTGGATCGCCCCCTACACCGCAGCCGGATGGACCCCCCAGGGCGTTGACCGCGATCACCTCACCCTGAGGTCCCCGGACCACCTGGCGAGCATCACCTACCGGCGAGCCGGACTCCGGCCCACCGACGACGCCGAACAAGCCGGCCAGGACGGCAGGTTCACCATCGGAACCGTCAAGTCCGCAGGCTGGTACGGGAGGTTCAGCGGCGCAACGCCCGCCCGCATCCTCCATGCCGCTTCCACGGCAGTCCTCGACCCCGCACCCGTCCTGCGCTACCGGGACGCGCTCGACCACTACGCCAAGCAGACGGCCACCATCACACCGCTCACCCCGTCCGCGCCCAGCCCACTGGACATCCAGCGCGCAGCCGCCCGGCTCCGCTCGACCAGCGCCCCGCCCCAGGGCACCCCACTGCCCACGCCGCCGGCCGTCGTGTGGACCTCCACCACATCCGCTGCCCGCCGCCGCTGAACCACCGCGGCGGCTGACCGCCGGCCTGGCCGGCGACACCGCGGACTCCACCGAACCCTGACGCCTGCCGACGCCAACGAGGTCGCCCCCCGTAGGGCACCACCGCCGCTGAGTCCACCAACCGCGCCGGCCGCCTCGTCGACAACCGGGGCTGGAGCCGCCCAACCACCGTACCCGGCAGACCTGCCGACTGCCGGAGGACCCGCAAGGACGCCACCATCGCCTACTCGATCCCCACCTACACGTTCACCCGCTCGCCGCAGGGGCGCGCCGTCGTCACCGGCCCCGGCTCCAGCTATGCGCTGACGGTGCTGCAGAAGCACGCGTTCACCGAACCGGAGACCGACGGCGACAGCATGGAACTGCGGCTTCCCGCCTACTTCGACGAGGAACGGCAGAGCGCCGCCGTCGTCGACGCGGCGAACGCCCTGCACGAATTCGGGTTCGCCATCGACCTCGACGCCAGGTTCGGCACCCCGGCACCACCCACCGCCGCCTTCGTCACGACCCGCTCGCCCGACCCCGGCCGCGAACTCGCCGAACTGACCGGCCGCCTCGCCGAGCCCGGCCAGGACCATGAGGCCGTGGCTCGGCACGCCGACGCCGTCTTCGGTGACGACGGCGCCCTGGCCCGCCTCGCCTCCTTCACCGGCGCCCTCGGCGGCTGGGCCGCCAGGCTCGGTCACATACCCGGTGACGACCTGTCCGACAGCCTCGCCGAGCACGCCCGTGCCCTCGACGACATGCACAGGCAACTGATCAACGCTGCGGTGCGCGTCAAGGCCCTCGCAGCCCTGCACGAGGACGACCGCGCCCCGCACCCGAGGCGCCACGCGGCAACCTCCACCACCTGGGCTCTCCCCACCACCAACAACCCGACCCGCGCCGAGTCCGCCCCGCCCGGCGGCTCCCGTGCCCATGGAGGATCGACATCGCCGAAGACCCGGACACGCTGATCGACGTCGCCCCCGCCTACCTGGCCGGCCGCGAGTTCAGCAACGCGCCCTTCGAGCGGCTCGTCGAGCAGTGGGGCTGGGTTCACAGCAACGTGCCGGCGCTGAGCCAGTCGTTCGCCTGGAGCCCGGACCACCGCTTCCGGCTCGCCGACGGGCAGCTCGACCCAGGCGCCTGGTGGCACATCGCCGCCTCGCGGGAACCACTCGCCTCGCCCCAGTGGCAGCTCGCCTTCTCCAAGCAGGCCCCGTCCGAGTTCGTCACGGCCGTCGCCGAGGAACTCGCCCGCACCGGCCCCGGCATCGACTGGACCGGCGAGAGCCACCCCGCCCTCAAGGCCCCCACGGACCGCCGGACCATGATCCGTACGCTCCAGGACGCCGGATGGCGCAGCACCTACCACGAGGGCCTCCTCGACCTGGAGGCCCCCGACCGGCTCGCCCGAGCCCAGATCCGCATCGACCCGCCCGGCGACGCGCTCGACCTGATGGCCCGACCCCACCTGTACGTCGAGATCGGCCCCCGCGGCAACGGCGGATACCCGCCGTTCTGGCAGGCCATGGCGACGACCGGCACGCCCACCGTCGTGGTCGACGCGCTCGCCCGCGCGCTCACCGACCCCACGCCGCTCAAGCGCAACCGCGACTGGCTGCACGAGGAACTGCTGGAGCACCTCGGCGAACAGGCCACGAACGACAGTCCCGAGAACACGGCGACCGACCAACGCCCGGCCCAGCCCGAGGGCCCGCCGTACACCGACGAGGACCTGCTCGCCGTTGCCATCGACCTGTCGGCGGAGGCGATGGAGTCCATCGAGGACTTCCAGGACGCCGACATGATCGGCGACCAGGTCATTCCCAGCACCTGGGCGAATGTGGGCCGGACATGGAACGACCTGCCCGACGACCAGAAGCACCTCGCGTACACCCTGGTCACCGACATGGCCGTCGATGCCGCCCGTCGTGCACCCGTCCTGTTCGGCCGCGAGCCCGAGACCGGCTCGGCCCCCCGTCGGACCAGCAGGCTCCCGACGCCGCAGGTCGAAACCCCGCTCCGGGACCTGTGGTTCACCAACGACGACCTCCGAGTAGCCGCAGCGTGGGTGAGCGAGCGCCGGATGTGCTGGGACTCCTCGACGCTCAGCGACGCCATGCGGGACCAGATCATCCCCAGTACCGCGGATCACGCCGAACCCCGAACGTGGGGAACCCTGCCAAAGCAGCAGCGGGAGGAAGCGAACCGCCGCACGGAGAAGCTGATCAACGATGCGGCTGAACGCGCCGCACTGCTCTTCGAGCGGCCGAGCGGACCCGAGCCCCTGGCCCTCGTCGGCCCGCTCTACCTCGCAGGACCCGGCCACCACAGCCGCGACCTCGCCGCAGCACCGCTTCGCGACCGAGGCTGGACGGTGACTCAGGAACCCGATGGCGCAACGGTGTACACCAGCCCGTGCGCGCAGGTGAGCGCGAGAGCCAGGACCGACAGCACCGGGACCGTCTGGACAACTGCCCAATGCCAGGCTGGACTTGGTGAAGAACGGTGGTGGTCCTCGGCGGACAACCGCACGCCACCGGAGGTGGTCGCCGCCCTGCATGAAGCCCTTGCCGCCACCCTCGCTTCCAGGCCGGACAACCTGCTGTGCCCGACCTTCCCCAACGTGGAGGCCCTCGACCACGTGATCGCCTCCGGGTGGGACAACAGCGTCAGCCGCCGCCGCCTGCTCTGCTGGACAGCGCCGGACGGCGAGATGGCCAGCATCTCCCGCTGGATGAAGCCGGACCACCAGGAATCCGACTGGGTGATCAGCGGCGGCGCCCTGGGCCCAGGCCGGAAGGAAGGCTGGTACCTGAAGATGCCGGCGGACGTGCCCATGGAACTGCTGGCCGGCGTCACCAAGGCCCTGACCGACCCCACGCCCGTGGCTCGCCTCGGACGAGACCTTGCCTCCGAGCACCTCGTCTACCTCGACGTCCGCCCGCTCGAGACCCGGCACCGATCCACGTCGCCGGCGCGGATGGCCGCCGCCCGGGCCCGATCCGTCACGACCGTGCACGGAGAGTCGAAGCCGCGCCCGAACACCGCGACCGCCGGAGACAACAAGGCGCAACAGCACACGCGTTGACTACGCGGCCGCATGGACCGACCCAGGGAGACACCCCACCCGACGTCCACTTCCACGACCGGCACGGGTACGAAACGACCGCCCGATCCGCCCCGGCCAACGCCGCCCACCCGCCTGCCTGCCAGGCGAAGCGCCGTCTGCTCGTCGTACCGGCTGAGGACCGGTCTGCCCACCGCCCCGTGGGCCCGTGCCGCTCCGTCGGCAGGGAACGCAACAGCCCGGGTTCCCCCGCCGAGACAGGAGAACCCGGGCTTGTCGGGTGCGCTTACGCAACCGCCTCGTAGGAGGCACGAAGCAGCGGCATCGCTCGGTCGAGGTCGTCCAGGGATCCGATCCGCACCTCCAGGTCGCCGGTTCCGTGGTGGCCGATGCCCGAGACGTCGCGCGTGAACCCGGGCTCCAGCTCCACGGACGCCGGAGCCAGACGGAGGAACAGCCGCAGCCCGTTGGAGAGCACCTTCACCGTCACGAAGTTCCCACCCCGACGGTAGGCGACGTAGTGCTGCAGCTCGACGCTGTGCACGTCCCCGAGATCCAGCAGCCGCCCGTCCAAGTCGGCATACAGCGCCCGCACCGCCGCCACCGCGCCGGCCAACCGCTGGGACACCGTCGAGCGCGCCGCCGGTACGACGGCTGCGCCCGTACGCGCAGCCCGAGCACCGGAACCGGCGGTCGAGACCACCAGGTCGAGCGACAACAGGCCGTCACCGAAGCACCGGTACCGGACAAGATCGATGCGGCGATCGATCTCGCGGACGGCGTGCTGGTCGTACCGGCTGAACTCCGCAGCCACGCAGATGATCCGAGGGCTCGTCCAGTCGACCGACTCGGCGATTCCCGGGCCGAGCTTCTGCGTCACCAGGGACTCGAAGCTGTGCCGATGGTCGCGCAACCAGGACAGGTAGAACAGCCCCTGGCTGATCACGTTCTCGTCCCGGGACCGCTTGTACTCGATCACCACTGGGGAGCCGTCCTCGTCCAGACCGAGCGAGTCGATCCGCCCACCGTGCACCGGACCGGTCGACACCTCCGTGTCCAGGAAGCGCACGCCCAGCATGGCCGCCATGTTCCGCTCGATGAACGACTGCAGGTGCCGCTCCAAGGCGACGGTGGACCCTGCGATCTCCTCCGCGCGGTCGCCATCGGTGCGAAAGATCCTCAACGTCATGGTCCCCCCTTGGCCCAGCCCTACAGGACCAATCCAGCAGGGCAAAAGCAACCTATCTGCTCAAATCTCAAATAAATAGTGCATATTGCACATCTCTCAATGCCTGCCGACAGGGAATAGGGAAGGGCAGGGTGGGCGTCGCGGCGGGTTCCAGACCCGTACCGTCCGGTCGTTGCTGCCGGTGGCGAGGCGGGGGCGTCCGGTGCGGTGAGCACCGCCACCGCGTTCACCCAGTGCTTGTGGCTGGCGAGTTGGAGGTGGCGCTGCCGTTGGCGGACCGCGCCGCCGACCAGCATGGGGAGCCACGCCGTGGGGCTGTGGGCGTGGGTGTCGGCGGGGGTGGGGTGCCCTGGATGTAGTTGTGCCGAGCCGGCGCCACCATCGACGCCGCCCGATCGTGTCGTGGTCGCGGCGATGGCGGGCGGCACTTCGTTCGGGGGTAGTCCGTGGTGGCGATGATGCCGGCGATTTCGAGGGCGTCGAGGACGTCGGGGTGGTCGGCGAGCGACTGGAGGGCTCCGGCGGTGTGGCCCAATCGTGTGTGGGTGATGAGGTGGTGCGGATGCAGGGGCTGACGTCCTCGGGCCGAGGGACGCCGCTGCCGGAAGTCCGGGTGGCGAGGCCGTGGCGGGCCTGCTGGGCGCGTTGTGCACGATGACGTCCAGGCGAGCTTTGCCTACGCAGGCGGCGAGCATCGTGATGGAATCCACTAGCCGTTGCGTACGGGGGTGGAGGCCAGGGCACCAGCCCATGGGCCGCGTACCGCGGGCGTGCGCAGGGTCTCATGGCACGGTTCTCATCCGAATTCCGATCGATTCTGACCGTCTGCGCGTATAGCCGTGCCAGTTCCTAAAATGGATTTGCAGTAAGGCAGTTGAACGGCAGAAGAGGCTAGTTCACCGGATAGCGTGAGCGGCGACTCCCCAACGACTCGGGAGCCGCCGCCCCCTTTTGACAGTGGTAGCGCACTGTCCGGGGGCCAGAACCGCAGCAAGGAACACAGCCATGCCCATGCCTATTATCCGACCCCGCCTCTCCCGCGCTCTGCGCTCGGAGAGGCGGACCCAACGTAGCAGTGCGAACACCCTGAGCCGAGCCACGTGCGACTCGATCCTTCGTGAGACCGCATTTTGGATCACCGCGTTGACGCCGCTCCCCGTAGTTCTCGCTGTCGCCCTCCCTCAGGAGGCGGACCATGCCCGCCTCGTGGTGGCGCTGCTGCGCTACATCCAGCAGGTGCTCGCGGCCGCCGGCCGCCGACGCCGCACCCGGGCCTGACGCAGGCCGGCGCTGCCGCCTTCAAAGCGGCAGCGTCGCCCCGACTACCAGCCGAGCGGAAACCACGCAGTTGGTGAAGGACCCGATGACAGTGGACCCCGATCTGGCGGCGCCGCACCAGCCCTACGGCAGCGGCTTCACCGCCTTCGTCCTCCTGCAGAAGACCGGCTACGACCTGTACGCGCTCGCACGCCTGGGCGATCCCGAGCTCGGTTGCCACGTCGTGCGCTGCGCCCTTCGGAGCACGGCGGAGCACTGGGACCGCGTCCTTCGCCAGCGCCACGCCGTGGCGTACGCCTGGCGCACACTGCGGAACCACGTGACCGCGGCGTGCGTCTACGCACCCGACCCGACCACAGACCGCCTGCACCGGCGCCTGCCGGCCGCCCACGCCGACGTGGAACTGCTCCACCGCCTGGGCCTGTCGGTGGCGCAGGCCGCGGACCTGATGGGCCTGGAAGCGTCGGAAGCGGCCGCTGACCTGCGGATGGCCCGGCGCACCCTGCACGACACCAACCCCTGGGAGTCCGTCACGAGTACCTGCTGACCGAGGCCGCGGAACGCGAGTCAGAACCCGCCATCTTCCGCCACCCTGTTCGCCACCCGAGCACTACTGCGTGATCAAATCACTCGCGTGTGTGACGGGACGGGCAACATCGTGGTGCGGTTTGCCATGCCCCCTTACCATGAGTCGATCATCTGCCCTGGAACGGACCGGGGTTGTCGACACGGAGGGGCACCGTGAGCGATTCCACACCGGCGCAGAATCAGATCGATGCCACGATCCCGAGCCCAGCGAGGATGCACGACTACCTCCTGAACGGGAACACCAACTTCGCCAGCGACCGCCTGGCAGTCGAGCAACTCCTGGCCGTAGCGCCCAGTTCGCGTGAACTTGCCGTCAACAGCCGGGCGTTCCTCAGGCGGGCGGTGCGACACATCGCACGCGAATACGGCATCCGCCAGTTCATCGACCACGGATCCGGCCTGCCCACCCAGGACAACGTCCACCAGGTCGCGCAGCGCGTCGACGGTGACTGCCGCGTCGTCTACGTCGACAACGACCCGGTCGTGATCACCCATGGGCGGGCGCTGCTCGACGAGAACGACAACGTCGCCGTGGTCGACGCCGACATGGTCCGGACCGACAAGCTGCTCACCCATCCGCGGTTGTTGAAGCTGATCGACTTATCCGAACCGGTGGCCGCGCTGTTCGTCTCCGTCCTGCACTGTGTGGGTGACGAGCAGGCTGCCGCGGTCGTGCGCGACACCGTCGGGCGGCTGGCTGCGGGCAGCGTCGTGGTCATCTGCCAGTTCGTCAGTGACGACCCGCGCTTCCGGGTGGCGGCCACCGATCTCATGCACGAGCAGACGCACGGCCGTTGGGGGCGTATTCGCACCGAGCAGGATGTCCGTTCCTACTTCGAGGGCCTGGACATTCAGCCGCCCGGCCTCGGCGATGTCAGCCTGTGGCTGCCGGACAACGAGGTGCTCCCGCGCCAGCGCACCACCGAGTGGACGCAGTACGGCGGCCTCGCCCTGGTGCCGGCCGTGGCCGCCGAGCCGCTCTAGGGAACGTGACCCGCCCGCTCAGAGGAGGTCCTCGAAGTGGCGGCGCGCCCGGAGGAGAAGCCCGCGGCTCTCCGTGCGCTCGGTGCCCATCTGCATCAGCCGCGTCAGTTCCTCCGTGTACTGCTCGATCTCGGAGAGTTTGCAGCGCTCTCCCTTCGGCGGCGCCTCGTCGGGGCCGTGGGTGAAGTACTCGCCGCCGGTGAGGGTCTCGTTGTAGATCAGCGTCCTCAGCGGGCTCGCCCCGAAATCGAGGTAGGTCGTCGAGGAGAGGGAGCTGGCGACGAGGTGGTCCTTCGTGATGATCCGGACACCGAAGCCCGGACGGTAGGTCAGGTCGATCAGGTGGTCGGTCTGTTCAACCATGACCTGCGGCGACCCGACCTGACGGTAGAGGCTCCCCTCCTCCAGGAAGAAGACGGTGCGGGCGGGGTTCTCGAAGAACAGCTCCTGCCGGCGGCGCCGCAGCTCGACGCGCCTCTCCAGGCCTTGGGCCTGCCAGGGCTTTTGGTACGTCGCGAACAGGGCCCGGTAGTAGCCGGGGGTCTGTGCGAGGCCAGGGATGATCTTGGCCTCGTAGGTGAGGAGTATCGCGGCAGCGGTCTCCAGGGCGATCAGCCGGTGGACGTCTCCGTCGAGCAGGTCGCGGAACGCGTACAGCCAGTGGCTCTTGGCGGCCCGCGCGTGCTCCACCAACTCCTCGACCGAGTGCGCCACCTTGGGGTCGGCACTGTAGGTCTTGAGGAGCTTGGCAGTGTCCATCGGTTTGGGAACCTGCAGCCCGTTCTCCAGGCGGCTCAACTTGGCCGCTGACCAGCTCACCTTCCGCGCGGCCGCGGCCAGCGTTAGGTCGCCCCGCAATTCCTTCAGCTTGACGCCCGCCAGCATCATTGCGGCGGTCGGATTCCGAGCCGGGTCGGCACCCGGTCGCGGAAAGGCGAACACATTGTCGCCACCCATGTCAGCGTGCAAAGACACGCGACCCCTCCTTGACAGACTTTTGCTACCGAGTCTGCCACAGGGTAAGGCCGCGCGCCTCCATGCACCCCTTTATGAAGTTATCTCCGAACGGACGACTCAGGCATCGATCACGTGGTCGAACTCTCCGTCTTCCATGCCAAAGCGGAAAGCCCTGATCTCACCCGGCGTGAAGATGAGGGCGACCCCATCGGGAAAGCGGCTGTTGCGCACCGCCACGTCGCCACCGGGCAGCGCGGCGAGCTCGACACACTGCCCAGACACGTTGCTGGCCTTCGCCTTCACCCACGTCACGCCGCCGATGGAGCCCGCCGGCATGCCGCTCCAGAATTCGCTCACGGGAATCCCGCCTTCCAATCACCGAGGGATGTGTCCGTCACGAGCCAAGCCCACACCAAGGCGCAGGTCAGGCCCGGTTCTGCAATTGCAGCTGCAATTGCAGAACCAGGTGAATCCTAGCCCCAGGAAATCGAACATCGCATGCACCGCACGGGTGAACGAAAAAGAATGACCAGCAGATCAATGACAGCCGACGGGCCCACTTCTGATCTGTTATGAAAAGATCAATTTTCTCGACGCCGGCCGACTCTTCCCGGGTCCACCAGAGGTCACAATCTGCTCATATCTGGAGTGCCTGAATCCGGATATTCGCGCATGCCTATTTACTGCTTCCGTTCTGCTCGGGCGGCTCGTCTTGCGCTGTTCACCGACGACCTCCCGTCACCGCTTCGGCCTTCCTCGGCTTCATCACCGAGCACGACGGCGTCCATTGCCATGTCCTGCCGAAGCATCCGGCCGTAGTCCAAGGCCCTGCGTGAGCGGTGGGGCCTCGCGAGATGTCGGCGGGACGGCCAATGCTGGCGACCCGTTCACGAGAGTGGGTGATGAGCTTCTACAACTCGCCAAGGTGACGCGCCTCGACGGACCGGCTGCACTGGTCAGCAATCCCGAAAGTTCGAACTGCGTTCGATGCGGCGGCGGAATCAGCCCGGCCGGGCCCTGGCTGTGCCACCGCATCGGCCAGGGCCGCGCAGACGACCGAGATCCACAACGCCCCTTGCAGTGCTAGGCCCGTCCTTCGCACATTACGAGTTCGGATGATGTGGTGATGCGACCGGTACCTCGATGAGGTGCCGGTCGTTGAGCCTGGCGTGCCGATATCTCGTTCACGTCGTTCACGGGTCCACCGTCCTCGGATGACGGTGGAGTTGACGCCCGTGGTGGAGAGGCGTCTGGGCGCGCTGCCCGCCTCTGCCGAGTTTCTGCGCCGGCTGGACGTGGCCGGGATCGTCGACGAGCTGTGCCCGATCCGCGAGGTCGCACACCTCACGAACGGCCAGGTGATCGAGGTGATGGTCGCCAACCGGCTGTCCGCCCCGGCACCGCTGGTCCGCGTGGGCGACTGGGCCCGGGAATGGGCCGTGGAGGAGGTCTTCGGCATCGAGCCGCACCTGCTGGGCGACGACCGGCTCGCCCGCGCCCTGGACGCGATCGCGCCGCACCTGGACGAGCTGGCGGGCACGGTCGGCGCGCAGGCGATCACGGAGTTCGGCATCGACGTGTCCCGGATCCACTGGGACATGACCTCGATGTCCCTCTTCGGCGCCTACGAGGACCAGGACGAGCAGTTCCCGCAGGTCAAGTACGGCCACCCCAAGGACCGCCGGGTCGACCTGAAGCAGATCCAGGCCGGCCTCGCGGTCACCGGCGACGGCGGCGTCCCGCTCCTCCACCGCGTCTACGACGGTGGCGCGGGCGAAGTGGCCCAGGTCGTCGGCGCAATGAACGCCCTGCGCAAGATGGCCGACCGCAGGGACTTCCTGCTGGTCGCCGACTCCAAGCTGGTGTCCCACCCCAACGTCACCGCCCTGCTGGACGCGAAGGTCGCCTTCGTCGCCCCCGCCCCGGCCGCCAAGGTCCCCGACGGGGTCTACGCCGCCCTGAACCTCGACGATGCGCAGGTCGTGGACTACGTCCCGGACCGGGACGAGGGCAAGCCCTCCGACGGGCGCGAGGTCTACCGGGTCCTGGAGGACACCCACACCCTCGCAGGGCGCCGCAAGAGCGACCCGGTGCACACCCTGCGCAGGATCCTGGTCCACTCCACCGGCAACGCCCGCGGCCAGCAGGCCGCCCGCGCCAAACGCCTGGCCCGCGCGGCCGAGGACCTGGACAAGCTCCAGCGCGGCGCCGGCGGACGGTTCTACGGCACGGCCGAGAGGATCACCGCCTGGATCGGCGTGATCGCCAAGACCCGCCGCGTCGAGGACTGCCTACGTACCACCGTGACCACCGACGAGGCCGGCCGGCCCGTCCTGGAATGGCACTTCGACCAGGACGTCCTGACCGCCCAGGCGGCCGTCGACGGCTGGTACGCGCTGCTGACCAACCTCACCCCCGAACAGGCCACCGCGCAGGAGGTCTTCCTGCGCTACAAAGGCCAGGCCGTGGTCGAACGCCGCTACCACGACTTCAAGGGCCCACTCGCAGTCGCGCCCGTCTTCCTCCAGCACAACCGGCGCATCGCCGCCCTGATCACCGTGATCTGCCTGGCCCTGCTGGTCTTCTGCCTGATCGAACGCCAAGTCCGCCAAGCCCTCGGCCCCGAACAGACCATGCGCGGCCTCTACCCCGACAACTGAGCCGTCCGCCCCACCGGCCGCATGATCTTCTACCACCTGGCCAGCCTGATGCTCCGGCCCGGCACCGCCACCAGCCCACCCGCCGTCCTCATCAACCGAGGAGTCCAAGCACACCTGCTTGAACTCCTCGGCATCGACGAAACCCGGCCCCGCTGGCTGGAGACCTAAAACCCCATGTGCGAAGTCACCAGCTAGGCCGCGTCGCCGCTTTGTCGATGCCCAAGTCGACAACCTGCATGCCATGGTGGCAGGTTGGGGAGGACTTCACTCGATCGGGTGAATGATCCGGCTGATGTGCGCAGACCCGCCCCGGGCGCTGGCACAGTCGGTGCCGCACGTCGGTGGTTCATCACCGACGTCTGCCTCGTGCCGCCGTCGGCGGAGCAGGAACCAGATGCGAGATCCCAGACACTCGGCCTGTGGGTGTTGTTCGGTGTGATCCCTCTGCAGGCGTCGGCAGGTGGATCGTACGTAGCGGGTCGCCCAGGATGCCGTCCGGTTCCTGGAGCGGATTTCCCGCCGTCACGAGGTCAAGTCCTCGGGCGCGTGTCACGCGCCCCCGATGGACGGAGGCGTGCCTTGACGCCCGGCTCGGCCGGGAGAAGGACAGACCTCATGGCCAGCAAGCGACCTACCGGCATCTACTCGTACATCGGCACACAGTTGTGGGCCGAGCACTTGGCGGACGCCGTCGAGAACACCTGCGAGGAGGAGGGCCTGGCGCCTCCGCCCCGCGCCGCGATCACGGAGGGCCTCGCCACCGCCCTCGGCGACACCGAGATCAAAAAGCTCGTCCGCACCATGCGGGGCAAGAAGATCCTCCACCCCACGGCATATCGGGTGGTGGAGTCGGGCAACGACCGCGTCCTCTTGCTTATCTGCGACGTGCACGGTGCCGCTGTGGCTCCGTGGGACCTCAACGACCGCACCGTCGGCACCTGGTCCCCGCCCAGCCCTGAGGCTACGAAGCGTGTCGCCGATCTGATCGCCGCCGAGACCGCGCTCGACGCCGCCGAGAAGGCCAGGAAGGCCGCCGAGAAGGAGCGCGAGATCCGCCGCCGCGCCCCGAGCGACGACCCCCACTATGCGACCGCCCTCGCCGCCGCGGAGACCAAGCTGGCGGAGGCGGCCCGGCGGGCGCGTGAAGCCGACGGCCACCGTGTCGCCTTGCTCACCTCGCTCGGCAACCGCCGTCCGCGCCCCGTGGTGCGGGCGGCGGAGGAGGACGGCGAGCCGATGGCCGCGCTCACCCTCGCCGAGCAGACCTACGAGCAGGCAGTCCACATTCAGCGCTACGCCGCCGACCAACTGCGGCGCTTCGGCAAAGGCCGCGGATACGACCTCGCCGAGTCCCTGGTCGCCGCCGGCCAGCTCTCGCGCGGCATGAGCGTCCTGCAGCAGTGGCGCATCAGGAACGCGGACGGAACCCTGTCCGAACTGTGGCGGATGGTCGCCGTGACCGCCAATAACCGCGCCCTGGCCCGCCTCGACGTCTTCGGCCTGCGCCCCGAGCACATCATCACCGGCATGCCGCGGACCCTCGTGGCACTGCCGTCGGACACGCACGACCCCAGCGTGCTGCTCCTGAACCAGCGGGAGGTCCTCAACCGGGTCTCGCACCGCCTCAACGAGGCCGACGCCAAGGAGGAGACGGAGCCGGAGCACACGGCCCGGCGCGCCGCGAAGATCGCCACGGTGCCGATGGAGATCGTCGTCGGCTGTAGTAAGCCGGCCGCGCTGGAGCACGTGCTGCGGGGCCTGAATGTCAACGACCACCTCCGCGGGATCCAGCCCTACGAGGAGGAAGCCCGGTTCGTCGCCCTGTTCGCGACCCTCGTGGACGCCTACGCGAAGGAGGGCCAGCTCGTCGCGCTGCTCGGTGAGACGTTCCCCGAGGCCCAGGGCGTGGACCTCCTCGACCTGGACGGAGTCCGCAACGCCCTGACGGCGAACGGCCCCCTCGACCCCCTGGCCGCCCTTCTACCTGCGGACGAGAAGGTCTCGCTGGTCACTCTGCGGGACATCGCCGTCCGGGCCATCACCGCGCTGGTCTTCCCGGACATCCCCTCGGCTGGGCCCGACAACGGGAAGCGCCGGGTGCGCGACACCGGGGCGTTCTGGCCGATCGTCCGGGCGAGCCTGCAGGAACCGGCGTGGAGCCAGACGCGGGCCCCGAACGCCGAAACCCGTACGCGGCTGTGGTCGGCGGCCGTCGCGCAGCTGTTCCTGCACCGGGCCAACATCCTTTCGGCGCTCGGCCTGTTCACGGTGACGGACGCGAAGGAGGGCTCCAACCAGGACATAAGGGCGCTCAAGGAGCTGTTCCTGCGGGCCGAGGCCGGCGACCCGACGGCCTGGGCCGCACTGGTCCGGCGCATGGTGCCCGCACTGATCCACGCCCCCCAGCCCCTCGTCACGCCCGGCCAGGGCAGCGAGGCCGGAGCCGGGCGCAAGGGCGTGCGCCGCACCCCGGCCAACGCCGTCGCAGCACTCACCATGGCCTACGGGGCAGGGACGGAGAACCGAAGCCGCACCCTCCTGCTTACCTTCGCGCGCTCAGTCCTGGGACACCCCGACTCTGTCCTGGCGCCGCAGGCCCCCGACGGTGGCAAGCCGATCTGCTACGGCGAACGCGAGGTAGGCGAGGACCAGCGAAGCCCGATCGTCCCCGGCATGATCCTCATCCCGGACATCGACGGCGCGCCCACCGGCCTCGTCGCAGACAAGGCGTGGTTCGACGACACGTTCCCGCCGGACCTCGCCCAGAGCACGAACTCCGGGAACGACGCGAACACCACGGCCGAGGGCACCACGGCCTCCGAGAACAGCGCCGGCACCACGGAGACCACCGCGAACGGGCAAGCCCGGCAGGACCCCCGGGACCGGCTCGCCGCCCTGCGCCAGGAGATGGCGGCGCGGATCGAACTGGTTGAAGGTAGCTACGAGCGGGCCGCCTCCGCCGCCCGCGAGCTCATGGCCGGCTTCAAAGAAGCGATCGACCTGCGGACCCAACTGGGCGAGGAACCGCTCCCGGCGGACCAGCGGATCCAGTGGATGGAAAGGCTGACGGCGCTGCGCGATGCCACGGACGGCAGCGCTGCGGAACTGGCGGACGCCGAAACGCTGATCCTGAAGATGTAGGCGCGGTGCATGGCTAATCCAACAACTCGATCGGGCCGCTTCGGATGGAGCACTTCCTGATGCCGCCCGAGCGGTCACGAAGACAGAGCTACGGGCCGAACGAGGGGTGCCGCCCGGATTTGCGGTCTCGCCGGATGGCGGGGCGCAGTCGAGCCCGTTGGTCGGCATGAGTGAACAGGAGGGTCCCCCCACGCGTGTATGTGTGGGGGGACCCTCCTCGTGCTGGGGGGGCAGAGGAATTTGTAGCGTGCGCAGGTCGGCCCGTACCCGGCCTGCTGGGATAGCTCGTTGGTGAGGGGGCGCCCGCACTCCTGGCATGTCGAGGACGGCCCCCCGCTGGTCGGTTGGCACAACGGGGACGGCAACAGACCTCGGTCGCTCGCTCGGCCGCGGTCGAGGGCGGAGGAGACCAGAGTGGAGATGGCGACGGTGGCGAAGGTCGTGGCGATCGGCCCGAGGTGCGGGCGGGCCGCCGTAGCGACTTTCCCGGCCTGTGAGCGGAAGCGGGCGGTAGTGGTCCGGAAGCGGGATTCCTGCTCCTGCCGGCCGCCGCCGATCGCGTCGACGGGGGCGGTGCGGGGCGTCCACCACCGGCGTGGGGAGTTGTCATCCATGCTGCGGTCCTTCGTGGCCAGAGGGTTGGGCAAAGACATTCTGAGGGATTCCTGCACGGAACGTCCTGGGATCCGGGAGCCCCGGGCGGGCCAGGGGCTTGGACCTTGGCGAGATTTATAAGAGGCGGCCTAGGCGAAGCAGATTTCTGCTTCGCCTTCGTCCAAGCGGACGGCGGCGAACAGCTCGTCCGGGAGGAGCGAAGATCGCGGAAAGTAGCGGCTTCAAGGTTGGCGAAGCCTTCGATCAGGCCACCCGTCAGAGGCGGCAAGCAGCGAATGTGATGTTCGACACAGCAGCGGGCTGGATGGTCTCCGGGTATTTGTCAAGAGAATGTGGCGTCCTTACTCGCAGCGATGTATCGTGGCCTTGGAGATTGGGGACCAGCTGGGGACCACGCCTAATGAGCGGAGGTGGGCACGCATGAGCGGATATGGACATTCTTGGACGAATCTGTCGCACGCAGCGCTGCTCGTCGCGCGCATGAGCGATGGTGTCGATGGTGACGAACTTTCGTACGTTGTGGGCCAGTTGAGGTCTGTTGAGCTGACGTCCCGTCCGCTCTAGCGGGGGAGTCTAGGCGCAGAACTTGACTGGGGGTCAAGGGGTCGCAGGTTCAAATCCTGTCGTCCCGACAGTATGTCGGAAGGCCGTTGGCCGGGAGAGATCCCAGGTCAGCGGCCTTTTTGTAAATGGTCCGACAGGTGGTGGGCGGCTGTGGCGCCGCCGCTTTGCGATCTTGCTGGGGACCAGCTGGGGACCGCGGCCGTCGGCCGAGGGCCGCCGCAACCCGGTGCGGCGGCCGCGTGTTCGCGCCTACACGAGGTCACCGGCCTGCCAGCCCGGGGGGACCTTGGGCAGCCCGATCAGGGCGTCGATGTTCAGGTGTTCGGCGAGCAGGGCCTTGAGGTTGCGGCCGTCGATAGGCGTGCGACAAGCGCAGCGCCCTGCTGCAGGGATGGAGCACCGCCTCAGTGCCGATCAGGGAGACAGACCTGTGTCGCTCCGTGATGCCGGCGGCAGAGCTCGAGGCGCTGCTGGACGGGGTGGCTGTTTTCGGCATGTTGAACGAGGTTCTGGCTCAACTTCTGGATGCTGTTGGTGATCTTCATGAGTGACGGGTTCGAGTCCCGCCATCCGGTTGTTGGCAGAGTTGCTGGAATCGGGTGGTTGGGCCTGTTCGAT